>JAQYVP010000112.1 GCA_030145485.1 Chromatiales bacterium
TTCCATGCACTACTGCTTTACTTAACAATCATACAGCTTTTATCTTTAATGAGTCTATTGTGAAACCAGGAGCCTTATCATTGCGGTTATACTCCTCAGATGAATGTCACCTTGAAGCAACTACGCCGTTCAGGTATTGAATATTCCTGTTGAGAGTTGATCTGGATTAGCTGATTTTTCGCAGCCATCGTCTATACTGCGATATGTAGAATTATCTACATTCTTTAAACAGGAGGAGTCATTATGAAAAAATCATCCCTGATATTCAGCATGCTGCTGATCTTGTCTGCAATGCATAACGCAACTGCGTGGTCATCCTGGTCTTCCTGGTCACAATATCCACACGTTCCACAAAACTATCAGCAATGGAACAGCAACTCACAGCTATCCACCGGCTTTCAGATTCAGCATTTTTCTGCACTTGATGGCTATCACATCCGGATTGCATCAATGGGTCGAAATGCTGATCAGATCAACATGGATGTTGAAGGCAGACGCATCACCATCAGCAGCCTTAAAGTTCAACAAGATCAATCCGGAGGAGTGCGGATAATGCAATCCGGTCATTTTTCGCAATGGATAGAGTTGCCCATGGATGCTGATATGCAATCGATGCGCCGAAGACAGAATCCCGGAATTATCGAGATTTTTATACCAAGGATTCGCTGAATTCCAGCTGCCATCAGGTTTCGTCAGTTACTGTATTCGTCTGAATCAATTCCTGTAAAGATTGCAATAGTTGCATCTATCAAGAGGCATCAATGACACTTTCCTGTGATATCGCAAATCCGAATCTTGCCGGTAAGGGTGTGAAGAGAATTAACTGGGCATTTGACGAGATGCCCGTGTTGCGCGGCATCAGTGAGCGATTTGCTGCAGAGAGGCCCTTGCAGGGTCTGCGCATCTCCGGCTGTCTGCATATCACAACCGAGACAGCCAATCTCGCGCGAACCTTACAGGCGGGAGGCGCCGACGTGGTGCTCTGCGCCAGCAATCCGTTGAGCACCCAGGATGATGTCGCAGCTGCCCTGGTCAATGAATGTCAGATCGCTGTGTTTGCAGTGCGTGGGGAAGATAACGAGCGTTATTATCGCCATATTCACAGGGTTCTTGATCACAACCCGGTAATCACGCTTGACGACGGAGCCGATCTTGTCAGTGAAATGCATCAACATCGCAGAGAACTGCTGGCAAACATCCTGGGCAGCACTGAAGAGACCACCACAGGGGTAATCCGCCTGCGCGCCATGGCGGCCGATGCTGCACTCGAGGTTCCTGTTGTCGCCGTGAATGACGCCATGACCAAACACTTGTTTGATAATCGCTACGGCACCGGTCAAAGTACGCTGGATGGCGTGATACGTGCTACCAACATCCTGTTGGCGGGGAAAAATTTTAGCGTGGTAGGTTATGGATGGTGCGGACGGGGAATAGCCATGCGCGCCCGAGGCATGGGGGCAAAGGTGATCGTATGCGAAGTGGAGCCATTGCGGGCGCTGGAGGCGGCGATGGATGGTTTCCAGGTGATGCCGCTGATGACAGCCTCGGCAATCTCTGATTTCGTCATTACCGCCACGGGCGACAAACATATTCTTGACCACTCCCATTTCGAGGTGATGAAGGATGGTTGTGTGATTGCCAATTCCGGCCATTTCAATGTCGAAATCAATATTCCAGCCCTGGAAAAACTGGCCGTTGGCAAACATCGACCGCGTCCCTCGGTGGATGAATACAAGCTGCAGGACGGCAGGCGAATACGCCTGCTGGCGGAAGGGCGATTGGTGAATCTGGCTGCTGCCGAAGGCCATCCTGCAGCAGTGATGGACATGAGTTTCGCCAACCAGGCATTGACCGTGGAGTGGCTGGCGGGACATGGCGCCGGGTTGTCTCATGAAGTTCACAGGGTGCCGCAGATGATTGATCAGCAGATCGCCGCTCTGAAGCTGAAATCGATGGGGATCGACATCGATGTTCTGACCCTGGAGCAGCACCGCTATCTGGCATCATGGCGGGAAGGCACATGACGCAGGCAATTCCATCCCGGGCACTCGAGAGGCTGATTCTAGAAATCAAAAGCGAGGTCAGGCAAACTGCATCCTATACCGGCAGGGAGAGTCTCAAACCCGAAGTTTACGAGGCAATGATGCAGGTCAGTCGTGAAGATTTCGTGCGCGACGAGGATCGGGAACTCGCCTGGGGCAACTATCCGCTCTCGATTGGCCAGGGACAGACGATTTCACAGCCCTATATCGTTGCCCTGATGACGGACATGCTGGAGGTCGACAGCGATTCCGTAGTGCTGGAGATTGGCGCCGGATCCGGGTACCAGGCGGCCGTTCTGTCACGCATGGTCAAGCAGGTCATCAGCATCGAGATCATTCCGCAACTGGCTCAACAGGCGCAGCAATTCCTGCACAATCTCGGCTACAAGAATATCACCGTCAAATGCGGTAACGGTCGCTTGGGATGGCTGCAACAGGCTCCCTACGACGCCATCATCGTGACTGCGGCATCCGAGGATATCCCTCCTGAGCTGATCAGGCAGCTCAAACCGGGCGGACGCCTGGTGATTCCGTTGGGAGGCCAATGGCTGGCGCAGCAGTTGATGGAAATCAGCAAGGATGAAGAGGGGAATATCACCGAGAAAGCAGTTCTACCGGTCTCCTTCGTGCCGTTGACAGGCAGTAACCGGAACCCTGATGATCGTTGA
>JAQYVP010000129.1 GCA_030145485.1 Chromatiales bacterium
ACTCCTCCACGCGGCACGACCACGATGCCGGAGTCGGTGACCTTGTAGCGCTTGCGATCTTCTTGCAGATCAAAACCGATACGGGCGCCAGGTTCGATGTTATTGTGCCGATCCACGATCACATTCCGTAACCTGGCGCCAGCGCCGATGTGCACATAATCCATGATGATGCAGTTTTCCAGCTCGGCCCCCTCTTCCACCACAGCCTCGCGGCGGATGATGGTGTTCTTCACCTTGCCGCCATTGATCAGGGTGGCTGCGCCCAGCAGGCTGTTTTCGATCTCGCCGCTGATCACCCGTGCAACCGGTCCCTGGTAGTTGCTGGACAGTATCGGCCATTCGGTGTTGAAGACATCCAGCCGGGGTTCAAGTCCCATCACATCCGTGTGCGCCGCCATATAGGCATCGATATTTCCGACGTCGCGCCAGTATCCCTGCTCCTCGTAAGGCTTGAGCCCCGGCACCTCATTGTCAGCAAAGTTGTAGGCATAGAGCTTGTGACTCTTCATCAACTTCGGCAGCACATCGTGACCAAAATCCGTCTCTCCACGACTCTTGGCATCCAGCAGCGCCTCCACCAGCACCTCCGCCTTGAAGAGGTAATTCCCCATTGAGGCTAAGGCGCGAGCGGGGTCGCCCGGCATGTGCGCAGGATTTTCAGGCTTCTCCTGGAATTCGCGGATACGGCCATCGTCATCAGTGGCGATGACACCGAATTCGGTTGCCTCCTGCAACGGCACCGGCAGGGCCGAGACTGTTACATCCGCGTCATGCGCATTGTGGAAATCGATCATCTGGCGTATATCCATCCGGTAGATATGGTCGGCGCCGAACACCGCCACCAGATCAGGATCATGATCCTCGATCAGATTCATGTTCTGGTGTACGGCATCTGCAGTTCCCTGAAACCAGCTCTCTCCCTTGTTCATCTGCGGCGGTACCACGGTAATGAACTGATTGGGAAGCATGGGCGATAATCGCCAGGCCTTGCGAATGTGTTCGATGAGGGATTGCGAGCGGTATTGCACCAGCATATAGATGGTAGTGATCCCGGAGTTGACGAAATTGCTCAAAACGAAATCTGTGATTCTGTAACGTGCGCCGAAGGGCACCGCAGGTTTGGAACGTTCACTCGTCAGCGGTTGCAGGCGCGACCCCTGCCCACCCGCCATGATGAAAGCGATGACGCTTTGGTCTCTCATTGTTTTCCCTCTCAAGCTGAAATCTGATGGTACAAGTCACATGACAGCAATTCTCAATACACCAATAAAGTGTCGACATTTTTAAAGACTTTTACCACGAAGATCACGAAGAATCAACTGGATAAAAAAATCTTGTAATTTCTCAATAACTCCGTGCAGGGAAGCAGGATTAGGGCTTGCTTTTCAGGGCTGTATAAAACAGGGATGTTTTATCAGAGCTTACAGGGATGTATTCACGCGTCCCTGAAAAGCTGGTCCTAATCCTGCGCAAACTCAAATAATGTACGTGATTATTGAGAAGTTACAATATCTTCGTGTGCTTCGTGGTGATTATCTCTCTACATTTAATAGTGTTGCTCACATGAAACTCTTACCATAGTCGAGTTCCGGCAAACCATGGTATGCAGCGATTGACTGTCCGATATCGGCAAAGGTATCACGCAGCCCCAGAGAACCCGGCTTGACATTGTTGCCGTAAAAAACCACCGGGATATGCTCGCGGGTATGGTCCGAGCCATTCCAGGTGGGGTCACAACCGTGGTCTGCAGTCAGCACCAGTACATCGTCGTCGTCCATCAACTCCAGCATCTCCGGCAGACGCTGGTCGAAATACTCCAGGGCAGCCGCATAACCAGGGACATTGCGGCGATGACCAAAGTCCGCATCAAAATTGACAAAGTTGGTGAAAATAATGGTCTGGTCGCCAGCTCGCTTGAGCTCATCCAGGCTGGCGTCAAACAATTTATCGAGACCTGTCGCCCTGGTCGCCCGGGTAATGCCCTGGGCCGCAAAGATGTCGGAAATCTTGCCGACACTCACCACCTCGCCGCCTGCCTCCTTCATACGATCCAGCAGAGTTGGCGCCGGTGGCACAACGGAGTAGTCATGGCGGTTGCCGGTGCGTTCGTAATTGCTACTGTCCGTGCCGACAAAGGGTCGTGCAATCACACGGCCGATATGGTATTTATCGACCAGTTCACGCGCTATGGCGCACAAGTCATAGAGGCGCTCCAGGCCGAAGCTCTCTTCGTGACAGGCAATTTGAAAGACGCTGTCGGCAGAGGTATAGAAGATCGGCTTGCCGGTCTTGACATGCTCGTCACCCAACTGTTCGAGAATGGTGGTGCCGGAGGCATGACAGTTGCCCAGGTAACCGGGCAGGTTGCCGCGTTCGACCAGCTCATCCAGCAGTTCCTGCGGAAAGCTGTTCTCCCGCTTGTCAAAATAGCCCCACTCAAACAGCACCGGCACACCGGTGATCTCCCAGTGTCCACTGGAAGTATCCTTGCCGGTCGAGAGCTCTTTTGCAAAGCCATAGGCTGCGATGGGCTCGACCGAATCATCCAGGCCTTCAGGGAAATAGCCGGAACTTTCGGCGCATGCACGTCCCATTCCAAGCCTGTTGAGATTTGGTATATTGAGAGGCCCGCTGCGGCCATTGTTAGCATCTCCACTGGCGCAGGCCTGGGCGATATGCCCCATTGTACTGGCGCCCACATCATTGAAGTTGCTGCCATCGCTATTGATACCGATAAATTTATCGGCATCCTCTGCTCCACCGACTCCAAAAGAGTCGAGCAGTAAAATAATTGTGCGTTTCATTAATAGCCTCCTGTATCGGCTGGTTGTTCGGCCAGATCAAGTTCCGCCAGCAGACTCGCCAGCAGGCTCGAAGCGCCGAAGCGAAAGTGCTCCGCATTGACCCATTCGTCACCCATGATTTCCGCCGCCAGATCCATATACTGCTTCGCAGCAGTTGCATCACTGACACCACCGGCCGCCTTGAAGCCAACATCCCGGTTGCGCTCACTGATTACCCGTAGCATCGTTTCGGCAGCCTCCAGGGTGGCGTTGACCGGGACTTTACCGGTCGAAGTCTTGATAAAGTCTGCGCCGGCATCGATGCAGATCTCGCTGGCTAAGCGGATCAGTTCAGGTGACTGCAGCTCTCCCGATTCGATGATCACTTTCAATTTCACGGTATCACCGCACGCCGCCTTGCATGCACTGACAAGTTGCTGCCCGGTTTCAGCATCTCCAGCCATCAAAGCCCGGTAGGGAAACACCACATCCACCTCGTCAGCCCCGTAGGCGACGCCTGCACGGGTTTCGGCAACGGCAATATCGATATCAGCACCACCATGAGGAAAGTTGGTGACAGTAGCAATACGGATGTGACTGCAGTCCTGCTCCCGCAGTGTCTTGCGGGCAATGGGAATAAAGCGGGGGTAGATGCAGACAGCCGCAGTGTCGCCGGCAGTTGTGTGGGCGGCCTGGCACAATGTGATCACTTTCGCATCGGTGTCATCATCGTTCAGGGTTGTGAGATCCATCAG
The DNA here is from genome assembly GCA_030145485.1 of Chromatiales bacterium. Lineage (GTDB taxonomy): Bacteria > Pseudomonadota > Gammaproteobacteria > Chromatiales > Chromatiaceae > Sva-25. The sequence continues at coordinate 3,539 of JAQYVP010000129.1, forward strand.
CGAAATCGCCTCACGCGCCGCCTCTCGTAGATCACTCATCTGTTCCTCCAATGTTTTTTATCTTGTCCCCACCGCCGGTGGAAATGCCTACAGAGTTATCATACCTGCAGATCCACGCCGGAGCATAGGAACGAAAACAAATCTTTATTGTTATCCAATTCCCGAGGTGCCACTGATAACCAGGAATAGCCCAACAAGGGTGGCGCTCATGAAGTTGGAGAGCGTACCCGCCATGACCGCTTTCAGTCCCAGGCGCGCGATGTCCGGTCTGCGTGAAGGCGCCATAACCCCCAATCCTCCAAGCAGGATGGCCATGGAGGAGAGGTTGGCGAAGCCGCACAGTGCAACTGTAATGATCGCTTGCGAATGCGCACTCATACTCTCTTTGACAGCAACAAAGTCGATATATGCGACAAATTCATTGACCACCAGCTTTTGACCG
>JAQYVP010000186.1 GCA_030145485.1 Chromatiales bacterium
TCAGTATGTTGAGCAACTCAACAACATCTATCCCCTGACCGGCGTGCTGCTGCACCCAGTCCGGCAAAGTGAACTCGAAGCATTGCTAGGGAGTTGTCCATAAACAACTTTCCCATCCTGCCCGCCCTGTTGACCTGCACAAATATATTTATGAAATGATACGCAATAACCCGCTATGATTATGCTGATGTTCGTTGTTGCCTATTCGTTATGATGAGCATGCGAACAAGCAATTCTAAATGTAGAGAGATACTCACCATGAAGGACACGAAGGTATTTTTGTAACCAGTTGATTCTTCGTGGTCTTCGAGTGCTTCGTGGTAAAAGTCTTTTATGATATCGGCACTCTATTGGTACATTGAGAATTGCTACATGCGAACCGCATGGTTTACGTTACTCCAACTATCTCGCATGAGAGAGCACTGATGAAAATTGCGGTCCAACTGTTTAGGATGACTTCTGCACTGCTGCTGCTTGCAGTTGTCAATATCGCAATTGCAGAGACTGATAATTTACAAACCGGTTCGGAGACCCTTGTCTCTGAAGAGAAACTCAACGATGCCATCAAGGCGGCTGAGGAATCGACGCAACTGGAGGAAGCAACAAAGGAGAGTTTGATAGAACTCTACAAGTCGGCGCTTGAACAGCAGAAAAAAGTGCTCTCCCGGAATGAAGCAACCACTGCCTTCATCCAGGTCAGAGAGCAGGCGCCTGCAAAGATCAAGGCAATCGTGGAGGAACTTCAGGAGTTGGATGAGCAGGATGCCTCGGAACTCCTGACTCTGCCGGATGATGCATCCACGGAAGAGATCGAGCAGTTGCTGTTAACAAATAAAACCGACTTCTCAACAGGGGAAAACGCACTCACCAGGCTTGATCAGCAACTGACATCCCTGAGGCAGCGACCGGAGAGCCTTTCTCAGCAACAATCGACTGCAAACCAACGCCTGGAGGATGTCAGAAATGACATGAGTTTCCCCGCTTCGCCGGATCAACATCCTCTGCTGACTGAAGCCAGAAAATGGGATCTGGCGGCCAGGTCAGCTGCTCTCAATGGTGAAATCGAGCTTCTCAATCAGAAAGAGCTCTCACATCCCGTACGCCTGAGACTCCTCAAGGTGCAGCATTTTCAGGCAAAATACGTCCTGAAACAGCTCAGTGCATCGATCAACATACTTGAAAAAAAGCTCATCGAGCACCGCCGGAGCGATATCGAACAAGTCAGGGAAGAGGCGCGCAGCGATGTCGAAGAGTCCAGCGGAAAACACCCCCTAATCCGCGAACTGGCTGAAAAAAATGCGGCCCTTGGCAAGGAACTCGAGCAGATAACGCAAGAGATCAAAAGCGTGATACTCGAAAAAGACCAAACCGTAGCAATAGCACAGAAAATAGATACGGATTTTCGTCGCAGCAGGGAAAAGCTCGAAATCGCCGGTCTTAGCCAGGTGCTTGGCCAGGTTCTTCTCGACCGCCGTCGCAATCTTCCCGATAGCGGGCCTTTTCATAAAAAACAGAAAATCCGTCATCGACTCATGGCCAATGCCGGATTACGCCAAATCAATTACATCGAAGAAGGCACTAAATTGCAGGATATCGACCACTACATTCGTGAGTTGACTGCTGATCTACCGCAACAGGTGGCGAATAACCTGCAAGCCGACCTGGTCAAGCTGGCGACTAGCCGCAAGGATTTACTGATCAAGGTGATTTCACTCGACAGCGTCTATTTGCAAACCATGGAAGAGGCGGATCGCGTTTACCGGCAGACGCTCGAATCCATTGAGAACTACGACCATTTTCTGGCAAAACATCTGCTATGGGTGCGCAATGCACCCCTGCCAACGATGGACAACATCTCATTGGCGGCGAATCAATTTCGCTGGCTGTTAGAGACTCCCCTGTGGTTGGAAGTGTTGCGTGCACTGCTCGCCAGTGCAACAGACTCACCCCTGTTTGGTATCGGGCTGATTGTGTTTTTTGTTCTCAGATTGAGTTATGGTCGATTACGCCGCATTGTTCAAACCAGTGGAAAACCTGTTGGAAAACCGATGGAGGATCATTTTTCCTACACTTTTATTGCGCTGCTTGCTTCCCTGCTGACCGCCCTCCCCCTGCCTTTTGCAATGGCCCTGTGTGGCTGGCAATTAAGCATCTCGACAGAGGCTACCGCATTTTCAAAAGCAGTTTCCGACAGCCTGTTGCAAACTGCGCTGATGTTCTTCTACTTGCGCAGTTTCTACATCATCTGTATGCCAGGGGGGCTGGCTGAAGTACACTTCCAGTGGCCAAGATCAAGTATCCAGCGAATGCGAAAGGAATTCCATCGTTTCATGATCATGTTTTTGCCCATCATATTCATGACCATTACTTCATTCAACTATAGTGATCTCTCGATAGAACAGGGGCTTGGCCGCGTATCGATCATGTTGACACTGGTACTGCTTGGGGTCTTTTTCTACCGCCTGTTTGGCTCCAAAAGCGCCGTACAGAATATACAGCATCTTTTCCCCGATTTTCTTTTCGTCAACAAACGGCCGATGTGGATCTTTTTGTTATTAATCATTCCCGCCATACTGATTACACTCACTGTTGCCGGCTATATTTATAGTGCAGGGATCATGATATCCAATCTGCTGCATACCATGTGGTTCGCTTTTGCGCTTGTTATCGTGCAGCAGTTGGCAATACGCTGGCTAGTGTTATCGCATCGCCGGCTTGCTTTCAAAGCGCTGATGAAACATCACAAGAAGGAAGAGGATGACAATAAAATTGCGGAATTCGAGGCGGAGAAAGATTTTGACCTCTCAACCCTGACCCAGCAGAGCCGTAAGCTACTCGATCTGGCCCTCATTATTGCAGCCATCACCGGATTGTCGTTGATCTGGTCCGAAGTGCTGCCCGCCTTCACGGTATTCGATGAAATTACCTTGTGGCATTACACTGAAATTGTCGATGGTGTAGAGCAACATATCGCGGTGACACTTGGCAGCATCGCTCTAACACTCCTGCTCATCGTTATTACCATCGTTGCGGCAAACAACATACCCGCTCTGCTAGCGATCGTTCTACGCCAGTCATTTGGCGTCAGGGCGGGAAATCGCTATGCGATCAGCAAACTGCTCAGTTACACCATTGCATCGATCGGAATTATTATTGTATTAAGCAATCTTGGCATCAATTGGTCGAAGTTGCAGTGGTTGGTGGCGGCCCTGGGTGTCGGCATCGGCTTTGGTCTGCAGGAGATCATCGCCAATTTTATCTGCGGCATCATCATTCTGTTCGAACGTCCCATCCGCGTCGGTGATTTTGTCACTGTCGGTGAATCCGGCGGTGACGACTCCACCGGTACTGTCACTCGCATTCGCATTCGCGCCACGACGCTTCTCACCCGCGACAGGCAGGAACTGCTGGTGCCCAACAAGGAGTTCATTACCGGTCGACTGCTAAACTGGTCGCTCACTGACGAAACAGTGCGCATCATTCTGCCGGTCGGTATCGCCTATGGCAGTGATGTCAAAACTGCGATGGCAATAATCATCCAGGCTGCACGGGATAATAACAACGTACTGGAAGAGCCGGAGCCATCCGTCACCTTCGAGAGTTTTGGCGATAGCTCACTGACCGTTAATTTGCGCTGTTTTCTGGAATCGGTCGACTATCGTCTCAAGACAACCAGTCAACTGCATGAAGCGATCAACGAGAAACTCATCGCCGCCAACATCGAGATTGCCTTTCCACAACGGGATGTGCATGTGGATTTCAGTCAGCCACTTGAGGTGCGTATTCAAGGTAATGATGGCGCCATGCCGAATGGTGAACAGCCCGCACAGTAGTCAGATCCGTGTTTCGCGGCCACAAGACCGCTCCTGCAGTAATGTGTTTACTGATCACGTAGGAGTGGTCATCTGACCACGATGGGAATTCACTCTGCAACAGCCTTCTGGATCAGTGGAATCAATGGCTCAGGAAGAGTGACGTCACCCGAGAGCGAGAACGCATGTGCCTGTGGTGACATCTTTCTCCATGTCTTGCGGATAATATCGATCCATTTAGCCTCGTCATATTCCGGATGCTTGTCGACAAAAGCCTGCATATAGTGCTCGATAAACACCAGGCCGGCAACATCCTCCACCATTCGAGTATCAGGGTTGCTTTTGAGCGCTCGTTTGCCCACGGCCAGCTTCACCCGCTCGATAGTATCGGCAGCCACACCTGCCTGCTGCAGCAGTAGTGCAGCAGTATCCGCATGAAACTTGTACAATCCGGTTCGCCACTGGTGGTAGCCCTTGCGATTCATCGGGTAGTCACTGCGCGGTGACTTCCAGCGCTGAATGTGCTGTGCACGGATCGCCAGGCGTACAGCCTCATCAGCATCGGCAGCATAGCGCTGCAGCATTTCGGACATCCTGTGTGCATAGAGATGCTCTTTCGGCCAGCGCTTTGCATCGACAACCTCCTCGTTTGGATCTTCACCATTGGCTGCATCAATCAGTGCAATGGCTTTGTCGTATGCCTGTTGTTGGCCCATAAGATTTCTCAGTTGATTATGAAGGCGCTATTTTATCTCTCTCAACGGTGCTTTGTTAAGAGCTCAAACCCCTGTTTCGAAAAGGGAATAGCTGTTGTTGAAGAGGGCATGAAGATGCTCAGGTGAGGAGGAAATTAGCTGTTGGCGTCAAAATATTCTGCCGGATCAGCTCGCTGATTTTTTAATTGCCCTGCCAGCTTTCTCGACATCTTTGCCAACGCCCTTGACTGTCTCGCAACCACTGGCGGCAACAAGCATGACGGCAATAAACAGGAGAGTGATTATTTTTTTCATCTGAGTCATATTCGTAAAGGAATTTTCACGGCAGAAGTATAGCCCATACGCAGTCAATACCCCAATTTGATGCGGCGCAATACAACCCTAAAACTTAAAACCTAAAACCTCCCCCTACAACCCCAGCTTTTGCCAGCGTTGCTGCAGACGTTTCAACGAAACCGGGTAGGCGGTTTTGACCTCCTGTGCAAACAGTGAGATGCGCAACTCCTCGATTGACCAGCGTATTTCGTGCAGACGTTCATCAACCTGATGGTGCGCTCGCATGCGCTCATAGCGCTGTTGCCACTGCAGCAGAAATGCCGCCATCTGACGCATCTGCTGCTGATCACGCTGTAGCGCATGTTTGAGTTTGTCGAGACGCAGCGCCATTGCTTTCAGGTAGCTGGGATAACGTTGCAGATGCCGCCACGCTGTATGCTGCAGAAAACCCCGGTAGACGAGCTGATCCAGCTGCTGCTGTATATCCCTGACCGGGGCCAGGTAGTTGATGGCAGTGGTGGCGGAGAGCGTTTTTCTCACCTGCTGATAGAGTGTCAGAATCCCGGCAACCAGCTGACAACTGCTGTTGCTGAACTCCATCAAATCGCCCTTGTGCTTTGCAATGGTGCTTTCAAACTCACTGCGTGATCTAATATCGGGATTGTCAGCGAGAAACGTCCTGTCGATGATCAGCGTCAGCAGCTCCTCTTCGAGCGACATAGCGGTTTTCAGGCCGGCGGGCATGACCGCCTTTGCATACTGCAGCCGCATTTGATTCAGATGCGGCAGCTGTTTGCGCAAATAGCGCATCTGCTCACTCAGCGTCAGCATGATCAGGCGCCGCAGACCATTATGATGCGCCTGCTGTGCAGTCGCCCTGTTGTCGAGCACACGTATCTCCACGCTGCCACCCTCATCGATCAGTGCTGGAAAGCCTGTCAGCTTGATAGTGGCGCGTTCGACAGTCACTGTCTCAGGCAACGCATCAAAATCCCAGTGTGTGATATTGCCGCGCTCGATGCTGTGACCGGGCAGTGATGAACGCCCTTGCCCGCTTTCAGAGGCATATTGCTTCTTCAGGACAGCAATGTCACGTCCCTCGGCGAGAGTTCCTCCCTGATCATCAACCACTCGCACATTCATCCGCAGATGCGCTGGTAGAGATTCATCCGGCCACACATCTTCGGCAATGTAGACGCCGCCCATGCGTTGCAGATGCTGTGACACGGCCTGCATTAGAGGGACATCCCTGTTATCTAGCTCCTGCAACAGCCTGGCTGCAGTATCCGGTATGGGGACGAAATGTCTGCGCAATGGTTTAGGCAATCCACGCAACAGCGTCACCAGACGCTCCTGCAGCATACCGGGAACCAGCCACTGTAAATGCGCGTTGCTGATCTGGCTGAGTACCTCCTGCGGCACGACCAGAGTAACGCCATCGCTCTCCTCACCCGGTTCAAAATGATATTGCAATGGCAAACGCATGCCATTGATATCCATCTCATCGGGGTAGAGTTGCTGTGAGACCTGTGCAGCATCTTCGCGCAGCAAATCCTGCTGACGCATATGTAGCAGCTTCGGTTTATTTTTGCTTGCCTTCCTCAGCCACTTCTCAAACTGTGAGGTGGTATAGATCCCCTGCAGAATACGCGCCGCATAGAATTCATAAATGACCTGCTCATCGACGAGGATATCAAAACTGCGTGACTTGGCCTCCTGCGCACGCAGATCCTCGATCAGTTCCCGGTTGTGCCGCCAGAATGGCGCCCTGCTGTGGAAATCTCCCTCCACCAGCGCAAAGCGGATAAAGATCTCGCGGGATTCATCAGGATCGATTGGACCAAAATTGACTCTGCGCCGGGCAACCAGTGTCAGGCCATAGAGCATCACCTTCTCCCAACCCCCCACCTGGCCGCGGCGCTGCTGCCAGTGTGGCTCAGAGTAGCTGCGTTTGAGCAGATGCCCCGCCATCGACTCGATCCAGCGCGGCTCGATTTTTGCTGCAGTACGCGCATACAGCCTGGTGGTCTCGACCAGTTCGGCCGCCATCACCCATTTGGGCTTGCTCTTGAACAGCACCGAACCGGGAAACAGGTAGAAACGGCTGCCGCGTGCACCCTTGTAGTCATTGTCACTGCCGCTTTCATGAAAGCCGATGTGCGACAACAAACCGCTGAGGATTGCCTTGTGTACAGATTCGTAACCGGCCTCTTTGCTGTTTTCCCTATATTTCAGCTGATGCATTTGCGCGCGCAGCTGCTGGTGGATGTCATGCCACTCCTGCACCCGGGTCGGGGAGAGATAGCGGCTGCGGCAATGGCTGTGAAATTTGCGCCGGCTGAGATGGCGGCGCTGCTCCTCGAGGTGATCCCACAAACTGACATAAGCAAGAAAATCAGACTCAGGATGCTGAAACAGCGCATGCGCCTCATCCGCCGCCTGCTGCTTCTCCAGGGGGCGATCACGCGGATCCTGCACCGACAGCGCCGCTGCGATGATCAGCATCTCCCGCAGGCAGTGTGTGTGCGCTGCTTCCAGCAGCATACGGCCGATTCGCGGGTCAACCGGAACCCTCGCCATCTGCCTGCCGAGACGGGTGACATTGCGCTCAGCATCGACCGCAAGCACTTCCTCCAGCAGCCGGTAGCCGTCACTGACGAGTCGCGGGTGCGGTGGATCAATAAAGGGAAACTGCTCGATATCCGCAAAGTGCAGCAGCTTCATCTGCAGGATGACAGAGGCAAGATTGGTGCGCTGAATCTCCGGCTCGATAAATTCACGGCGTGCATCGAAATCCTCTTCAGCGTAGAGACGGATGCAGATCCCCTCGGCAACCCGCCCGCAGCGTCCCTTGCGCTGGTTTGCCGAAGCCTGCGAGATACGCTCGACCGGCAGGCGCTGCACCTTGCTGCGGTGGCTGTAACGACTGATGCGCGCAAACCCTGCATCGATGACATGGCGTACGCCGGGAACCGTCAGCGAGGTCTCGGCGACATTGGTCGCGAGAATGATGCGGCGGCTCGACGAGGTGCGAAAGATCTTTGCCTGGTCAGCTGGCGAAAGACGCGCATACAGCGGCAAAATCTCCGTCAACTGCAGCCTGTGCTTGCGCAGATGCTCAGCTGTGTCGCGAATCTCACGTTCACCGGAGAGGAACACCAGGATATCGCCACGGCTTTCACTGGAGAGATCGTCCACTGCATCCAGGATCGCCTGCTGCATGCTCTCGTCACGCTCACTGGCTCCCTCCTCCTGCGGCGGCTGGTAGCGCACCTCGACCGGGTAGGTGCGCCCGCTCACTTCGAGAATGGGGGCGTCATTGAAGTGTTTGGAAAAACGTTCGGGATCGATGGTCGCCGAGGTAATGATGATCTTCAGATCCGGGCGCCGGGGCAGCAACTGCTGCAGATATCCCAGCAGAAAGTCGATGTTCAGACTGCGCTCATGGGCTTCGTCGATGATCAGTGCATCATATTCATACAGCCAGGGGTCCTGCTGGATCTCGTTCAGCAGAATCCCATCGGTCATCAGTTTAACCCTGGTGTGCGGTCGCACATAATCCTTGAAACGCACCTTGTAGCCCACAACTTCTCCCGCTTGAGAATCGAGTTCGCTGGAGATACGCGACATCAGGCTGCGAGCAGCAATGCGCCGCGGCTGGGTGTGCCCGATGCGGCCGAATACACCAAGTCCCAGGGAGAGGCAAATCTTGGGCAGCTGTGTCGATTTGCCCGAGCCGGTCTCACCGCAGAGGACGATGACCTGATGCTTCGAGATCAGCTCCTGAATCTCCTGCAGACGCTGCGA
>JAQYVP010000196.1 GCA_030145485.1 Chromatiales bacterium
GTTATGAGGAGGAGGGGGAAATCGAAAGAAGACCCTTCGAGTTTAAAATCTTGGAGGCGGCAGGCGCGTAGGAGCATTAGAATCGGATGGCGAAATTAGATTCCGTTATTCGGCATGCCATTACAGCCCCCACTTTCGATAGGACCAAGCTCCACAGAGAGCGCTTGGTCGATGACATCCATGCCAACATACCCCGTAAGTTAATCGCCGTAGCTGCCCCCCCAGGGTACGGTAAAACGACCCTGCTTGCGGACTTCACTGAAAACACAGAGTTACCCGTTTGCTGGGTCCGGGTGTCGGACGCCGATCGGGACGTATTTCATATCGCAAATCTCCTAAATATTTCTCTTCAGAGGCGGTTCAGAAGACTGCACTCCCAGATAGACCTTGAAAACCTTGCAGGATCATCTCCAGAGGCGCTTGCCGGAGTTTTCAGCAGCGTGATTGACGAAAATGTGAGCGAGACATTCGTAATCATCCTGGATGATGTACACCTCATTAACACATCCGAGTCGACGACTGCATTCCTTGACACATTCCTGGAGAATATGCCAGAACAAGTTACCGTGATCGCGGCGGGACGCGAGGTACTGGAGGTCTCCTTGGCCCGGCTGATGGCTGATGGAAACCTCGGAGGTCTCGGACCTCAGGACCTTGCGCTGACGCAGGATGAGGTGATCGCCCTCGCAGAGCGACAATCTGGGTTGACCCTATCTGAATCGCATGCCGATCGGCTGCTTGATGAGACGAAGGGATGGGTGACCGGTCTGCTGCTTTCAGGAGAAATCTCGGGTCAGGATTTGCCCTCGCTGGTATTTGATGCGCGTCCGATGGTGTACGAGTACCTGGCGTCGGTCGTGCTCAACCGCCAGCCGGATGAATTACGGCGATTCATGCTTGATACCTCCGTGTTCCCCGTCATGACCATCGCTGGCTGCAACCAGGTTCTTCAGCGGGAAGATAGTCAAAAATACCTCACACGTCTTGTGAAGCGGGGTTTATTCGTCTCTGCCACAAATGAGACGCCGAGGACCTATGAGTATCATCCCGTCTACAGAGAGTTTCTGCTCGAATCCCTCGCTGGCGCAGATGAAGTACGAATGAAGAAGCTTCGTATCCGAGCTGCGGACTATCTCGCCAGTCACGGGTCGGTTGAACACGCCATCGAGATGTTCTGTGACGCCGGTTCGATCACGAAGGCTGCTAAACTTTCAGAAAAGCACGCTCGAGAAATGTATTGGGCTGGTCGATGGCAAACGCTTGAGATATGGGCGCAAAATCTCGGAGAAGAGAATGCCTCTATCCCGAACGTAAACTTGCTACTGGCACAATATTACGCGGATCAAGGAAACCTGGACATCGCCGAAGAGACACACGAAAGGGCTCTCGGGATGATCCGCTTAAATACACCGAAGAACATCAAGGTGCTGGCTGAGACAGTCCGTGGCCTCATCGCTCGAAGGAGGGGGCGCTGGGATGAGGTTCTCGATGCTGTGAAGGCGGCCGAGAAGATAATGGGTCAACGGGGGACGAGATTAGGACGTGCAGAGTGCTTCCGATTGCGCGCATGGGCAATAGCGATGGCTAAAGGTGATTACCCTGATGCCACAAAACTCTCCCAAAAAGCGGTATCTTTACTAAAAAAGACAGACCTGTACTATACCTTGGCGAACGCATTAGTAGACCTTGCATATTTCCAGGCAGCAACCGGAGAAACCACACGTTCGTATGCAACCGCATTTTCAGCACATGAAGTATTGTTAAAACTCCGCGCCCCTTATCCGCTCGCAATATCATTTAATAACCTCGCAGTAAATTCGCACACATCTGGAAAGTTTCAGGATGCATTGGAATTATCGAATGAGAGTTTGAAATATGCTCGTCAAGCAGCTAGTCTCTCATTTGAATCTTTGACCTTATTCAGTCAGGCAGATCTATTTAATGATTTAGATTTAGCTCTTCAGGCTGCTGAACTATACGGTCAAGGGTTGATGCTTGCGACCCAGCTCGATGATGTGGAACAGATACGCTATGGCTGCGTGCAAACAAGCGTCCTTCATCGACGGAGGGGAAGTTTGACATTAGCCCATGAGTGGATCCGTAGGGCCGTGTCGGTCGATGATGCCGCTAACCCTTCAGCACTTGTGCAAATCCAGCTAAGCGCGCTCGAGATTGAAACTCGACCGGAAGTCGCCCGGGATCATATGCAGCGCCTCCTTGAGGATGATGTGTCTCTCGACGCAGCCACAACGACTCTCGCAAAATATACCCAGGCGAAGGCGTGCTTCGCCATGGGTGATCTTGATGCTGCGGCGAGAGCTTTTAAAGAAACGTTGGATTGGGCAGGTGCAAATGGCACCGAGCAATACCTCGCCGGCGAGCTCGCAGTTTCAGATAATGTGCACGAGTTCGTAAAGGAGGGCTTGGCGAAAAACCCGGTCCTTTCCATCATCCTACGGCGGATTGAAACGATGCGAACTGTGGCGCAGCAGTACCAGCTAGTTTCTGAGGATGTACCCACGCTTGACAAGCTCAGCTTCTACGCACTTGGCGAAGCGGAAGTACTGGGCTTGACGCAGCCATCGCTGGATTTGAAACCGCTACCGCGTGAAGTTTTATTCTTCCTCGTGGACCACGGCAGGGTTGAGAGGGATGTGCTCCTGGAGAGCTTCTGGCCGCATTATCCGCCCGGTCGCCAGATCGCCAATCTCCACACAGCTGTCTACAGCCTCCGCCGGCTACTCGGCCGTGAGGCGATACTCCATGAAGGATCCGCATATGCACTGAACCCCGAGTTACCTATCGAATATGATGTGGATCAGTTTGAACGCATGTCTTCTATCGTGGACGGCCTACCGCCGGGAGATCCACGGCGGATGTTCGCACTCACGGAGGCCATCAGTTCCTACGGTGGTCCCTTCCTCCCAGAGATTTCTTCAGAGTGGGTGGTTGAGCGCCGGCGGGAACTAGAACTGTATTACCTGGATCTTCTAACCTTGCACGCCAATGAGGCGCTTGTTCGCGATCAGCCCACCCGTGCGCTGAGAACACTTCGTCAGGCTCTCGACATCGACCCTTATCGGGACGACACGAATCTGCACTTCCTCGAAGCGCTCGGTCGCCTGGGAAGACGAAGTGAAGCCATCGATCACTATCAGCGCTAT
>JAQYVP010000260.1 GCA_030145485.1 Chromatiales bacterium
AACGACGAGCCGATGAAGGCTGTTTTCAGGCAAGTTTTACTTGATACACAGAGGGATTTTGCTTGAGTTTTTTCTCAATCTCCTGAATCGATTCTCCTGTCTCGATGGCCGTTGAACTTGCGACACTGCGTATTATGTGTCTGCGTGCTGATTCGCGGTCTTTGAGAAATGGATTCGTGATGGCAAGAGATTTTGTTTTCATAAGTAAATTATATCAGGTTTTGCAGTTGTCTTGCGTGATGGCGGTGTGGGGTATGGGGATTATATTGAGCAGACTACCTATTTGATATATCTCAAGAAGCCCATAGGCTGGTCGATCAACTATCTGCCAATGCAACCCGGGAAGAGTTGAAGCACGATGTTAGAGGCAAAATATAGAGTCATGGGAAACGATGTTCATTTCTTTCAACCAATCCGCCGAGAATTAGGATTCTGGTGTGGATTATTCTTTATAGCTATTTTAATTAATGTGCGCTTTCTGCTTGATAATGGCAGTATGATTCTTTTTTTGCCTTTGGTGTTTCTGATTGGAATCTTCGTTTTATTATTTATGCCGTTTCTAAAAAACCAAAAAATAATGATGAACAATGAAGTGATCCACATATTTGCATTTGGCAGGAGAAACGAGTTGGTGTTTTGCAAGCACCTGAAGCAAATAGTCGTAAAGGAAAATGAGGCGATAAGTTATCGATTTAAAAAAAACGGTAGACACTTCCAAATTTCCCCTCGCGCATACTATGATGATGAAGAGTTGGCATCGCTTTTTTCTAATCTTAGCAACAAGTGCAAGGGTGTCATCTCAGTTGTTGAGAAATAATATGGCAGTATCTCCTGACGAGTCTCTTCAGCCTAAACGCGAGTCTTGCAAACATATCGGAGAGTTATCAAAATGTCACAGCCCATGTGGACTCAGAAAGGTGAAACATTAAGCCATAAGAACGCCTGTAAGGAGTTTGGTTTGGAAGAGAGTGAAATCGCTGGTCGATACCGGTTCGTTGCATTCGTGTGTGCCGGAACATGTAGCCATTCAGCTTGAACTCGAGGAGTTGTACAAGAGGGAGGTGACGATAGCTGATGGTAAGAAACACCTGGTTCCATATATGGGGCCAATCTCTATCAAGTTTAAAAACCGTGGGTGCTTTACCGGCGCTTTGGTATTCGGGGATGAAGTGCTTTTAGGAGCTGTTCCAATGGAAGATATGGACGTATTAAAATCAACCGCTAAACAAGCGCTTATTATCAATCCGGAAAGCCAGAATATTGCCATGTCCGTAGCTAAGTAAATAGTGAATACAATCATGACTAACTCTCTTCTCGCACTCTTATTAGCCGTACTCTCGATGCACTCTCTCTCATGGGCTGCTGATGCGGGCTATCGATCGGTTTACACGAGCCTGGAGGAGTGCGATGTGATTGAATCTTCGGAGCAGGAGGAAGATGCGGAAATTGACTATTTTACTGCGGAGTGTTCCGGCAGGGAGGGCTACCGGATTTTTCACATTGGAGGGGATTCAAGAAGCTGGATCGTCATCAAGAGCGGAGAAGAGACGCTGATTGACCTGTATAGTGATGTCATGCGAAACCAGCCCGGAGCATTCCCCTTCGTATCCGGAAAAGTCGCGGAGTGGCGCTATAAAGGAGAATCGCTCATCGCATTGATCTTCAGAATAGCCGGCAGCGATCTGGAGACACAGAAGTTAAAATCGAAGCTGATTATTGTCCGCTTTGATGCCAAACAGGCGTGTATGATTGGAGTCGCCATTTCGAATGAAGAAGCCAGGGAGATTGCAGATAGCAGCAAAGCGTGTCTTTCCACTGCTGGAGAAGCCGGGAAGTGAACCTGTTATGAATGATTCTCTACTCTGCTGTTGACGTCCTATGTTTCGAAGTACATTATTTGTTTTTATCGTCGGCTGGATTCTGTGGTTCTGGATCGATAAACCGGACCCGAGGAATTTTCGCATGCCTCCGCCCGGTGATAGTATGATCGGGAACTTCCAGGCAGCATTTAACATGCTCAAGGGTGGCTATCCGGAGGCGTCATTCCTGTTTATCTGGAATGCGCATTACCTGGTTCTCTCTCTTCTGGGCGGGTTGATTCTTCTCTCCCTGTTGCAGAGTATTTCGGGGCTCATGAGAAGGCGGCGCATGCGCAAAGACTATCTTCCACCTAAGCGTGAGATTAAACTAGCTCAGGAGGCTGCTGTTGAAATCCGGGAGCCGGAGAAGAAGGATCTAAAATGACAGCTCTGTTTGTATGTTTGAGAACTTACCCAACACAAAGGTGACAAAATGAAACCATTTGCCATTACTCTAATATCAGCCTCACTGCTGCTTGTCGGCAGTCCCACATGGGCCGAAAGGATTATCGGCTCGGTCGACGAAAAGGGAAATGTCACCTTTTCAGATCATGTTCCTGCCGGTGCGGTGAAATCGAGAGAGGTCAAGGTCGACCCGGTTCAGCCCTCACAGGAGAGCCAGGAGGCCACCCGGGAGACTACCCAACAGATGATCGATGCTGCAGACCAAAGCAGAGAGGATATTGAGAATGCGCGTAAAGCCCGTGATGAGCAGGTGGAGAAACGCAGGAACAGCATGCAGGCAGAGCAGCAGAGATCACAGGAGACGACTGTCATTCCAATAAGAGATAGATATGTGAATGATAGAGGCGGCTATATTACGGATCAGAACCTGGAGGGTATTCTTTTGGAGCAGCAGTCCGAGTATGTTAGGGATCGGCAGCCGGAGTACGTTGAGGAGCGGCAACCGGAGTACATTCAGGAGCGGGCACCGGGGTCTGAGTACATCGAGTAAAGAAACCTAAAATCTAAAACCTAAAACCTAAAACTTAAAACCTAAAACCTACCCAATGAATCTACTCAGACCCATGCTCGAGGATGACATCGATGCTGTCATCGCCCTCATCGAGTCGCACGATGAAGATGATGCAGAAGATGCGCAGCGCTTTTATCGTGAATTCAATGGCTGTTACGGCCAGTTTGTGCTGGAACAGCAGGGTGAACTGATCGGCGTCACAGGCTTTGAGGCTCCAATTGGCTGCGACCAGAGCTACTGGCTCAGCTGGACCTATATCGATGCGAGGCATACCAACCGCGGACTGGGGCGCAAGATGCTCACGGAGTTGTTCGACTACCTGCAGCAACAACAGGGAGGCCGCAAGCTGTTTGTCAAAGTCAGCGATTATGTCGATGAAGAGGATGGTCCCATCTATGCGGCAGCCCTGCACCTGTATGAATCGATGGGCTTTTCCATCGAGGTGAAGCATGAAGATTTCTATGACGTCGGCGAAGCTCAAATTATCCTGGGTATGTGGCTGCAGCAGGAGCAGGAGTCTCCAACGGTTACGCAGCAGCATGTAGCCATCAAGTTCAATGAGATTTTTGAGATCGGTGAGACCGAGGGTAGTTGGAGTTTTGGCTGGCATGAGCGGAAGGGAGGCGGCAGTGATGCCCCTTTTACTGTGGAAGATGTGCAGACCGGTATGGACGCCGTACGGGAGGAGAGCGCACGCTGCGTTTTTCTTAGCTTCCCCTCAAACTATGCGGGCATCGGCGATCCTCTGATTGAGTCGGGATTCACACAGGCGGGAAAGTTGAAAGATTACTATGCCGACGGTATCGATGAAGTACACTATGCTTATACATTCAACCAAAAACTACTCGCGAGCACCCCGAATGAAACTTAAAACTGCAATGATTACTTCGCTCATCCTGGGTATCCCCCTGCTGCTGGGCAGTTGCACCCAGAAGGCGCCAGGTGTGGATCTCGATCGTGTCATGAAGATCACCACGCAGAGCATGCAAAGATATGAACAAACAAATTTGAATGCAGTTAAAGGTACGATGGATGACCTGGCTATGGCGCAATTCAGCCGGGATCTGGCCGATGACCTGCGAATGGCGCAGCCTCCACTCTATGCGAGTCCGATTGGTATCGTGGTTGCCAAAGATGGTTCAATTCAGGGTTACGACGACAAGAATGGCAACTATGTCAGGGAGACCGGCGAAGGTGATCTCTTTAAAATCGAAATAGACAGCCAGAATAATCGGATCATCGCTTCCAATGACGGTGTCGTGCGTGAGCAGGGCATGGGTATGGGCACCGGTCTCATGATGGGTATGCTGATGGGCAGTATGTTGAGCCGCCAGAGCGCTGCAGGCATCAGGCCGGGGGCATTCAGCAACAAACGTGCTACACCAAAACCACGCGCCAGATCCAGTTTCGGCAGCGCCCGCTCTCGCGCCGGATCCGGGAGTTTTTCCTCCGGCAAGTAATCCCGCAGCTTTTAAAAAAATAATAAACCACGAAATACACGAAAAGCACGAACAAGAGATCTGTTTCTGTTAACTCTTTTTCGTGTGTTTTGTGTTTTTCGTGGTCAATTCCTTTTCTTTCTCATCTCCCCATGCCTCGACAACCCATCCAGGACTACAGCCGGCTGACTTCAAAACAGACCGGTATCCTGCTGATCTCGATTCTGATCGTTGCCCTGTGCGGCATTGCCTATCAGCTGATCATCAGCAGTGTCTCCAGCTACCTGCTGGGAAACAGTGTTTACCAGTTCTCCATGACCATTGGCTTTTTTATGTTCGCCATGGGCGTGGGTTCTTTTCTGACCAGGCTGCTTGGCGATGATCTGATCCGCAATTTTATCAGCATCGAGATAGCGCTCTCCCTGGTTGGCGGGGTATGCAGCCTGTTGCTGATGATTGTTTTTCCACAGGCGCGGGTGTTGTACGAGACTGTGATGTACAGTCTGATTCTGATTATCGGCGCCCTGGTCGGTATGGAAATCCCCATCCTCACTGCCATACTTGCGCAAAAGCAGAAGATCCGTGACTCCATCGCCAATGTGATGTCCTTCGACTATCTGGGTGCGCTGGTGGGGGCGGTCGCCTTCCCGTTGTTTCTGCTGCCCCATCTGGGCCTGATTCGCTCATCATTTGCCATCGGGCTGATCAACAGTTTTATCGCATTGATCAATATCTTTGTGTTTCGCAACTATCTCAAGCGTCCCGGGTTGTTCATGGGAGTTGCCCTGTCGGTCACTTTTCTACTGGTTGCGTTTCTGCTGTATGGATCTGCTCTGACGCGCTTTGCCGAGAAGCATCTCTATTTTGATGACATCATCTATCAGCAGCAGACGCCGTATCAAAAAATTGTCGTCACCAGATCTACGGCCAGCGGGGATACCCGGCTCTATATCGACGGACATATCCAGTTCTCCTCGCGTGACGAGTATCGCTACCATGAGGCGCTGGTGCATCCACTCATGTCGATAGCGGGCAGCAGGGAGCATGTCCTGATCCTTGGAGGAGGGGATGGACTGGCAGCGAGGGAGGTCCTCAAACACAAGGATGTCCGGACGATTCATCTGGTCGATATCGATCCCGAGATGACGCAGATCAGCAAACAGCTGCCGGTGCTTTCAAGCATGAATGCGAACAGCCTGGATGATCCCAGAATCAGAGTCTTTAATGAAGATGCTTTCTCTTTTATCAATCAGCCCGGATTGTTGTATGACCGCGTGATCATCGATATGCCGGATCCACACAACGAGGCAATCAACAAGCTCTATTCACGCGAGTTCTACACCATGATTCGCAGGCGTATGACGCCGCAGGGAGTGCTGGTGACGCAAAGCTCTTCACCTTTTTTTACACGCAGGACCTTCTGGTGCATCGAGCAGACACTGGCATCGGTGTTCGAGCATACGCTCAGTTATCACATCACCATCCCCTCATTTGGCGTGTGGGGCTTTAATCTGGCGCGCAACAGTGCTCCGCTACCGCGTGAGTACAATTTTGAGATTTCAACCCGTTATCTCGACAGCGCCGTCATGGAGGCAGCGCTGGTGTTTGGCAAGGATACTCAGAAGCTGGAATCGCCGGTTAATTCGATCCTGGAGCCAAAGTTGTATCAGCTCTACATCGAGGATTTGAAAAGCTAACATTTTTTAACCACGGAACACACGGACGACACGGAATTATATTTATCCTTTTCCGTGTATTCAGTGTGTTCCGTGGTTCAGGGCTTATTCAATGTCTCGCATAGAGCGCATCGATCTCTTCCTTGTGCTGCTCAAGGATAGCGCCACGCTTCAATTTCAGGGTAGGGGTCAGCATGCCATTTTCCACGCTCCACTCATCCTCGATCAGTGCGATGCGCTGTACCTTGGCATAGCCGGGGAAATCGGCAAGGGAGTGATTCACGATAGCCAGCAGGTGGGTGATCATTTGTGAATCCTGCAGCAAAGCACTACCAGCTATGGTGATGCCAAGTGTTTTTGCCAGTTTGCTGAGCTCGTCCATTTCCGGCACGATCAGCGCCGAGAGGTAGGGGCGGGCATCACCGATAAGCAGTACCTCGTTGATCACTGCCTGGGTGGCAATTGCCAGCTCGATATCAGCCGGCGGCACTTTTTCACCGTTGGAAAGCACCAGAACCTCCTTCAGCCTGCCGGTGATATAGAGATGCCCCGCGTCGTCAAAACGGCCCTTGTCGCCGGTGTGCAGCCATCCATCCTGATCGATAACTTCAGTCGAAGCCTGTTCATTATTCCAGTATCCGAGCATCACACTGGGACTGCGCGCCACAATCTCATCCTCTTCACCGATCACCACCTCCATACCTGGCATGACCCTGCCGATACTTGCCGGAATATTATCTTCGACACGATTCACCGATAGCGTCGGGCTGTGTTCGGTCAATCCATACCCCTGGATGACGGGGATGCCGAGACCGATGAAGAGTCGGCTGATTTGCGGCGAAAGTGCTGCTCCGCCACACACGGCAAAGCGTAATCTGCCGCCGAATCTGCTACGCACCTTTGCACCAACCAGTCTGTCCAGCAGTGGCTGCAGCAGCTGTGCCTTTACTCCGGCAGGACGTAGTCCCTGCTGTTGTTGAAATCGGGACCAGCCGCTATCGACAGCGAGTTGAAAAAGTTTTTGTTTGATTGCT
The DNA here is from genome assembly GCA_030145485.1 of Chromatiales bacterium. Lineage (GTDB taxonomy): Bacteria > Pseudomonadota > Gammaproteobacteria > Chromatiales > Chromatiaceae > Sva-25. Next base: position 6,985 of record JAQYVP010000260.1, read on the forward strand.
GACTCCAGCGCCAGCTTCGCCGAGAGCTTGCTGTAGATGCGTTCAAAAATACGCGGTACGGCAATCATGACAGTCGGTTTTTGTTGCTGCAAATCCTCGGCCAGATGCGGTATCGAACGTGCATAGACGATGCTGCTGCCGGCGGCGATTGGCAGGTAGTAGCCGATGCTGCGTTCAAAAGCGTGTGACAGCGGCAGGAAGGAGAGAAACCTGTCTGAGGTGTTGATTTCGATTGATCCAAGACCGCTGTTGACGTTGAACAGGATATTGCGGTGACTGAGCATTACCCCTTTGGGATGCCCCGTCGTCCCCGAGGTGTAGATGATGGTTGCGAGGGTATCATCAGGCATCTTTTCCACCAGGAATTCAGCGGGGCCATTCTGCAGCCACTCATCGAGCTGCATCACCCTGACCTGGCTGCTTTGTGCTGCAATTGGCTGTAGCGTAATCACTGCATCCAGCTGCGCCAGCTCCTCTTCGATGGATTGGAGTTCATGCCACTCCGGTGCACCCTCGATCAACAGCAGGCGAACTCCGGCATCCTTGAGCAGCCAGGCAATATTGCCGGCGCGGTCATTGGTGTAGATGGGTACAGTCACCAGTCCGAGTCCCAGTGCGGCCTGATCAAACAGCACCCACTCCCTGCAGTTGCGCAGCATCACGGCGATGCGGTCGCCTCTTCGCAGGCCGGCTTGCTGCATGGCGCGCTGCCAGCGGGCAGCATCAGCCATGGTTTGTGACCAGCTGTAGTCGATCCATTTTCCTGTGACAGCATCGTATTGCACAAAGGCTGTCTTATCCGCCGAGATTGCAGCGCGTTTGCTGAATAGTCCGGCAAGCGAGTTGACGCTGTCTGTATCGATATTATTTTTCATTCTCATCCCATGCTTGTGCATGTCTGTGGGAGCGGTCTTCTGACCGCGAAAAAGCTTTGAACTCCATCGCCGCCTTCATCGTGGTCAGATGACCACTCCTACGCCCAGCCTGCATCCGGCTTGAAGCGCTCGCCATGCTGCTGCTCCAGCTGCTGCAGTTTCTCCAGCATAGCTTCCTTTCCGTAATGATCGATATAGTGCATCGGACCGCCGCGAAAGGGTGCGAATCCGGTACCGAAAATAATGCCGGCATCGAGGGCATCCGCATCCTCAACCACAGCTTCGCGCAATGTGGCGACTGCTTCATTCAGCAGGCGCCCGATCAGGCGGTCAGACACTGATTCATCAACTGGCTGGCTGCTCTTCTGAATAACAGCCTTGCCTTTTTCGTAACGATAAAACCCTTCGCCACTTTTGCGCCCCAGCTTGCCGGCATCGATCATGCTGACGAGCTCCTTGGGAACTTCGATGGAGAGCATATCTCCCATTTTTTCAGCAACGGATTTGCAGATATCGAGCCCGACAGTATCCGCCAGTTCAATCGGTCCCATCGGCATACCGAACATTTTTGCCGCCTTGTCGATTTCTGCTGCAGGTACGCCCTCCTTGTGCAGCTGCATCGCTTCCATCAGGTAGGGGAGCAGTACACGGTTGACGAGGAAGCCGGGGCTGCTCTTCACCACCAGCGGGAGTTTTGAAATGCGATTGGAGAATGCCAGGGCCTTGTCGATGACAGCTGTATCGGTGCTTGCCATGGTGACGATCTCCAGCAGCGGCATTTTTGCCACCGGATTGAAGAAGTGCAGCCCCACCAGGCGGTCTGGATCCTGCAGTTTTTCGGCCAATATCTCCAGCGGGATGCTGGAGGTGTTGGTGGCGAGAACGGCATCACTCTTCATGCGCGGTTCGAGCTGTTGATAGAGCGCCTGTTTGGCCTCGGCATCTTCATAGATGGCTTCGATGACCACATCCGCCCGGGGTACGCCACGCGCGAGGTGGTCCGGGATCAACCTGTCCATGGCGTCTCTGACCTTGCGCTTGTCGCGCAGGCTCTTGCTGAAAAGTTGCTGTGCGCGTTCGATAGCACGTGACAGCATTTCCGGTGACTGATCCTGAAGAGTCACGCGCAAACCTTTGAGAGCACACCAGGCGGCGATATCACCTCCCATCAATCCGCCGCCGACCACATGCACATGCGTGGGTCTGAAATCAGGATCACCTTTTTGCGCCTTGAGTCTATTCTGCAGCAGAAATACACGGATCAGGTTTTGTGCGGTTTCTCCGGTCAGTAATTTGGCAACCTCCTGCTGCTCGCTGAGCGCCATCTGCTGCGGATCGCCGGCGCTGGTATTCCAGTGATCAAGCAATGCGTATGGAGCAGGATAGTGCTCGATGGAGACTTTTTTACTCACCTGACTTTTCAACCAGGTGGTGATTGCGGAGCGTAGCAGAGAGACGCCGGCAAGGCGCTGCAGCAGGGACGGGCGGCTTCGATGGGGTTGATCGTGAATCAGGTATCGTGCTGCTGATTTAAATTGCCTGTTTGGAACCACTTCATCAACCAGGCCGATTTTTTTTGCCTGCCTGCCGTTTAAATTACGGTTGCTGAGCATTAATTGCAGTGCGTTGAGATGTCCGATCAGCGCCGTGGAACGCACAGTACCTGCAAATCCGGGGAAGATACCAAGCCGGGTCTCCGGAAAGCCAATGCGCACATCCGCGTCATCACTGGCGATGCGATAGCTGCAGGCCAGCGCCAGCTCCAGACCGCCGCCGAGGCAAAATCCATGCATGCAGGCCACGCTCGGGAAAGGCAGATTCTCGAGTTTCTCGAGGATCTCATGGGCGTGATGGATCAGCTGTTCAGCTTCATGTCTGTCTGTCATGCCCGCAAAGGCCCTGACGTCTGCTCCGGCAATAAAGCCGCTCGTTTTGCTGGAGAGAATCACCAGGCCGACGGGGTTATGCTGGGAGATGGAGAGCAGCTGATGATCCAGCTCCTCGAGCATCTCTTTGCTGAGGATATTGGCGCTGGAGTGCTGCATATCCACATGCAGCCAGGCGATGTTGTCAGCATCGATCTCAAAGTTCCAGTTATTCATCTGCTTCACCTCCACTTTGCTCACTCCCGGCTTGTTCATCATTGGTGATCCACATGGCGCCGCCCTGCCCACCGCCGATACACAGGCTGGCAATGCCGCTTCCGGCCCTGTGGCGCTTCAGTATGTGCGCCAGGTGCAGCACGATGCGTGCGCCGGACGCGCCCACCGGGTGTCCCATGCTGACAGCGCCACCATCGACATTCAGCCGGTCGCAGGGTATCTCGCCAAATGCCTGCTCGTGGCCGAGCTCCTCGCGGCAGAATTGTGCATCCTCCCAGGCCATGCGGCATGCCAGCACCTGGGCGGAGAAGGCCTCGTTGATCTCCCAGTAGTTGATGTCGCTGGAGTTCAGTGCATTGCGCTCGAGCAGCGGCGCCATCGCGTATACCGGACCCAGTCCCATTTGCGCCGGATCGAGTCCGGCCCATTGCACATCACGGATGCGCGCCAGCACAGGCAACTGATAGTGTTCAACAGCATCTGCAGATGCCAGCAGCAGCATGGCTGCACCATCGGTGATCTGGGCGCTGTTGCCGGCGGTGACACTGCCGAATTTCCGATCGAAGACCGGTTTCAGCTTTGCAAGGCTTTCCACTGTCGAGTCGCGCCGCAGTCCATCGTCCTGTTGATAGAGTGTGCCGTCATCGGCATAGAGGGGAACCAGCTCCTCGAGATAGTCATTGTCGATAGCGCCGCCAAGGCGCAGGTGGCTCTTGCTTGCATACTGATCCATCATCGTGCGGCTGATGCCAAAGCGGTCGGCAAGATTCTCCGCAGTCTGTCCCATGCTCAGTCCGACCACCGGATCGGTCAGTCCGCGCAGCAATCCAATCACCGGTGTCAGGTGTTTGCCACTAAGCTTTGTGAGCTGCTTGAGGCGAGCGCTCATGGAGGAAGCGCGGTTCCACTCCGCCAGCCAATTGACCATCAGCGGGTTCAGCAGCACCGGGCTGTGGCTCATGGATTCGGTGCCGCCTGCCAGCACCAGTTCGGCGCGGCCACTGCTAATATCCATGGCTGCGCAGTCAAGCGCCTGCATGCCGGAAGCGCAGTTTCGCTGTACTGTCCACGCCGTCACCTTATGTCCGCACCCAAGGCGCAGCGCCACCACGCGAGCAATGTTGGCTTCGTCAGGCCCTGACGAGACGCAGCCGAGGATCACCTCGTCCAGCTGTGAGGCGGCAAATGGCTGGCGGCTCAACAGAGAGCGACCCGCTGCAACGGCAAGGTCCGAAGCATGAAAAGGCCCCGGCTTGCCGCGCGCCTTCAGGAACGGCGTGCGTGCGCCATCGACGATATAGACAGATTTTCCCTGAAGCATACTTTGTGGTTTCATGTTTGGTTCCTTCTCTCATCGATATGTGGGTTTAAGAAAACTTTCCTAAACCTAAAACCTAAGACTTAAAACTTCCCCTAATACTTTCTAAAACTATCCACTGCAATCACCCTGCTGCGAAGTTCTTCCAACTGCAGCAACTCGTTGAACTGCTGATCGTCGATCAATTTCTCTTCATGGGCCGATTGAAATACCTCTTCTGATGTCGCGCCCTGGAGATCACCCTTCTTGTGCGCACTACGAATGCTCTTCTCGACAGCATCCAGTTTCACACACAATTCGAGTGCTGATTCGAGCTGGCCAACAGGCTCATCGTTATCAGTGGTGATGAAGATGCCATCAGTGAGCCGGTCACGCGTGTCAGAGGGCTCCAGTAACAATCTTGCTGCTTTGCTGTCGAGGCCATCATCCGCTTCATGAAAGGGGCAGCCTGTGGGGAATGCCAGCAGGCGCAGCGCCCATGCCAGCGGACGCAGCGGCAGGTTGCGAAACAGGGAACGCAGGCTCTGCTGCATTTTGTAGAGGCTCTGCTGCATAGCCCAGTGCAGCAGTGGCAGATCATCCTCCTGCCGGCCTTCATCATGGAAGCGCTTGAGTACCGCGGAAGAGAGATAGAGTTCACTCAAAAGATCACCAAGACGGGCAGAGAGGCGCTCCTTGCGCTTGAGTTCTCCGCCCAGGGTCATCATGGAGGCATCGGCGCAGAGTGCGAATGCCGCGCTCATCCAGTTGAGGCGCTGGTAATAGACTCTCTCGATGGTTGCCTCGGCCGGAGTCTTTGACAAGCGGCCGCGCGTCAACCCGAGAAGCAGTGAGCGGGCGATGTTTGCAACCATGTATCCGGCATGTCCCAACAGGGCATGGTCGAAGGATTTGAGGGCTTTCTCCTGATCCTCTTCGGCAACTGCCTGGAACTCCTTCAGTACCCACGGATGGCTGCGAATGGCGCCCTGTCCGAAGATGATCATGGAGCGCGTCAGAATATTCGCTCCCTCGACGGTGATGCTGATCGGAATTGCCTGGTAGGTGCGTCCCGTCAGGTTGGAAGGACCGAGGCAGATGCCGCTGCCGCCCTGTATATCCATGGCGTCATTTGTTATGCTGCGATAGCGTTCCGTGAGGTGATATTTGACGATAGCGGTGATGACGGAGGGCTTTTCGCCAAGGTCGATACCGCTAAGTGTCAATTGACGTGCTGCGTCCACCTGGTAGGTGTAGCCGGCGATGCGTGCAAGCGCCTCCTGTATGCCTTCAAACTTGCCAATCGGCAGGTTGAACTGGCGTCGAATTCGCGCATAGGCGCCGCTATAGCGTGCAGCGGATTTAGCAGCGCCTGTCGCCAGCGAGGGCAGCGAGATGCCGCGCCCTTCAGCCAAAGATTCGACCAGCATCTTCCAGCCCTGGCCAATGCCTTCCTCACCACCGATGATCTGCTGCAGTGGCACAAACACGTCGTGGCCGCGATTGGGTCCATTCTGAAACGGAATATCCAGAGGGATATGACGCTCTCCAATCTCGACCCCGGGAGTCTCCCTGGGAATAAGCGCTACGGTGATGCCGCGTGACTCCTGTTCACTCAGAATGTGGTCGGGATCATAGAGTTTGAAGGCCAGACCGATGATGGTCGCGATCGGACCCAGGGTGATATAACGCTTTTCCCAATTGAGTCGAACACCAATAGTCTGCTTGCCGTTCCAGGTGCCGTGGCACACAACTCCCGTGTCAGGTATTGCTCCGGCATCTGATCCTGCTTTCGGCCCGGTGAGGGCAAAGCAGGGTATCTCTTCACCTGTTGCAAGTTTTGGCAGATAGCGCGATTTCTGTGCTTGCGTACCATAGTGAAGCAGCAGCTTTCCCGGCCCCAGGGAATTTGGAACCATGACTGTTACGGCAGCAGTGATGCTGCGGCTGGCGAGTTTCATGACTATCTGGGAGTGGGCAAAAGCGGAAAATTCCAGACCTCCGAATGTTTTTGGAATGATGATGCCGAAAAAGCATTGTTGCTTCATGTAATCCCAAATATCTATTGATAAATCATGGTCTTCGTGTGTAATCTTCCAGTCATTTATCATGTAGCAGAGGGTTTCCAGTGGGCCATCCATAAAGGCCTGCTCTTCGCTGGAAAGCGTCGCAGGGGGTATGCTAAGCAGCTGCCGCCAGTCGGGTTTGCCGGAGAAGAGTTCGCCATCCCACCATACCGTACCGGCGTCCAGAGCCTGTTGCTCAGTCGTCGACAGGGGAGGGAGTACCTTGCGAAACTGACGCAGCAGCGGCGCACTGATCAGGCGTAGACGCACCGGTTTGGCGCCCCATAGAATCAGAAACAGCAGTGCACCGATACTGATGAGGGTAATAGCGGCAGGCGACAGCAGCTGCCCGGCAAACAGTATGGCGACAACAAAGGTGGTTGTGATTACCCACCAGTGCAGTGCAGTTTCGTGATAGGCCAGAAACCAGTAAACGGCGACCAGGCTGACAATAACAATGGCCGTAGTCATGTATCTCCTCCTCAGGCGGATGACTTTGGTTTGTTTTCTTGTTCATGCATTCTCCCTCTAAGTATAGACAGCCTGAGAGAGAAATTATTGCAAGATTGACGATGTCATCCAGTCGACAATAAAATTTGTAATTTAATAAAATACATAATAAACAATAAGAAATGGATAGAAATTAAAGTTAACTATTAAAGTTCTTGCATGAGGAAGTTTTTATCGACAGCGACTTGGCATTGAGAGCAGTGGAGCGACATGACAATCCGGATTGTTATGTTTTCGTGATACATGCAAAACTGTTCTGCATTATGATGAATCATCGAACAAGAGATACTTTTTGAATGAACAAGCAGATACTCATCATCGAGGATGACGAAGATATTGCCGAATTGATTCGCCTGCATCTGGCGGATCTCGGCCATGAGATCATGGTTTGCCACGATGGTAAGGCGGGGTGGAAGCGTTATCAGCAGTGCCAATGTGACCTGGTGATTCTGGATCTGATGCTGCCACTCATGGATGGGCTTGAAGTGTGTAAGCGTATCCGCGCCGAGGGCAGCAGCTATACGCCAATCCTGATGCTGACGTCGAAATCATCCGAGATGGATCGGGTGCTGGGACTGGAACTCGGGGCGGATGACTATCTGACCAAGCCGTTCAGCCTGATGGAGCTGCTGGCTCGTGTGAAGGCACTGTTACGGCGCACCGATGCATTAAGCGGAGTGACCTCCACATCAAAAAAATACCTCTTCAGGGAATTGCAGATTGACACCGGAAGCCGCGAAGTCGTGCGTGACGGCCAGTTGCTGGAACTGACACCCAAGGAGTTTGATCTGCTGCTCTATTTTGCCTCCCATCCCGGCGAGGTATTCAGCCGCATGCAGTTGCTGGAAGAGGTATGGGGTTATAATCACGAAGGTTATGAACATACGGTGAATTCACATATCAACCGGCTGCGAGGCAAGCTCGAACCCGATCCAACCAAACCCTCCTACATCAAAACAGCCTGGGGCGTTGGTTACCAGTTCATGGCTGAAGCACAATGAAATTTTTCCACAGAGCCTTTCAATCGCTCTACGCTAAACTGGCGCTGGCATTGAGTATTGTTTTGATCGGCGTTGGATTGCTCTATATGCTGTTCTCGCTGGTGATGCTCGACCGGCTCGACCAGAAAGTGCAGCAGCAGCTCAATCGCAATCTGGCGGCGGGCCTGGTGCAGGATCAACGTATCGTGCATGACGGTAACATCGATCACAAAGCGATGAAGCATACCTTCATGCAGTACATGGTCATCAACCCGGCGATCGAAATCTACTATCTCGATTTGCAGGGCAGGATACTCTCCTATTCGGCGGATCCCGGCGTGGTCAAGCGCAACAGCGTCAGCCTGGACTCCATTCATGCATTTCTCGATGGCAAGCCGATGTTTCCACTGCTCGGTGATGATCCGCGTTCCCATGAACGACAGAAGCCTTTTTCGGTGACACCGATACCTGATGCAGAGCATGCTCAGGGCTATCTCTACGTGGTGCTGCAGGGCGAGGAGTATGCTGCAGCCTATCAACTGCAGAGCCAGCGCTATCTGCTGGTATTGGGTGGTGCGGCTCTTGCGGGCAGCCTGCTGTTGGGTTTGCTATCCGGATTGTTTATTTTCAACCGCCTCACGCGGCGGCTGAACTCGCTGCAGCAGCGGGTTACAACTTTTGCGGAGTCTGATTTCCACACTACGGATCTGTTTCATGCTGATCCGTCCATGCAGGGAGACGAAATCGATCGTCTGGAAGCGCAGATTGCGCAGATGAGCGGCCATATTGCGCGGCAATGGTCCACACTGAAACACAATGACCAGGCGCGGCGGCAGATGTTCGCCAGCATTTCCCATGACCTGCGCACGCCGCTGGCGTCGATACAGGGCTATCTTGAAACGGTGATGCTCAAGCAACAGCAGTTGAGTGGGCAGCAGCTCGACCACTATGTGGGGATTGCGCTGAAACAGACGCATCGATTGCGCAAACAGATCGATCAGCTGTTTGAATATGCATGCCTGGAGGCCAATGAGAGAGAGCTGCAAGTCGAGGATTTTTCTATCCTCGAGCTGGTTTACGATGTTGTCAACAAGTTTAGCATTAAGGCCCGGCAGCAGGGAATTCGACTCTTTGTCGATGAAGCTGCCGAGAACCTGCATGTGATTGCCGATATCGGTCTGGTCGAGTCGCTGCTTGATAATCTGATCGACAATGCACTGCAGCATACGCCTCCTGCGGGAGAGATAAGGATCAACGTTGCCGGAGGCGGCAAGCAGGTCGTGATCAGCGTATCAGACAGCGGTCCGGGAATCCCGAAGTCGCAGCGCTCAAGGGTATTCGATCACTTTTTTCGAGCGGACAACACCAGCCGCAGTGATGACCACGCTGGACTTGGTCTGGCGATCGTGAAAAAGATTATCGAGTTGCATCGGCAGCAGATTCGGATCGGGACGCCAACGGGCGGCGGCGCTGCATTTCTCTTCACCCTGCAACCTGGCGGCGTTATATAGTCCCACTTATATTACCAGCCTATCTCTTTCGCAGTCACTGGTCCAACCATGCAGCTCTTCAATGAGGCGGGCATCTTGACCCTGCTTGCGCTCAGTGGAATACGCCCTGCCATGATTTCGGCCCTGCTTTGCGGATAGAGGGGTTGCTTGTCGGGATCGGCAAAACCCTGCGGATACTGCGCCAGCAGGGTGGCATAGTCATACTTGTCCGAGGCTCCCAGGGTGTGCAGCAGTTCATGCGTCATCACCACAAGATTTCGCGAACGCATGCTATGTGCGGCAAACACGCGTGAGACGCTGATGCGGCTTTTTTGCAGACCAAACGAGTTTTCAAGTGTTCCCTGTTGATCACCTTGCGCGAAATACTCGATAAACAGCCGGATGTCGGGGCGCGGACCCTGATAGGTGTCGACCCTCCAGGCCCACCAACGCATCTTCAGGCTCCACAGTGCGATCAGCAATGGATTTTCATCGACAGCGGGTGTTGCCGGCGGCGGTGTCGTTACCTCGTCGGCCAGCTGCAGTGCAATGGGTCGCTCGATGGCAATGCCATGGCGTTTTGCCTCACTCTGCATAAAGCGGTTAATGGGTGAAAAATCTTTTGGCGTAAGTCTGCTGATGCGATCGGCACTGAGTTGACTGCCATCGCCATTGAGTGGATAGATGACGATCCACAACGGGTGATCCCAGTCGGTGGTGCGCTTGATTCCCAGCCAGGTATTGATGGAGACCACTGCCAGGATGATCAGCAAAATGGTGATGCGGATATTGCGAAAGGTGATGTTCATAGGGTTATTTCGCGGTCAGAAGACCGCTCCCACAAGGGAAGTGTCAATTGTAGGAGCGGTTGTCTGACCGCGATGGTATTCAAATGTGTTTCCCGATCTCTTCGATTTTGATGCGCCACTCGTTTGGACCGCTTTCATGAATCGACTCTCCCCTGGCATCGACCGCAACGGTGACAGGCATTTCCACCACCTCAAACTCCCGCATCGCCTCCATGCCGAGCTCTTCAAAAGCGACCACGCGTGATGATTTGATCGCCTTTGAAACCAGGTAGGCAGCGCCGCCGACGGCCATCAGATAGACCGCGCCATACCGCCTGATGGATTCACGGGTTGCTGCGCCGCGCTCGGCTTTTCCGACCATGCCGATGAGTCCCAACTGATCCAGCATCATGTCGGTGAATTTGTCCATGCGGGTCGCAGTCGTTGGCCCGGCGGGGCCAACGGCTTCATCACCAACCGGGTCGACCGGGCCGACATAGTAGATAAAACGGTTGTTTAAATCGACGCTGTCAGGCAGCGGCTCGCCGGCATCGAGTAGCTGCTGGATACGTCTATGGGCAGCATCCCTCCCTGTCAGCAGTTTGCCGTTCAACAGCAGACGCTCTCCGGGTTTCCAGTTGCTGATCTCCTCGCGGGTGACTGTGTCGAGGTTGACCTGCCTGGCGCTTTCATCCGCTTTCCATACAACGTCAGGCCATTCACTTCTTGCGGGCGGCGTCAGCAGCGCAGGGCCTGATCCATCCAGCGTGAATTCGATGTGCCGGGTTGCGGCGCAATTGGGAATCAGCGCAACCGGCAGCGATGCGGCATGGGTAGGAAAATCATTGATCTTGATATCCAAGACCGTGGTGAGGCCGCCCAGTCCCTGTGCGCCGATGCCGAGCGCATTGACTCTGTTAAAAATCTCCAGGCGCAGCTCCTCCTTGCGGTTAGCTGGTCCGCGTTGCTGCAGTTCATGAATGTCGATGGGCTCCATCAACGCCTCCTTGGCAAGCAGCATCGCCTTCTCGGCAGAGCCGCCGACGCCGATGCCAAGCATGCCCGGAGGGCACCAGCCTGCGCCCAGCTGCGGAACTGTCTCCACCACCCAGTCGCTGAGTGAATCGCTGGGATTGAGGATCTTGAAGCGTGACTTGTTCTCCGACCCGCCGCCCTTGGCCGCCAGCTTGATCTCCAGTTTGTCGCCCGCAGTGAACTCGGTGTGAATGATTGCGGGGGTATTGTCGCCGGTGTTTTTGCGCGCTCCCAGCGGGTCACTTACCATCGAGGCGCGCAGGAGATTATCGGGGTCTGTATAGGCGCGTCTTACCGCAGCGTTGACCATGGCATTGACATCGGTATCCGTCTGCCAGCGCACGCCCATACCCACCTTCAGGAACACCACCACCAGTCCGGTATCCTGGCAGATCGGGCGCCGCCCCTCCGCACACATGCGTGAGTTATAGAGTATCTGCGCCATGGTGTCTTTGGCTGCCGCTGACTGCTCCTTCTCCCAGGCCTGTGTCAGAGCATGGATATAATCTGTAGGATGATAGTAGGAAATGAATTGCAGCGCATCTGCAATCGAGTCGATAAAATCAGCTTTGGTGATGGTTGTCATGAGAGACTTATCCGCAATAGGTTGTCTATAAGGGTAGCTGTTATTATTCGATCATGATAGAGGATATTCGGGGATATCAGAACCACTGCCTGCAAATTTCAGCAATTCTAAATGTAGAGAGATACTCACCACGAAGGACACGAAGAGCACGAAGGCATTGTTGTAAACAGTTCATTCTTGGTGGTCATCGTGTGCTTCGTGGTAAAAGTCTTTTAAGATATCGACTCTTTATTGGTACATTGAGAATTGCTGTGCAAATTTTGAGTTCCTATACAATAGCGATTGGCACGAAATTATGATCAAATTTTTATGCGTCTTGTGACCCTTTCTCTCCTTTTTTTATGCTCGCCGCTTGCCGCAGCCCCCGCATGGCAGTGGCTGGAATACCCCTCCACGGGTGACAAACCCAACAGCAAGGTATGGCAATCCACCAGCAGGGAGTGGACACCTCCCGGGGATCTGGGCTGGAAAAATCAGGATTACACGGTACTGGTGATGCTTGCCGGCAGTTTTCAGTGGAGCGGTGGGCAGGATGCGTTGCTGGAGCGCATTGGTCGTATCTCCTCATTGACTTCGGTGAAGTACTGGACGGTCACAGAGCAGCGCTGGACGCAGCTTTTTGTCGAGAGCCATGCGCTGCAGTCAGCTGACAAATCTGCTAGACGCAATGATTTTTTGCTGCAGGAGCTCAAGTCCGGAAAGCCTCTGTTATTTTACCAACGGGAGAACAGGGGAATATCCGAGGGTGTCTATCGTATGCGCGTCAGCAGCAAGCCGGGGCGCATTGTGGTGACGACTGAGAATGTCAATCCGCTGAAGGCCTTCCTGGTGTCATTGATCGGCTCCGGTGAGTTCCAGAACTCCTACATCATTGAACAGCGGAGTGACACCGAATGGCGATACTACTCAACCCTGCGCGCCGGCAGAGGGGCATACTCTCTCATTATCGGTGGGCATGACTCCTCCTTCATCAACCGTGCAGCGGCGCTGTTTCGCCATGTCAGCGGCAAAGCAACGGATAGCGAGCCGCCGCTGGTTATCAAATAGATCCATACAGCAAAAGAGTTGTCACTCTTTTCGATATCGCGGTCGGAAGACCGCTCCTACGCTCGTTGGCAGTGCCATCGTGGTCAGCAATTTGCACGTACCGTAGGAGCGGCCTTCCGGCCGCGAAATGCAGACAGGAAATCCGGGTTACTGGCTTCCAGGTCATCTATGATTAAAATTCAAAATCAGGGGATAAAGTTCCCCTATAATCTATGTATCAGTTAAACGGGAGTTGTTTATGTGCAAGTTGTGTTGGGGATTGTTGCTGGTTCTGCTGCTATTCGTCGCTGCCGGCGCTTATAAATTTATTGTCCAGGGCAGTGTGACGCCATCGAGTGATGAACGCACCGCGATTTTGCTCAGTGATGGCGAGCGGAACCTGGTATTGACTGAGATGCGCGATTTTTTGCTGTCGGTGCAACAGATAACCAGGGCTGCGGTGAAGGATGATATGCAGGCTGTGGCACAGGCCGCACATCGGGTAGGTCGCGCTGCACAGGGAGAAGTGCCGCTGACACTGGTTGCCAAGCTTCCTATGGGGTTTAAGAAACTGGGCTTTGAAACCCACGGTAAATTCGATCAGCTTGCGCTGGATGCAGAGCAGTTGGGTGACAGAGATCATATTCTGGAACAGATGGCCGCGTTGATGGATAACTGCGTCGGTTGTCATGCAGGTTTCAAGCTGGTGACTGAGTAGCCGTAATTTTTCAATATCCCCGTACAGGAAAGCAAGGTTGGGGGTTGCCTTTCAGGGCTATATAAAACAGGGATGTTTTATCAGAGCTTATGACATACATGGATGTATTAATGTCGCCAGAGGCAGGATACCGGAAGCGACTATGGATGTATTCACGCGTCCCTGAAAGGCTGCTCCCAACCTTGCGCAGATTCAGAAAATGCACGGACTTTTTGAGAAGTTACGAGTAGCAATCACAACCCCAGTAACAGGGATCACCCATGAAAAACCAACGCCTGAAACGTCTCCTGATCATCCCCGCCATTCTCATCGGCGTCGGCATTTTTGTGATTCAGAAAAAAAACAGCAGCAAACCCGTACAGATGCCTGTTGCAGAGAGAACCACGACTGTACGGGTAATGACGGTACCGCAGACTGATGTAGTTCCGCATCTGACGGCGACCGGTAATGTGCAGCCGGGTAAGGTGTGGAGCGCGGTCGCCCAGGTGAGCGGCACGGTGATCGAACTGCACCCGCGTCTCGAAAAAGGGGAGTTGATCCGCACCGGCGAGGTGCTGTTGAAGATCGATCCAAGCGATTATGAGCTGGCGATCGTACAGGCCGAAACAGCGATAGAAAGCACCGGGGTGGCGCTGGCGCAAGTCGATTTACAGGAGCAGAATGCCCGGGCATCACTGCAGATCGAGCAGCAGGCGTTGAAGATCACCGAAGACGAACTGCAGCGCAAGGAGAAACTGCTGGCGAACAAGACGGTCTCCTACTCCGAATATGAGAAGGAGCAGCGCATCTATCTGCAGCAGAAGCAGAGTGTGCAGTCACAGCTCAATAGCATTTCGCTCTATCCGATCGAGCGCAAAAAGCTGCAGGCGGAGATGGCGAAGCTGGAGGCGCAGCTTGCCGGAGCCAAACTCAATCTTCAACGCACCACCGTGACCATGCCGTTCAACGGCCGCATCTCCAAGGTTGCGGTTGAATATCAACAGCTGGTCAACGACAGACTGGGCGCAATGATTGTTGCCGATGGCATCGACACGGCGGAAGTCGCGGTGCAGATTCCCATGGGGCGTCTTGGAGGGCTGATCCACTCCAGGGAGGTGGTGAATATCGCCGAGGCTGCGGATGTCGAAATCGGCAAGAAACTCGGGCTCACTGCAAGAGTGATGCTGCAGCAGGGAGGCCACTCCATCGAGTGGGATGCGACAGTCGAACGGCTCAGCGATGAGCTCGATCCGCGCACCCGAACAGTGGGCGTGATCGTCGAGGTCGAGCAGCCCTATGCGCGGGTGCAGCCGGGCAAGCGTCCTCCGCTGGTCAAGGGGCTGTTTGTCAATGTCGAGTTGAGAGGCTCTCCCTATCCTGATGCCATCGTCATTCCGTTGAGCGCCCTGCATGAGCAGATGGTCTATGTCGTCGATGCACAGAAGCGCTTGCAGCGGCGTCCTGTGACGACGGCTGCACGCGGCGCTGACTACGCCATTATCAAGCAGGGTCTCAAGGCGGGCGAGCAGATCGTGCTCTCTGATCTGGCGCCGGCCATCGACGGCATGCTGCTCGAGACTGTTGATGATGAAGAGACGCTGCAGCAATTGCTTGCATCGGTCAAAGGCAGCAGCAAGTGATCAGTTTTTTTGCCAAACACCCGACGGCGTCAAACCTGTTGATGCTGTTTCTGCTGGTGCTCGGCGTCTCTGCACTGCCGACGCTGGAGCGTGAGACCTTCCCGGAGTTTGCGCCCCGGGAGTTGCAGATCACGGTGCCCTATCCCGGAGCCTCGCCCGAGGATGTCGAGCTGGCAATCTGCCAGCGCCTCGAGGATGCCGTCGACAGCGTCAACGATGTCGATGAAATGATATGCCAGGCAGTCGAAAACAGCGCCAGCATGACTGTCAAGATGACGGAGAAGGGACGTTTCACGCAGTTCATGGATGACATCAAGAGCGAGGTCGAGGCGATCGACGACTTTCCCGAACAGATCGAATTACCTGTCATCCGCCAGCTCGGGCGCACGGACCAGGTGGTTTCACTGGCCGTCAGCGGGCCGATGAGCACCCCGGATCTCAAAGCCTACGCAGAACAGATCAAGGACGTCCTGCAGCGCCTGCCACTGGTGTCGCAGGTCACCGTGAACGGCTTTTCCGAGCACCAGCTTCAAGTTCTGGTTTCTACACAGACCCTGCAGCGCCACGGCCTCAGCATCAGCGACATCTCCAATGCGATCGCCCGCCAGAGCGTCGACCTGCCGGCAGGCGCCATCGAGACACAGCAGCGCAATTACCTGATCCGCTTCATGGATCAGCGGCGCACCACCGAAGAGCTCAAGCAGCTGGTGATCATCGGCGCCAGTGACAGCGGAGGGGAGCTCCGACTCGGTGATATCGCCACCATTCGCGACACCTTTGAGCTGGATGAAGAGAAGATTCTCTTCAATGGAGAGCGTGCAGCGCTGCTGCAGATCAATAAAGCCAAGAGTGACGACACCCTGCGGGTGTTTGATGCTGTCGAAGCCTTTGTCGAGCATGAGCAGCAGTTGGCTGCGCCCGGCGTCAGGCTGACGCTGACCAATGACAACTCCAGCATCGTGCGCAGCCGTTTGCAGATCCTGGTCTACAACGGACTACAGGGACTGGTGCTGGTGTTCATCGTCATGTGGCTGTTCTTCAAGTTCCGCTTCGCCTTCTGGGTGGCGCTGGGGCTGCCGGTGTCGTTCCTTGGCGGCCTCTTTATCCTCTCGCTGCTGGGGCAGTCGATCAACATGATCAGCATGGTGGCGCTGCTGATTTCGCTGGGGCTGTTGATGGATGACGCCATCGTCATCTCCGAGAACATCGCCACCCATCTGCGTAATGGGAAATCCGCGCTGCGCGCCGCCATCGACGGCACCAAACAGGTGATGCCCGGCGTGCTCTCCTCGTTTGCGACATCCTTTGCCGTGTTTGTGCCGCTGGCGTTTCTCAGCGGCAACATGGGCAGGGTGCTGCAAGTCATCCCTGTGGTATTGATAGCAGTGCTGGCAATCAGCCTGCTCGAGGCATTTCTGATCCTCCCTCATCACCTTGAACATGCCCTCAAGGGGCGTGAACGGGACAATGAAAAGCTGTCGGGATTCCGCCTGCGTTTTGACAACGGAGTCGAATGGCTGCGCAACAAGGCCCTCGGCAGTGTCGTGGACCTGGTCATCAGCTGGCGCTACCTCTTCCTGGGGCTGGTTGTTGCGTTGTTTCTCGCCTCCATCGGCATGCTTGCCGGCGGCCACCTGAAGCGCATTGCCTTTCCGGATATCGACGGCGACTCCATCGAGGCGCGCCTGTTGATGCCGCAGGGAACGCCGCTGTGGCGCACCGAGGAGACCGTTGCCAAAATCACCGATGCGCTGCAGCGTGTCGATAATCACTACACACCGTTGCAGCCGCAGCAGCAGAAGCTGGTGCGGGACGTCACCATCCGCTACAACCAGAATCTCGACGCCAACGAAACGGGAACCCATGTGGCAACAATCAGTGTGGACCTGCTGACCGCTGAAGAACGCATCGGTCGCACCGATGACTTTCTGAATCGATGGCGCAGTGAACTGGGCGATCTGCCTGATGTTATCAGCCTCAATTTCAAGGAGCCACAGGTTGGCCCTGCCGGACTGGCGATCGAAGTGCGTTTTCAGGGTGATGATATGCGCCAGCTCAAACAGGCGTCGCTGGAGTTGCAGCAGTGGCTGCGGCAGTATCAGGGGGTCATCAATCTCTCGGACGACCTGCGCCCGGGCAAGCCTGAGATTCGTCTGCGGTTGAAGCCTGGAAGCCTTGCCTTTGGTCTGGATGCAGTCACCATTGCCACGCAGCTGCGCGCCGCATTCTTCAGCATCACCGCCGACGAGGTGCAGTCCGGCAATGAATCCTACGAAATCAGCGTGCGCCTCGATGATACCGGTCGGGACCAGGTAAGTGACCTGATGGATTTCCGTATTCTCACTGCAGCCGGGGATCAGGTTCCACTGAGTACCGTCGTCGATGTGGAACTGGAGAAGGGGTATGCGCGCATTCAGCGCATCCAGGGTATCAGGACGGTCACCATCACCGCCGATGTCGATACCGAATTCGGCAATGCCGACCAGATTCTCAAGGCTACCGGTGAAAGCTTTTTGCCGGGTTTGAGAGAGAGATATCCTGATATCGGCATCGACATCGAAGGGCAGGCGGCAGAGTCCGGCAAGACAGGCTCCTCGATGGTGCGAGGCTTTGCCATCGGCCTGGTGGCGATCTTTATTTTATTGAGTTTTCAGTTCCGCAGTTATATCGAACCCATCGGTGTGATGGTCGCTATTCCGCTGTCGATGATCGGCGTCATTTGGGGGCACGTGCTGATGGGGCTGGAGATCTCCATGCCCAGCATCATGGGGGCGGTATCGCTGGCGGGCATTGTCGTCAACAACTCCATCCTGCTGGTGGAGTTTCTCAAATTGCGCGCGGCTGAAGGCCACACGATTCCCGAAGCGGCGAAGATGGCTAGCCGTGAGCGCTTCCGCTCCATTCTGCTGACCACCCTCACAACCACCGCAGGCATGACCCCGCTGCTGCTGGAGACAAGCCTGCAGGCGCAAATCCTCATCCCGCTGGTGACCAGCATCGTCTTCGGCCTGCTGGCGGCAACCGTGCTGGTGCTGCTGGTGGTGCCCGCAATCTTCACCGTCTTCAGCGATTTTGGCTGGGTCAGGGTGGAGAGGGAACAGCATCATGAAGAGCCATGAGGTCTCATATTATCGCGGTCAGAAGACCTCTCCCACATCCAATTGCGCACATACCGTGGGAGCGGTCTTCTGACCGCGATCATGCATGGGATTATTGAGAGCTGTCAGGGACGATCCCACAGGTGCTGAATCGTTGCTTTTTTTCCTGGATAGCGATGGCAAACAGGTGCTCTGACTCCAACCAGCGGCCTCGCAGCGGAGGTTTGACTCTATGTCTATATGTACATATTACAGACAAGCTGCTTCACTCCCGCCCCGTCTATTGCTTGTGAAACACATTTCAGCCCGTAGAAATCAAGGCCTACGCATTTTCACCTCTGCACTCTACATCACACAACAGCCCGTGACATACCTGTGACATAACGCTATACTGTGACACAGGCGTGACATAATCCACCTTGTCACAAACAACGAGACCCGCACTGCACAAACAGAACGGGTCTCTACCAACACCGATATGGGAGTATCGATATGGCTGACAATCATTTTACATTCACACTGGCTCGACTGAAAGCACTAGAGCCGCAATCCAAAACCTACACCGTCCGAGATAACAAGAATCCCGCACTCTCTGCCAGGGTCTCTCCCGGCGGTATCGTTACCCTCCAAGTGCGTCGCAGGCCAAAGGGATCACACAAGGTTGTCACTGTTAGCGTCTGCAAGCTCTCTGACGGCCTCCCGATGCTGAAGATCTACGAGCGGGTTGTCAGGATCGTCCAAGACCTCAATGACGGCCTCAACCCCAATGAGCAGCGCCGACAGGATGCCACCGAGGCTGATGTGGCGTCCCTCACACTCCAAGCAGCATACGCACAATATCTTGAGAAGCTCACTCCCCACAAAGAGCTTCCACTGTCGGATGCAAGTCGGGCTTCCTATGGCAATGTGATGAAGCATCTTTCCGATTGGTCTGATCTGCCACTGGTCTCTATCACTCCCCAGCGCCTGTACGAGAGATACCGGAAGATAGCACTGGAGAAAGGACGTAGCAGTGCGCGGACGATGGGAGCACTGGTCGGCTCAGTCTGGACATACGCAAATATACAGGCAGATGATACAAATGAAGGAGAAGAGGCGTTTGGCTCA
>JAQYVP010000125.1 GCA_030145485.1 Chromatiales bacterium
TGGGTCACCTCTCCGGCATCATTGGAGACCGGCGCAATCGAGATCGACCCCCAGTAAAGTTCGCCACTTTTTTTGCGGTTCTGGATTTCACTATGCCAGACCTTGCCCGCCAGGATGGTCTCCCACAGCGACTCATATTGATCCGGCGGCGTATCTCCGCTTTTCAGAACGCGGGGATTCTTGCCAATGACTTCATCGGACTCGTAACCTGTCACCTTGGTAAAAGTTGGATTGACGTGCTCGATGTTGCCAGCCATATCGGTGATCACCACGCACAGAGGGCTCTGCTCCACCGCCTGCGCTACCTTGCGCAGCTCCTCGGTGCGCTCGTCGACTAGCAGCCGCAGCCGGCTGCGGGCTCTTTCTCCGAGCCAGACCGTCAGCACAGTAAGCAGCAGCGCGACCAGGGCGACGCTACCCAGCGCACCCAGCACCAGAATGCGCATCGCATGATAGGGTTTCAAAGCTTCGGAGAGATCGATCTCGGTTGCCAGACCGATATCCAGTTCCTCCAGCCAGCTCCATGCGCCGATCACAGGAATGCCGCGATAGTCACGATAACCGGTGATATCGAGTCCATCGCGTTGATTCAGCGCCTCTTCCGCCATGCGGGTCAACGGCCATTGGGAGCGTTTGTCCGGGGGCTGGTAACCATCCAGCAGATCGCCGCCGGGATCGCTGATACGCATGCTCAGAGGCCGGCTTCCTGCCGGAAAATATTGCGTCGGCATGGCCGTCTGTTCTTCAAATCGTGACTGCGTGAGCAGAAGCGCCTGCCGGTCAAAGGCATAGGTTTCGCCGCTGGCGCCAATCTTCCCCGCATGGGTCATACGGTGGAATTCGTCAGCCGGATCAAAACGCAGTGTAAGCACTGCGATTATCGTTCCGGATGGGTCTCGCAGCGGAGTGGCGAAAAACATGGTCGCCGCTCTCTCCGCCATGCGTCCCGACGCATCCTTGAGCGGCACATCGGAGTAGATCGGCGGAATGAACACCGTTTCACCGGTAAAAGCGCGCTTCATCAATTCCGACTGCTGCTCTGCGATCAGATTGAGGGTTCCGATATTGGTGTCGCGCATGGAGCCGATACTGATGTGATCGGGGGCTATGATGAAAAACCCCCTGGCGTTCATCTCCCCCATGTGATAGCTATACAGGGCGCGTATCCGCTCCAGCACATGGCTATCGCGCAGCACCCCGGCATCGCGGGGCAGCGCCAACAGATTTTCGGCCAGAGGCAGCAGTTCGCGATCAAGGGCGAGGTGCTGTATCTCCCGGAAGCGGTTCTCCAACCACATGTCCAGTGACTCATTGACTGAATGGTTGACGCTTACCAGGGTATCCGCGAGCTCGGTCCTGAGCTGCCGATCCATCCTCTCCAGCGCAAACCAGGCGACCAACAGCACAACGGCGAGAAAGGCTGAAACGAATGCAAGCACGATATAGGAGAGATTGCGGCGCTCGAAAACTCGATCAATGACGTCGCTGTTGAGACGCTTTAAGATCACCATCAGAATCACAAGCACAGCAATCAGTACAGCAAACCACAGCAACAGCCGCCCTGCTGAAAACAGCTGTGCGGGCGCCTGCTTCTCTGTTTGGGGTCGTGCCGTGATAAGCGCCTTGTCTGCGCCGGCCTCACTGTCCGTCCAGCGTTTGAAGATGGCGGCGCGTTCATCCGCCAAGACCTGCGCCATACCCTGGTTCAGCATCTCCAGCAGTTCAGCATCACCCTGCCTGACGGCCAACCGCCAGTCGTTGCTATAGAGCAGATGGTTGTCAGAGATCCTGAATTGCTTGAGTAGACCCGCGCGCTTGAGGTGATAGATTCCGGTCGGGGTATCTGCAGCAAATGCCCTGAGCTTTCCGGCGCGCAGATCCTCGAGAATGGCGTCGTAGTTGGGGTAGGGGATGACTGCGTCATGCGGCAATTGCTGCTTCAGGTAGTCTTCCACATAGTCGCCCGCCAGAACACCAGTGCGGTAGCCCGCCAGCTCTTCGACCCGCTCGATAAGGGGCAGTGTCTTGTGAAGAAATACATGGGTGTCCGTATTGGCAAGCACTGCGCCATAATCGAGATAACGATCACGTTGTTCATTGAAGAACAGCCCCGCGTGGACCTGCGAGAGTCCGTCCTTGACACGTTGCAGACTATCGGCCCAGCTGGCCGGTTGAAAATCGATGGCAACACCGGTTTTCTGTGACCACAGCCGCCACAACTCGATGAGCATCCCGGCAGGCTGCCCCTGTTCATCGCGAAAATGAAAAGGAACGCAATCGCTGCAGTAGGCGACCGAGATGCGCTCGGGGCTGGAGGGCTTCCCGGCGGCACAGGGCTGAGCAGAAAACGCGATGAGCATCGAGAAGGCCAGCAGCCAGCCCCATTTTCGGATATCCAGCGTATGAATTCGGTTTTTCACACTCAGATTTAGCAACGATTTTCTCCAGGATGCAATATATCTTCGCGAGTTTTCAATAAACGCGTGCCTTGTAGGATGTGGTGAGTGGAGCGAACCGCATCAATCGCACGACAGATGCGGTTCGCAAGATCACCACATCCTACGAGTGTAGTTCACGCCAACAGGCCTTCTATTATTCCCAGCAGTTTATCTGCATCAACAGGCTTGCCCATGTAAGCCTCGGCCCCCATATCCAGTCCCTTTTGCTGCTCTTCGGCAGAGATATTCCCACTAATAAACACCACCGGAATATTCATCGTCTGCGGATTGCTTTTTAATTGCCGGCACACTTCATAACCGTCCATCTCCGGCATGACGACATCCAGTAAGATGATATCGGGCGGCGGTGTTTTTTGCGCTATTTTCAAAGCCCTGTCGCCACGTGTTGCCGCCTTGACTTTGTAGTGCTGTTTTAAAATACCACTGAGCAAGTGGAGATTATCTGCGCTGTCATCGACGATGAGTATGGTTTTTTGTGTCATTGTTTAAATAATCTCTTTATCAAAACTGCAGATTAATCCCGTGATTTTTTTCATTAGGCCTACACTTTTTTTAATTGATAAGTTGGGAGCCTCTTGCAAAACTCCGTCATTCCGGCATTTTTTTAGCCGGAATCCATTTTCTCGATCTGTAAATGTTGATTCTATAGATTCCGGCCTTCGCCGGAATGACGAATTTTGGAGTTTTGCAAAAGGCACCTGGGTATCATTGATTTATGAATCTTTACCCAGGGACTTCAATGCCTCGCGTAGTGCGTTGACCACCCATACTCTGTTCTCACCTGTCACCTCCTTCGGGTCAAGTTCCAGTTTGAAGCCGGGATGGGCGATCTGCAGCTGCTCCTGTTCGCCACGCTCTCCATGTTGACCAACAACCTGAAACACATCAATTGGCTCGCTGAATCCCTTGGCATTGACGGGCTCTTTCTGAATGCAATTGACCCGGGAATTCACAAGAGACCAGGTCTCTTTTGAAATCAGCACATGTCCCGGTTTTGCGGCTTCCTCGAGACGCGCCGCCAGATTCACATGGCGCCCGATAATGGTGTAATCCATGCGTTCCTTACTGCCAAAATTACCTACGCTGCAATAGCCTGTCGAGATTCCCATGCGCACTGTCAGCGGTCTTCCTATGCCGCGTTTAATGGCATCTTCCGCCAATCGACTCACTGTTTGCTGCATCTCCTGCGCCATCTCGATGCAGGCGAGGGCATCACTCTCCAAGCCCTTGCTTTCAGGGGCGCCAAAAAACACCAGCACGGCATCACCAATGAATTTATCCAGTGTGCCGCCGTATTTTAAAACGATTTTCGCCATCTCGGTGAGGTAGGTGTTGAGAAGAAATGAGAGATCTTCCGGGTCAAGGTTTTCAGACAACGCCGTAAACCCGACGATATCAGAAAAAAAAATCGTCAATTTTTCGCGCCGGGTTCCCAGGCGCGCATCCAGTGAACCCTGCATGATTGCCTGGTAGACCTGCGGTGGAATATAACAGGCCAGTTTGTCCAGAAACCTCGACAGTTGCTGACGCGTTTCTTTCAAAGCCAGGTGGTTTTTGACCCGGGCCAGGACGATCGGCACCCGGATCGGCTTGGTAATATAATCCACGGCGCCAAGCGCCAGACCTTTTTCTTCATCGCTGCTGTCGCCCATGGCAGTGACAAATATGACCGGTATATCCCGCGTCTTTTCATTGGCCTTGAGTTTCTCGCAAACCTCCAGACCATTCATGACGGGCATCATCACATCCAGCAGGATGAGATCGGGCGGCTTATCCGAAGTCGCGATATGAAGTGCTCGCTGACCATTGTTGGCAGCCTTGATTTTATAGTATGGCTTGAGAATTTCGACTAACAGATCAAGATTATCGGAGATATCATCAACCACCAGTATGGTTGCTCCTTTATCGATCGTTTTTTCAGGCGCATCGTGCGTCATTGTCATGAATCCTCCTGCCATTCTCTTTCCAGTTTATGCAACTCTTCAAGGGCCATTTCAAAATCATATTCACCGACCGCTTTCGACAGGCGTTTGAGTTCACTCAGATAAAGCTCGATTCCCGGCAGATCTTCCAGTGATTCAATGATTTCTGCTGAGTCGGTATCATCTTCCTCCAGCAACTCTCTCAATTGCATTAGAAGCGACTGAAATTTCTCCGGGTTCAGTGTTTCAACTGACTTTTGTGAGGATACGGCAGTTTCTGTGAGCGTCTCCAGCCCCGCCATCACAGGAGACAAAGCCTGTGAGACGCTCTCCATTAATCGATCGATTTCATCACTCTCCTTATTCTCTTTGCACGCGAATTCCAGTGCCTCAGCCGCTTTCTGTACGTCTGCCGCAGCAATATTGCCGGCGACGCCTTTCAGAGTATGAGCACAGCGGGTTGCCGCTTGCGGATCATCACTCTGCTGCGCCTCGCGGAACTGTTCTACGAAATCTGCTTGTCCGTGGCGAAACTTTATTAACAGTTTTTGATAGAGCGTACGATTTCCCTGGCAGGTAGCCAGACCTGCGGCGATATCAATGCCTGGAAGCTGTGGGATCTTTATAGTTTCGCTATTGATGACACTTTGATGACTAGCTGCACTTTCCCTTAGAGGCTCTGATGGTGTGATCCATTTAGCCATAATCGCAAACATCTCGCGAACATTGATCGGCTTGGCAATATGATCATTCATGCCGGCTTCCAGCACTTTATCCCGATCACCCGCCATGGCATTGGCCGTCATGGCCAACACCGGCAGATCCTTGAAGCGTTCCTGCGCACGCAGCCGGCGTGTTGCTTCATAGCCGTCCATCACCGGCATCTGGCAATCCATTAATACGCCATCAAATTTATTTTTCTGCAAAATATCGAGGGCTTCGCGGCCATTATTGGCGACTTCAACAAGAATCCCGTTGCTGCTCAACAACTCCATCGCCAGTTCCTGATTTATTTCGTTGTCTTCCACCAACAGCAACCTGGCGCCACGGAGTTTGGCGATGGCCGACTCACTCTCTCCCTGGCGATCGCTGCTGCGATTGCCGTCAATGACTTTGTGGCCCATTGCTGACATCAGGGCTTCGTGCAGGGTTGAATGGGTAAGCGGTTTTGTCAGAAAGCCGCTGATATTGATATCAACGGCCGCCTCTCCAGCATCTTCACGCCCATAGGCGGTCACCAGCAGCACGGCTGGTGTTTCTGTCAGTTGACTATTTGACTGCAAAGCCCGGGTGGTCTCGATGCCATCCATGTCGGGCATCTTCCAATCCATCAACACCAGTTTGTAGGGATCAGTTGCATCATCAGTTGCTTCATCAGTTTTATGAGGGGCATTGCTCTGCTCTATTTTCTGCAGGGCTATCTGACCGCTCTCGACCATGTCGACTCGCACACCAAAACTGACCAGCATGGCGCCGAGAATTTCACGCGCCGAGGCGTTGTTATCCACGACCAGCACCCTGAGATCACCCAGTTCAGTTGTCTTTGAGTGACACTTTGAGGCCTCTCCCTGCTGTTTGCCCATTTTCGCCGTGAAGTGGAAAGTACTTCCCTCTGCCTGCTGGCTCTCAACCCAGATCTCTCCATCCATCATCCCGGTCAGTTTTTTACTGATTGCCAGGCCAAGCCCGGTTCCGCCATATTTGCGGGTGGTCGAGGCATCGGCCTGGGAGAACGACTGGAAAAGTTTGCTCTGTTGCCCAGGTGTCATTCCCAGCCCGGTATCACGTATTGTAAAGTGCAGTTTTGCACTCTGTTTATCCTGCTCGAGCAACTCGACGCTGAAGACAATCTCACCCTGCTCGGTAAACTTGACCGCATTATTGCCAAGATTCGTCAAAATCTGCCCCAATCGCAATGGGTCGCCGATCAATGCAGTCGGCAACTCTGCAGGCAGGTCAAACATCAATTCCAGGCCTTTCTCCTCGGCCTTGAGACCAACCAGATAAGCGAGATTGTCAAATACATCTTCCAGACGAAAATCAATCATTTCCATATCCAGCTTGCCAGCCTCGATCTTGGAGAAGTCAAGAATATCGTTGATAATGCCCAGCAGCGATTCACCGGAACGATGCACCTTTTCGACGTAATTTCGTTGCTTGCGATTCAGGTCTGTTTGCAGCGCCAGGTGAGACATGCCAATAATGGCATTCATGGGGGTGCGAATCTCGTGCGACATATTGGCAAGAAAGTCGCTTTTAGCACGCGTTGCCTCTTCTGCAACCTCTTTTGCTTTGGCCATTGCGATTTTAGCTGATTCCAACTCCTTGATGATCAGCTTGCGTTCTTCATCCCGCCTGGCTGAACGCCACAGATAGGCGGCAAGCGCCAGAGCCCCGAGCATGATGATCAATGGCATGATCAGGTTTGAAAGTGTCCATTGCGGATAGATATCCGAACTGGCTGACAAACCAACCACTTTCCATTCTCTATCGGCAAAAGTTAAGGTGCTTTCGATTTTATAGCTATTATCGTTTTTTCTTTTAGCATTCCCTGCTCTTGAAAAATGTGCATAGAGAAATTGCTCATCCGGCGGCGCGCTGATATCATAAAAATCCAGATGCACACCCGCAATATCAGCGCCGGTATTGAGAATGTTTTCGATCATTGGTTCTATTTTAATGACAATTGCAATAAAACCTTCCAGAGCTGAATGCCTTTGTTGTTGAGTATCAGTCTGGCTGTTTGCTTTATAAACCGGAAGAGAGATGACTGTTCCAAATGTTCCTTCAGTGGTTTGTACAAGTCGCATTCGCTGTGTTGCAACAGGAGCATCGATATCCACTGCCCGCATTTTTGCACTATGCGCGGGGGGGATGCTGCCTACATCAAGACCAAACCATATTAAATTCGATTGCAATGGCTCTATATAGTGAACCGGGTAGTACCACTCTTTTTGTGGAGCGATCTTGATTTTCTTATCCGGGGTTTGCTCAAAAAAATCAAATGGTGTCTGCATCTTTTGTCGCACATCGTTTTCATAATCACTGCGCTGACTCTGTGCTACTTTTGGCACCCATTCAAAAGCCTGTATGCCGGGGTAACGCTGGATAAAAGGCTCCACATAGATTCGAAACTCTTCGCGTGTAACAGTAACGGAAGCGTCAAAAATAGATTTAATGGAGTATAAAACGTCCACATAATTTATTATTCCAAACTCGATGGACTGGACGTGATTTTGAACTGACAGCTTGAATTTGTTTTGTACCGACTGCTGATAGTTGCTATGCAGCAAAGAGAATACTGAAAAAGAGATAAAAATCCCGATGATGATGACCACTGCCGGCATTCCCATAAAAAAATCTGCTTTGGATTGCTTTTTTTCATAGCTCTGAATCATCATGTAACTGACAAAAATTAATATCAGCGTACTCAAGACCCCTAAAATCAGGAGCCAGTCGCTCAATATGCTTTCACCAATGGTAACGATCTGCTCTCTGGCGGTCATTGCCTGCCAGAAAGCCAGTGTCAGTG
The DNA here is from genome assembly GCA_030145485.1 of Chromatiales bacterium. Classification (GTDB taxonomy): domain Bacteria; phylum Pseudomonadota; class Gammaproteobacteria; order Chromatiales; family Chromatiaceae; genus Sva-25. The sequence continues at coordinate 7,914 of JAQYVP010000125.1, forward strand.
TTGCAGAAACAATGCCGACAGGAAGGGGGAGCCAGCGCGGTATGCCTGCGAGTAATTTTCTCTCTTTTACCCATGCATAACAGAAAAATCCGATACCCAGGAGAATAAAGCCCCAGGCGGTATGTATTGCCATCCTGGTGAGATTGCCCCAGCCATAGGCTGTTTCCAAACCAGTCAAATAACCGGTGAACGCAACGATGCCCAGCCCGGAGATAAGCATGCCGAGGCTGCCAACAACAGCTTCCCGGTAGTTGAATTTTCTGATAGAAAACAGTATTGCCAAACCACTCAAGCTAAAACATAAAGCAGTATTGGGCGCCATTCTTCCCGGATGGGATGTCTTCAGATCGATATAATGCTGCATAAAGAGCTGATCAATTTTCAGGTCGACTCCAAAAATGTATTCGACCAGCGTTAAAGAACCAATCAAAAGGGTGCTCAGACCCAGCAGCAGGGAGAGTCTGTTCTTCAGCAGGATTTTATTGGATACCACCGTTAGCAAACCTGCAGTAGCAAGCAGAAAACCCAGGGCGGTGTTGTATTGCATCGGTACAAATGCAGGATTCACCTGGATCAGGTCAGGATTATGTGTATACCACCCATACAGCACAACGGCGCCTAATAGAAAGGTCAATCCTCCCATCAGCAAGGCGGTGTAATGCAAGGTATGTTTTACTATAGTGATATTCAAGTGTTATTCATCCGGGTTCCAGTTCACCCCGATGACTATTATTTGCCGCAAAGCGGGAAGAAATCATCGTCGCCAAAGGCCTTCTCACACTGTTTAGTGGTGTAGGTATCCTCGGATGGCACCCATTTATTCAGCCGCTCTTCATTCTCCATGGAGAGAAGCTGGCGCGCTGCATCACAGGCATCGCTCTGCCGGCACTGGTTAAGTTTTCCGCAGCTCTTGATAACGATGTCAGCGCAAGCAGTGTGATAGGCGCCGGTTGGGGGCATCTGGCAGGGTGTGAACATTGACTTGTTGATCATAGCTTCTTTGCACTGGGATTCAATCTTGCGCCGGTCTGACAGGCTGGCGGAGTTGTAGAAACCCTGCAGTTGATGGGCAAGTTGGCAGCTCTCGCTGAGAGCGCACTCTGTACGCAGACCGCAGCTCTGTCTCTCCAGCACGGTGCAGGCATCGACCTGATCCGGTTGTTGTTGCGGGACGGATATCGCACGTTGTACAGTCTGATCAGCTATGGCAACCCCTTTCTGTATGCGTAACACCCGGCCATCCTCCAGCCTGTGTACACCACTCCACAGCGGACGATTGCCGTTTTCATTGACTATCTCAACCCGGTTGGTGCGGTTGTCAAAACGCAACTCCTGTCCCTGGGTGGTTTTTGGCAGTGAGTACCATTCGGAGAGGGCAGTTGTGGAGCACAGCAGGGTAACGAGAATAAGCGTGGATCTGATCATCATGAGTTCACACCAGGGAAACTTTGGAAGGGTGTTAGTATACCGATATCACAGATGTAGAAATAGTTGTGTTTGTGATCTGATGGAGACGACTATGGTGCGAAGTGACATCGCACATCATGGGTAAATACGATGAAATTTGATAAGTATCAATTTGCAGCATTGCTACTGCTGTTCGTTTGCAGCACTCTGCAGGCGTCCAATGATCTGAAAAATCATCCCTCTCCCTACCTGGCGATGCATGGTGACGATCCGGTGCAGTGGCGCGACTGGGGTGAGGCGGCTGTTGAGGAGGCGCGTAGCAGCGGCAAGCTGCTGTATCTCTCCAGTGGCTACTTCTCCTGCCACTGGTGTCATGTGATGCAGCGCGAGAGCTATCAAAACAGCGAGATTGCAGAACTTCTGAACAAGTGGTTTATTCCGGTCAAGATTGATCGTGAACTGCAGCCCGCACTGGATGCCTACCTGATCAGTTTTGTCGAAAAGACCGAGGGGCATGCCGGCTGGCCGCTGAATGTCTTTTTGACTCCGGACGGTTATCCGGTGGTCGGCATGACCTATGTGCCTGCGAAACAGTTCCAGGCGCTGCTGAACAAGCTGCATACGTTATGGAAACAGCAGCCACAGCGGCTGCTTGATGTGGCGCTGTCGATTCACAAACAGATGCTACAGCTAAGCAGCGTCAATCAGGCGGCAACACTTCCTGACGGGGAGAAATTGCTGCAGCAGGCAATCAAGTCTGCGTTGGCTGTCGGTGACGACTTGCAGGGAGGCTTCGGACGCACCAACCATTTTCCAATGGCGCCGCAATTGCGTCTGTTGCTCGAGGCGCAGCGGCTTTATCCATCGCAGCAATTGGAGTCGTTCCTGCGCCTGACTCTCAACCAGATGGCGATAAAAGGCCTGCGCGACCACCTCGCAGGCGGGTTTTTCCGCTATACGGTTGATCCTGGATGGGAGACTCCGCACTATGAAAAAATGCTCTACACCCAGGCGCAACTGGTCTCTCTGTATCTACGGGCTGCAATTTTATTGAATGAACCCCGCTATGAAGAGGTAGCGTCGGATACGCTCGATTTTGTGCTGCAGCATATGCGGGGAGATGATGGCGCCTATATCGCCAGCCTATCAGCCGTGGATGCAGAGGGTAACGAGGGTGGCTCCTACCTGTGGAGAGAGCAGCAGTTGCAGGAACTGCTGAGTGAGGAGGAGTTCAAACTTGCCACGCAACACTGGCTGTTTACCTTTGGTGAACAATTGCCTGGCCAGGCGCTTCCCCATGCCGGTTCCCTGATTGAATCCATTGCAAAAGAGGAGGGAAAATCCCCCCGACAACTCGGTCGTATGCTTGACAATATCCGCACAAAATTGATGCGGCAACGCAGCAGTCGTGAAGCCCCGCGTGACAGCAAACAGCTTGCCGCTTGGAATGGGCTGATGTTGACAGCATTCAGTGAGGCTGCGGCTCAATTGAAGAGAGACGACTATCGCAAAGCTGCTTCCGGGCTGGCTGACTGGCTGACGACCTTGTGGGATGGTGAGCAGTTGCAGCGTTCCACGACAGATGGCAAAGCTGTCGGCACCGCCTCACTGGCTGATTACGCCTATGCTGCCCAGGGTTTTAAAAGCTGGGCGCAGGTTTCAGGCGATGCCGGGATGTCGAAGCTGTCGCAACAGATGACCGCAGTTGCATGGCAGCGTTTTTTTACTCCCGATGGCTGGCGTTTGGGCGAGAAGTTGCTGATCCCGGGTCTCAAAGGCAAGCCGTTGTTGTCAGACGGCCCGATGCCTGCGCCTTCAGCAATGCTGATGGGACTCACTGAAAGTAGCAGGCAGCAACTGGATCAGTCGTTGAAGATGAGCGCAGAGAAAGTCTCGGAGAATCCATTCTGGAATGCAGGGCATCTGTGGCAGTTGTATGTGGCGCAGAAGTGATTGCTTTTTTTACTGGCTCTGGGTTTCACACATTTGAAATTGATTAATTTTTTTCCACAGATGCACACAGATAAACACAGATAGAAGATGAAAAACAACTTCTCAAAAAACAGCAATTCTAAATGCAGAGATATACTCACCACGAAGACCACGAAGACCACGAAGACCACGAAGAGCACGAAGGTATGGTAACTTCTCAATAATCCTGAGCATGTGAGTAAAATGCTATCGCATTTGTATCGTGGCAAGAAGACCACTCCCGCATTTGACACCACAATGAACTGTGGGACGGTCTTCTGACCGCGAAATGCACGGGATTATTGAGAACTTACAAGGCATTATTGTAACCAGTTGATTCTTCGTGGTCTTCGTGTGCTTCGTGGTAAAAGTCGTTTAAGATATCGACGCTTTAAATGAAGTATGCCCAATTATCCGTGTGGATCTGTGTTGATCTGTGGTTAAATTGAAACATGTTCGTTCATACACGCAGTGAATTAGAGCTTATCCATGAAAACAGCTGTATACCCCGGAACATTCGACCCCATCACCCTTGGGCATAGTGATATCGTGCGCCGTGCAGCACGACTGTTTGACAGGGTGATTGTTGCGGTTGCCGTGAATGCCACTAAAGCTCCCACCTGGGCAGTCGATGAGCGTGTCGCAATGGCTCGGGAGGTGTTGGCGGAGTTCCCGAATGTCGATGTCAAATCCTTCGATACACTGCTGGTGGCATTTGTACAGCAGAGCAATGCCGGTGTAATTTTGCGTGGATTGCGCGCAGTTTCAGATTTTGAGTATGAGTTTCAGCTTGCAGGAATGAACCGCCATCTGGCACCGGATATCGAGACACTTTTTCTAACTCCGGCCGAGCAATTCACCTTTATCTCCTCGAGTCTGGTCAGGGAAGTCGCCTGTCATGGAGGGGATGTTTCAGAATTTGTGCATCCAATAGTGAAAAAAGAGTTGCTAACGCGATATAATAGACACAATATCTCTCAACACAAAAAAATCCAGGAGTGATTTTTTATGGCTCTAATTATTACCGATGAATGCATCAACTGCGATGTTTGTGAACCCGAGTGTCCGAATGGCGCCATCTATCAGGGTGACGAAATCTACGAGATCGACCCTGACCTCTGTACCGAATGCGTTGGTCATTACGAAGAGTCCCAATGTGTCGAGGTCTGTCCGGTAGACTGTATACCGCTTGACCCGGATCATGAGGAGACCCAGGAAGAGTTGATGGCGAAATATGAGAGAATCACTGCTGAAGTGTGATTCGATTCATTGATAAAAAAACGGAGCTTGTGCTCCGTTTTTTTATCTCTGGCATTTAGCGCAATAATAGCTACTGCGCTGACCGATGGTCACTGCCTTGAGAGGTGATCCGCAGTCAGGGCAGGGTTCTCCCTGCCTGGCGTAGACTTGCAGCTGCTGCGCAAAATAACCGGGGCGTCCATCCTGCTGCTGAAAATCACGCAGGGTCGTGCCACCCTGCTTGATTGCCTCGGCCAGAACAGAGCGGATCGCCTGCGCAAGCCGCACATACCTTTTTTCAGAGATGTGGCCTGCAGCGCGTGTGGGACGTATGCCGGAGCGGAATAGTGCTTCGCTGGCGTAAATATTACCGACTCCAACGACGATGAGTGAATTCATGATCAATTGCTTGATCGCCACTCTGCGTCCGCGGCTTTTCTGATACAGATACTCTCCGCTGAAGTCATCACCCAGCGGCTCGGGGCCGAGTTTGCACAGCAGTGGATGCTGCAGTGGAGGGACCTCCATCCACAATACCATGCCAAAGCGTCTCGGATCCCGCAGTCTCAATGTGATCCTGCCAAATACAATATCAACATGGTCATGCCGTTGTGGGGGAGTCTCTTTGTCGACAATGCGCAGGCTGCCGGACATTCCCAGGTGCAGCAGCAGATGGCCGCGATCCATCTGCAACAGCAGGTATTTCGCCCGGCGCGTGACTGCTTGCACGGTTTGTCCGCTGAGAATTTGCGGCAGTTGCTCTGCAATGGGTTGACGCATGCGATGTTCACGCACGATTACGTCCGTGACAACTTTTCCGTTTACAAAAGGAGCGATGCCACGGCAGGTTGTTTCGACTTCCGGAAGTTCAGGCATATTCTGAAACAAGTAGAATAGAGAAGGCGAATGCTACACAAAGATGGAGGTCAATGTGCGACTATCTGAACCCATGCTGGGAGTTGATACCGGCGGAACTTTTACCGATTTTGTGCTCTTCGACGGGGAGTCCATGCGTATGCACAAGGTTCTGTCGACACCATCTGCGCCTGAAGAGGCGATTTTACAGGGCATCAGGGAGATGGGTCTCGAACAGCAGTGCTTTCGCATGGTGCATGGCTCGACAGTGGCGACCAATGCCGTCCTGGAGGGCAAGGGCGTAGCCACACTCTATATCACCAACAGCGGATTCAGGGATCTGCTGACGATCGGACGGCAGGCGCGCGCCGAACTCTACAATCTTCAGCCGCGACAACTCGATCCGCCTGTCGCCAGGGAGTGGCAGCATGAGACGGGCGGCCGATTATCTCCACAGGGGGAGGTAATGCAAGATCTCAGTGCAGCCGATCTGGAGGAGATACGTCAGGTTGTTGCAGCACTCAAGCCTGAATCCGTTGCCGTCAATCTGCTGTTCTCATGGGTGGATTCCCGCTTTGAGCAGCAGATCCGAAGCGTCCTGCCGGATGATGTTTTTATCTCCCTCTCGAGTGAGGTGCTGCCTGAAATTCGTGAGTATGAGCGTGGTATTGCGACCTGGCTGAACGCCTGGATCGGTCCACTGGTCGATGGTTATGTGAAGCGTCTGCAGCAGCAGTTGCCGCAGGCTGTTATCTCCATCATGCAGAGTTCCGGCGATACCATCGCAGCCTCACAGGCGGGAACCCAGGCGGTACGCATGCTGCTCTCAGGACCGGCCGGTGGCCTTGTCGGCGCCAGCTACCTGGGGCGGCTGGCAGGCAGAAGCCTGTTGTTGACTTTTGATATGGGTGGTACTTCGACAGATGTCGCCCTGATCGATGCAGAGCCTCAGTTGACCAGTGAAGGTCATATAGCACAATGGCCGGTTGCTGTTTCCATGGTGGATATGCATACCATCGGCGCTGGTGGCGGCTCCATCGCATGGCTGGATGCAGGAGGGATGGTGCACATCGGTCCTCAATCAGCAGGAGCTGATCCGGGGCCTGCCTGTTATGGGAATGGTGGAGCAGCTGTTACTGTGACGGATGCCAATCTGGTGCTGGGCCGTCTGCGTGCGGATGCTTTCCTCGGAGGTCGGATGCAGCTTGACTGCAATGCCGCATACGCAGCCATGCGGCAATTGGCACAGTCGATGCAATGTACCACGCAAGAGGCTGCCCGGGGCATCATTACAGTCGCCAATGAACAGATGGTGCAGGCGCTGCGCAAGATCTCTATCGAACGCGGCGTTGATCCCAAAGCCTATACTCTTGTCAGCTTTGGCGGCGCCGGAGGGCTGCATGTGTGTGCACTGGCAGAGTTATTGGGGGTGAGTGAGGCGATGGTGCCTGTTCATGCAGGTGTGCTGTCGGCGCTGGGTATGCTGACGACCCGTCCCGGACGGCAGCTCTCTCGCACCTGGCAGGGGGAGTTGCTGCAGCGTGAAGATGTGCACATCGATGCCGCGTTCAGGCAGCTCGCGAGCGAGGCGGTTACGGCGCTCGAGGAGGAGGGAGTGCCGGCGCATCAACTCATCTTTGAACGCTCTCTGGATCTGCGTTACAAGGGGCAGTCCTATACCCTGAATATCGAATGGAGCGATGTTCATGGCAGCGCAGCTGAATTTCACCATACCCATGAATCACGCTACGGGCATCGTCTTGATGTACCTGTCGAGATGTTGAATTTGTGCCTGCGTGTGCGTGGAGAGGCACATGAGATCGTGATTGACAAGTTGGCTGTAGACAAAGCCGCTGTTCCACAGGAGATGCTCAAAATTGCAGGCGAATCTGCAGATGTGCCTCTCTATCAGCGTGATGAACTGGCAGCTGGCCAACAGCTGTCAGGCCCGGCGGTCGTGGTGGAAAGCGTCTCCACCACCTGGATTGCAGCAGGGTGGGGATGCACGGTAGATGCGGGTGGGAACTTGATGCTCAGCTTGAATTAAAAAAACATAATAAACTGTAAACTGTCATTCATTGTGCCGCTACCATCCGACCATAAAATCATTGGCCTTTAACACTCACCAAACCTGACCCTTTATTACTCAAAATAATTGACCCAGCCACTGCGCAGTGAGATGTGATAATGGGGATGGTACAGAGAGAACTCTCGTGATATGAGATGGACTTGTGCTTTTAGACAGCCAGGATTAAGACTGATCTGAAGAGGAGATTCTAAAAAATTTGTTGTTATTGCGCCGCAGGCATTCTCGGTCTACTCCTTTCTCGCTCCGGCGGAGTGTGGTTAAGGGGTGATTAAGTATGGTAAAGCCGTGTTCAAAAGCGAGCTTGCGATGCTTTTGTCCACGGCTTTTCCACACGCTTTTTGCGCAGCAAAAATAGTCACGCCTTATCCACACGGAGACCGGCTCTAAAGCTTTGATTGATTTTGCGTCAGAGATGTCTTTGGATGACGTTACCCATTAAAAGGTGCGTTCTTCGTCATCTTTCCCCTCTTCCCAGTTCTCGATAAGATCCAATCGCCGGGGATAGATCGCCCGCTGATGTGCCCGGATTTGACTAAAGTAAATTCCCTCGAAGCTGTAGCTTAGCTCCCGCAAAAACCCTGCAATTTCATAGGCTGCCTCATTCGAGATTTCCTCGGTATAGCTAAAGTTAAATGTCATTTCTACTCTCACTTTCTATCATCAGTTGAAGAGGTG
>JAQYVP010000207.1 GCA_030145485.1 Chromatiales bacterium
GAGTTGTCCATAAATAACTTCCCGATATCGCGCAGCAATGTTGTTCGTATTCAAGGCGCAGCAAGGGGCGCATAGCAGGGTTATGTAACTCTTGCTGGAACGCAGAAGACGGACAACAGGGCAAGCAGGATCGGGAAGTTATTTTTGGGCAACGACATAGTGCCGCTTGGCGGAATGCAAGCTTATATCGCGGCCAGAAGACCGCTCTTACACATAGGGCGTCCAATCTCACAGTGATCGCATGGGGTTAGGGATGTAGCGTGGGTCTATAATGCACACATGAACTCTGTCCCTGATCTTTTCTCCTACCGCAAATTCTGGCCCCACAAGTTCGGGTCTGCGCCTATTTTGCCCATGTCCCGCGAGGAGATGGATGATCTCGGCTGGGACTCGTGCGACATCATCATTGTCACCGGCGACGCCTACGTCGATCACCCCAGCTTCGGCATGGCGATCGTCGGGCGACTGCTGGAGGCGCAGGGATTTCGCGTCGGTATCCTGGCGCAGCCCGAATGGCGCAATGTCGATGACTTCCGCTCGCTGGGAAAGCCCAATCTCTTCTTTGGCATCAGCGCCGGCAACATGGACTCGATGGTGAATCACTACACCTCGGATCGACGCATTCGCTCCGATGATGCCTACACACCCGACGCCCAGGCCGGTAAACGCCCCGACAGGGCCGTGATCGTCTATACGCAGCGCGCCCGCGAAGCCTACAAGGGCGTACCGGTGATTATCGGCGGCATCGAGGCGAGCCTGCGGCGCATTGCACACTACGACTACTGGTCGGAGAAGGTGAGGCGCTCAATTTTGCCGGACTCCAAAGCGGATCTGCTGCTGTTCGGCAATGCCGAGCGCGCAATCGTGGAGGTGGCGCACCGCCTTGCAGCAGGCGAGAAGATCGGCGAAATCACCAACATACGTGGTACCGGCTACATGCGCCGGGGCATTCCGCATGACTGCACGGTGATCGACTCAACAGATGTCGAATCGCCCGGACAACCACATCGTGAAGCCGACCCCTACGCCATGCAGACCCCCTGCAAGCAGAAGGATGAGAATAGAGGCGCCGCACAAGTCATTCATTTCGATCATCGTCCACGTGGACTGAAACGCGAAAACAGCGTTGTGCGCCTGCCCTCCTATGACCAGGTATTGAAAGACGATGTGCTCTATGCGCATGCCTCGCGGGTGTTTCATCTTGAGACCAATCCGGGCAATGCGCGTGCCCTGGTGCAGCAGCATGGCCAACGCAACCTGTGGCTCAATCCGCCGCCGGTTCCGCTGACGACCAGGGAGATGGATACAGTTTACGAACTCCCCTACACGCGCAAACCGCATCCGGCATACGCTAATGCACGCAACCCGGCATGGGAGATGATTCGTTTTTCGGTGAGCATCATGCGCGGCTGTTTCGGCGGCTGCACCTTCTGTTCGATCACCGAACACGAGGGGCGCATCATCCAGAGCCGTTCTGAAGACTCCATCATCCGCGAAGTCGAGAGCATCCGTGACAACACCCCCGGGTTCAGCGGCAATATCTCCGATCTGGGCGGGCCCACCGCCAACATGTACCGGCTGCAGTGCAAGGATGAGAAAATCGAGGCCTCCTGCAGGCGGCTCTCCTGCGTTTACCCCGATATCTGCAAGAACATGGGAACCAGCCACAAGCCGCTGACGCAGCTCTACAGGCGCGCGCGCAAGCTGCCCGGTATCAAGCGCATCTTCATCGCCTCGGGACTGCGCTACGACCTGGCGGTACAAGATCCGGAGTACGTCAGGGAGCTGGTGACCCACCATGTCGGTGGTTATTTGAAAATTGCCCCTGAACACACCGAAGAGGGGCCGCTATCGAAGATGATGAAGCCGGGCATCAGCAGTTACGACCGCTTCAAGGAGATGTTTGAGCGCTTCTCCAGGGAGGCCGGCAAGGAGCAGTACCTGATTCCCTACTTTATTTCGGCGCATCCTGGAACCACCGACATGGATATGCTGAACCTGGCGCTGTGGCTGAAGAAAAACGACTTCCGCCTCGACCAGGTGCAGGCGTTTCTGCCGACGCCGCTGGCGATCGCCTCGGCGATGTACCACACGCAACGCAATCCACTGAAAAAAGTCACGCGCAAATCCGAGCAAATCACAGTGGTGAGCGGTATCAAGCGCCGTAAACTCCACAAGGCGTTTCTGCGCTATCATGACCCCGAAAACTGGCCGCTGCTGCGCGATGCTCTCAAGAAAATGGGACGCGCCAACCTGATCGGCAACGGCAAACGCCACCTGGTTCCGGCATGGCAGCCCAAGGGAACCGGGAAAGGGACGCAAGGCAGTTCACGCCGGCCTACGAAGCATGCAAACACGAAAAAACGCACCCTGAAACCCAAGCATCGTCAGCAGCAACGGCGGCAGAGATAGACGGGGTTGCTGTGCACTTATTGCGCCTTTATTAAAAAAAAGATGGACCACGGAACACTCTGAAAACACGGAAAAAGATAACAAATATAATTCCGTGTCGTCCGTGTGTTCCGTGGTTAAAAAACAACTCTATAAGGTGGCATAAGCGACAGCGCATTGCACATTTCCATGCGGCGCAATGCGCTGTCGCTTATTGCGCCCTACTTTTTGCTCTCTTCCTGTTTGGCTTTGGGCTTGCTGTTTAACCTCGGCAGCTTCAGTTTCACGCGCCGCCAGCGCTCGCCATGGGTGAAGGCGCCCCAGGCCCACTGACTCCATTTCAGTACGGAGAGCGCCAGCCATAATGCCCATGCCAGCATCAGCCAGCGATAGATAGACAGCGGCAGAGAGATGATCGATGCCTGCGGCAGCAGGGGATTCGAGCGGTCCTGATACCAGTTCAACTCGGATGCAGTGGAGCCATTGCCGGCGATCTGCATGCGCGGCACACCCAGTAGCCCCTGCTGCACCGCCCACAACAGGCTGGATGCGCCGATGATCACCAGCAGCGCCAGTGCGACCTGCAGCAGGTTGAAATATTTCATGCCGCTGGTGTCCAGCTGTTTGCGATAGCCCAGCGCCAGCAATGCACCGACCACCAGCAGCGCCGAAGCTGGTGAAACCTGCGTCAGACCAATACCCAGCAGAAACCAGCTGCCGGTTCCCAAAGGCGTCCACTGCTTTAGCCGGCCCAGTACGATGGCGATGCCGATCAGCACCAGCAATTCACCCCAGAAAAGCACAGCGGGGCCGAGCGCCGGCCCGAATGCAAACAATGTCCAGCGGTCTCCCGCCAGTTTGACCTTGATTCTTGCGTTGACACTGGGGTGACCAAGGTCGACTTCAGGTGTTTTCCAGCCAGTGCTGATGCCGGCAGGCTCGCGCCACTTCAGCACATATTGCTGCTCACCGGGATGCAGCGGCAGGGAGACCTGTCGCTCCCGCTGTCGAATCGGCTGGCTGCGCCCGTCAATAGTGACCGACTGCAGCTGCGCCTGCTGTGGCAGAGTCATCTCGTAGCGCCCACCCTGGCTGGCCCTCACAGTCACACCCAGCTGTGTATCGGTGGCTCTTTTTCCGGGGCTAACCCTCATGTTGCTGCCCACCACTGTCAACAATGCGCCGGGGACACCTTCGGGGCGGCTGATTTGCAGAATCACCTCTTCACCCGGCCACGGAAGATATTGCGGCAGCCAGTTGCCCTGCTGCTGGTGATGGGCCGGCGCAATCCCTTCGCTGCTCACATGCCAGATGGGGCTGACATCCACCTTCCAGCGCTCGATCCATCCGCTGGTTTGCGATGCTGTTAGCGTGATTTTGTCACTCTGAGGCAGGCGTGATGTCCAGCTGGTTCCACGCGCACCGGGTGACAGGGTGACCAGCACGCTGCCGTTTTTCACAGGAAAACCCTCCGTCACCACTGATTCGCCGGGCAGCAGGGGAATCTGGATCGACACCGGCACACCAGCCGGAGACAAGCGCGTGACGCGATTTTCCACCAACCACTCCATACCCAGTCTCAGGGTGCGCTGCACACGAATAAATGACGGCAGTACCCTCGGCGTCAGCTTGTTATCGCTGTTTTTCGCATCCACCCTGGCGACACGCGTCAGCAGCAGTTGCTTGTTGGGAATGCCCACTGCATTCACACCGTCAACCGTCCAGCCGGTGGCGCTGACCTCCAGTTTGTGCGGCAAAAGCGGCAGCGTCAGGCTCAACGAGGCCTGATCCGGCATGCGGCCGATGATCTCCAGCTCATGCTTCCCTGCAGAGATCTGCATCCAGTGCTGACCTCCAGCGTGCAGCAATGACGACGGCTCGCCATCGATCCAGGCGCTGACAGCAACAAGCGCTCCCAGTGGAACTGGCACAGCACTCTGCTGAGCTGCATTGACATGCAGAAAAAAACTGAAATTGCCATCCAGGATATCGAGACGCATGTGCGCAATATCGGCGCATTGAGGTGCGCATTGTGGCGGCTCGATCAAGCGCTGTTCCAGCTCCTGCAAGAGTTCAGGTGAAGGGTAGTCACCTGCCATGGCATGTTGCATAATGCCGAAATTCGCAACAACCATCATCATAACTACTGCGGCTGCAGTAGCGGCCTTCGTTGCCCCTGATGACCCGTCGGAATGCAGCCGTCCCCTCGCCCAGTCCACGAACAGCCATGCAAGCACTCCAACCAGCAGGATGCGCAAAAAATTGAGCACCATATTGAGTTTTGGCCCGGCCAGCAGCAACTGCATCTGTTGTGATCGCGTAACCGGCCCATCCCATCTCAGAGCGATGCGGCGCCACTGCCAATCCGGCAGACCCGGCCCCGTTTGCACTTGTGCATTTTCATCCGGCAGCCACTGCTTTCTGATTGTCGACTTTGGCTGCCGATAGCTCTGGACCGATGCAGCCATGCCGCCAATGACATCTTTTGCCCTGTTCGCTGCTCTTTTTGCATCCACCTCATACATCTCGATCTGCGGCGCATCACTCATCTCACGCGTGGGCGGCGGAGCCGGGGCAGGCGCGGAGACAGCGTATTGATGCGGCCTCTGCTCTAATTGAGGATAAAGCCCTGTTCTTGCCTGATCGATGGCGAAAGGCAACACAATCAGCGCCAATACCACCAGGCCAGCCAGCCAGGCGCTGCGCAGCAGGTACGCCATTTTACCCTCGCTGATCACACGACTGAGCGCCGCCACCACCAGCAGGTAAAACCAGATTCCCCTTGGAGCGCCAGGCTCATGCCAGATCAAGCCCAGCGTTATCAATGTGAGCACAGCCCAGCGCCAGCCCCACAATCTGCCAACGCCGAAAGCCACGATGAAAACGATAAACAGGTCATACAGCGACCACTGTTTAAGCCATGATGCATGCTCGACATCCACTCCGCTTGTCACCAGCAGTCGCCAGCCCGGTGGCAGGTTCAGCTCTGCTGACACCTGTTGCAGGTCACGCCCCCAGCCTGTCACCGGGATCTCGCTGCTGTTGTTGAGCCGGCTTTCAGCAAGCAAATCGATGGCGCCACGGCGCACCTCCACGCCGGGACGATTTTCATGCAGACGGGTAATGAACTGCGGCTCTCCATTCAAAGTGACCCGCCCTAACTCAACTTCTGGATCGACAGACAAGCGCCATCCGGATGTCATTTTGCCCTGCAGCCGATCCCGCATGGTGTATCCCTGCCCGGAAAAATCCAGCCACAGGGTTCGCTTGAGTCGCAAATCATCCGGGTCAGGAAGTGGATCCCCGCGGCGGATGACTTTAATCTGCAGCGCCTCTCCGGGTTTGAGCAGATAGGCCGGCAGCTGCCGCCACTGCTCCGGCAAACGCGTCTGGCGCGGATCCACCTGTGTGCCATTTGCAATCTCCACCAGGCGCACCTCCGGCCGGGCTTCGAAAGCCCACACCTCCTCTTGCGGCCAGGGCGCAAGCTGTCCGGAGAGAGAGATCTGTTGTATATAATCCGGGTGGTAGCCATCCACTTCCAGTTGCCATTGACCGGGTTTGACCTGCACACGCAGTTTGCCGTCGGAATCCAGTCTTGCAGGCAGTTTTCCACGCACCTGCAGTGGCACAAAACCCTCGGGCAGTGGAGCGCCCAGCACCACTTCCCGCTGCTGACCAGAAACTTGCAATTGCATCAATGTCGTCATCTCGAATGGATGGCCGTCACGCAGTTTGCGGGTAACCACCAGTGACAGCTTATCCATTGGGCGCTTGCTGAGCGATTGTTGGGTAGATGCGCCTAACCAGATATCGCCACCCTTGATCAATGGATAGGTGATGTTCTGGCCGTTGAGTTCCAACAACACGATACCTGCGGTCTCGGGCAGACGCAGTGACTCAGGCAGAGAATTCCATGCGTATTCACCCTCTACCTGATAACTGCCAGGCAGCAGATTGATTGCCGGCAAAGCCTGCTGACTGAGTACAGCAACAGGGCTTCCGTCCACCCGCACATTTTCAGGCCATCTGCCGACACCACCCGGCAGCGATACGAGATCTTTCTTGTAAACAGTGATTTTTTGCGTAAAGCGCCCACCATTATCTGTGAGCTGCAGCTGCAAAGAGCCAGGCCAGATGCAATAACGCTCTTCACCCTGATAGGAGACAGGACACGCCAGCTCCTTGTGTTCCCACAGCACCCAGTCAACCCATGGCTCAAGTTCTGCTGGGACATGCTCACGGTACTCCGGCGATGCATCTACAGCGTGTGAAAAAAACAGAAAAAAGATTGTCAGACCACGGATAAAATGACGCATTTGCTTCTTGCCCTTATCGGATTGCTCTACTGTAGTGTAGCGCTTTTTCTGTCTGCGTCTCAATAAACAATACAAACCACGGAACACGTGATCCGCACGGAATTCTGTTTTTTTCTTTGCGTGTATTCAGTCTGTTCCGCGGTGAATAAGAGAGTGGGAAAAGCAACATCCACCTAAACACAGTGGGGAGTGTAAAGTTCCGAGAATTGTTTTGAACGGGCTGATACCGATACTGCGCGGCAGATTAAGGGCAGTCAGACAACCAAGCGATGGATATTTGACTTTGTGGAATTTTGACGTTGTTCCTTTGTAGATTATCGATCATCTATAGCAAATCTGAATGACTGTTCATGCTCCAATCCAGTCATTCGCATCAGCAAGTTGTCATACTGCTACTGGCCAAATGAGCATTTACTTTTACGTCATACTTCCCTACATCGGTGCGTTCATTTTTCCTGATGCATATCATGAAAAACTCTAATCACATCGACTATGCTTTGTAATGGACTGGTCGTCCATTAAGGAGTTGTCAATAAATAACTTCCCGATATCGCGCAGCAATGTTGTTCATCTTCAAGGCGCAGCAAAGGGCACATAGCAGCGTTATGTAACTTTTGCTGGAACGCAGAAGAGGGACAACAGGGCAAGCAGGATCGGGAAGTTATTTTTGGACAACGACTAAGTATCGGCCTCTCAAACAACCAGCAATTAAAAAATGGTTCTGGCCCTATTCTCAGGTCGCAATCTTTGAGGAAAAAATTATGAACACCCGAAATAGCATGCTATCTATCGCCGCTCTGTGCGGCACCATTTTTGTAACGCTCCCAGCCATCGGAGCCGCAAAAAGTAATCCTATCTCCGCTGCTGATCAGGCTGACAAAAATACGGGGATTTCCGCACCAGGTATCATTGAAACAAAGTCTATCGCCGAGGAAGCGTTCATTTACGGCCTGCCGATCGTGATGAACTACGCAGTCATGAATGAGTTCGTCATCGACAAGAATTCAGGGCAGTACAAGGCGCCGTTCAACATGATCTACAACGATGCACACGTCTTCACCTACAAAGACACAGCCGTTGTCACCCCAAACAGCGACACTCCATATTCGATGCTGTGGCTGGACTTGCGCGCAGAGCCAATGGTGATCTCAGTCCCAACTGTAGCAAAAGAGCGCTACTACTCGGTGCAATTGGTTGACGGCAATGCTTACAACTATGGCTACATCGGCAGCCGTGCGACGGGCATCGATGCCGGTAACTATCTCGTCGTTGGCCCTGGCTGGAAAGGCGAGACACCCGCGGGGATCAAGAAGGTATTCAAATCGACGACGCCCTTCGGGCTCACCATTTTCCGCACTCAGCTCTTCAACGCCGAAGACATGCCGAACGTGGTGAAAGTGCAGGAGGGATACAAGGCGCAGCCACTGTCCGTTTTTCTGAAACAATCCGCGCCGTCCGCTGCAGCGAAGATCGACTTTCTCCCGGCAACGACAAAGGGGATCAAGAAGAACTTCTATGCGTATCTCGACGCCGCTCTCGAGTTCGTGCCGTTGACACCGGAGAATAAGGAGATCCGCGCCAGACTCGCCAGTATCGGCATCGGTCCGGGCAAGAATTTTGAATTCAAGGATCTCTCGCTGGAACATAAAGCCGCCGTCTTGCAGGCAATGAAAGAGGGCGACGACAAAGTGAGCAAGTATCTGAACACTGGAATGAAAAATATCAACGGCTGGAATATCGGCTCGGTGTTTGGCGATAGCGCTTTCTACAAAGGCGATTGGCTGAAACGCGCAGCCGCTGCCAAGGGTGGCATCTATGGCAACGATGGCATTGAGGCTATGTATCCGATGACTCGCGAGGATGGAGCAGGCAAGGCACTCGATGGCAGCAAGCACAACTACACACTTACCTTCCCTTCTGGTCAGCTGCCGCCCGTGAACGCTTTCTGGTCAGTGACGATGTACGATGGCAAGACGCAGCTCTTGATCGAGAACCCGATTAATCGCTACCTCGTCAATTCGCCGATGTTGTCCGGCATGAAAAAGAATGCGGACGGGTCACTTACACTCTACATCCAGAAAGATTCACCCGGGAAAGAGAAGGAAGTGAATTGGTTGCCAGCACCAAACGGCCTGATCTACCTCGTTATGCGCCTCTATTGGCCGAGGACCGAAGCGCCTTCCATCCTCCCGGCTGGCGAAGGTAGCTGGAGTCCACCGGGCATTGCGCAGGCTAAGTGAACAGCGGGAGTTCCATTGAGGCTATTCGCAAAACCAGGCCGGCACATTGGAACCTTTCGAGTTTACTTCCATGCTGAATCCCATGATCCTTCTATGTCTGAAATTGTCAACAATCAAATAAGAGGGATTTGTTATGCTTTTAGTAAGGATGGGAAATCTTAAAAACTTGCGGGAATACTCTGATCAAGGCGCGGAGCTACTTGATCAGTAGTTTCCTAAATGAGATATCGATGCACAGTTTGAAAGGCTTAGAGCAATCCCGTATGAAGGCAGTTTGTTCAGCAACGCGTGCAGCGCTCATCAGCGGGCGCAACCATCACCAGATGGGTACGGCACCGTCTCCGAGACGGCGACCGGCTATCCCGGCTATAACAGCGTCATGACCCGTGACAAGGCGACCGTCGGCAAGATCATGAAGGACAACGGCTACGTCACATCGTGGTTCGGAAAGAACCACAATACGCCGTCGTTCCAGTCGTCTGCGATCGGGCCGTTCGATCAGTGGCCGATTGGCCTGGGCTTCCAGTACTTCTACGGCTTCATGGGCGGGGATACCAACCAGTGGCAGCCCGCCAATCTTGCCCGCAACATGACCTATATCTATCCGATATGAATAGACAGCACTTAGTGCATTGATTTACTTCAACTTTATGTTCTGAAAAAAACCCTGTGTCACGGGTATGTCACACTGGAAACCAGGATCACGCCACGCGGTAGGTCTCACCCTGATCGAGAACCCTGCCCCATGGGTACTTCTTGCCGCCATCTTTACTGGAGATCGGGATGAGTGCAATGATCTCATGCAGCGGGAATTCTTCTTGAGCAGCTGCCTCCAGTCGGTCGGCGTCCTCCTTGCAGGAGTCGGTAGGCAATACGATTATCTTTTTCT
Source organism: Chromatiales bacterium (assembly GCA_030145485.1). Classification (GTDB taxonomy): domain Bacteria; phylum Pseudomonadota; class Gammaproteobacteria; order Chromatiales; family Chromatiaceae; genus Sva-25. Next base: position 9,840 of record JAQYVP010000207.1, read on the forward strand.
GCTCAGACCTCTTGTGCTCGACGGCTTCTGCTATTTCACTATTCGTTGGCATTGAGTAACCCCGCTGATTTCAGTATTTCATTGGCGCGTTCATCTGACATGCCGACCCGCACATCTTGCTTATTGACGATCAGGCCATGCAGCTTCGCCTGCAGATCCAGCGCGCCCCTTGCGGCTCCGAACTGCTGGGCCTCCATGGCACCAGCGAAAACTTCACTAGCTTTCGTAGTCAGGCTATCGACAGTCACATCATGCCTCTCTCGATGAGCTGACTGTAACTGCTCTACCCTTAGTGCAATCTTAGCGTCACTGAGCAACTTACTTGCATTTACGTGAATGCTATCTGGCTGCATATTTTGAGCGTTATACGATTGCCTATAGGCCTCGCTGGCATTACCATTCTCGACGTACTTCTGAGCAAACTTTTCTTGTTTGGGTGTGAGATTTGCCATGTAACCTTCTCTTAGAATATGGTATACACATATTGTACACGAGGTAGCTCATAATGCATTGAGCTACCTATACCGATCCAAGAGTTCTTCGATTCAATAAAATAACTGCAACGAATCTCCAATCTGATACTACAATCTCTTGAATCAGGTTGTATAGGAAAGCTCTGATACCAAAAAACCCACACTCAATGGGCGGGCTTGTAGGTGGTTAAGCAGTCTCCCGCTCATCCAATACCTTCTAGTAAATTTCCTCCCGATGTACTGAGATCTCCTGCGGTGAACCTACCCCGATTCTGACCTGATTGTCAGTGACAGTTACCTCAATGCCATCACCGATGCGGATGGCTGCAGATGCTCCGAAGGAGACATTCACGGATTGTCGATAACTACCAAAATCAGCCGCGCCGCCACCGATACTGACCGCTAAGCGCCGCGGTACTTTTCGGCGTCGTCTGTAGTGCTTTGTGTTATGTGGATTTGACCTCAAATCTACCGTCATAGTTTTGGCGAGCTAAAGATCTTTCTATGTGTTCAAATTCTTGCGACTCTAGTCTATGCGCATCTATTTCATAAAAACGGAATCGAGATTTGATCCTCAAAGTTGGGGGGTCTAACTCGATGCTTTCCAGCCTGTTAAGATGCTCGTCTTCTAGGTAATCTCCTTCGAGACTAACGTTTGTTCCACTCTCTTCATCAGGCAGTACGTATTCGTAAAATAGTGTGCGATGTAAAATCAGACTTTTAATATTTCCGTCCCCATTGTCGAGTGCAAATGAGATAATTAAATCCTTTTCATCTTCCTCAATTTCCATAAAACTCACGACATCCATTAATCTGTATTCTCACTGATTAGATTATTCACATAACGCCCCGCATCACAGGCGGCAAAAAGCAAAGCGACGAGAAACGAGGAGCGCCGCTTTTGGCGGTTGGCTGGATTTGCCTTGTTAGATGAATGATTTATGTTTCACCAATTTTCTATAGTTTTTGTATGATCCTTTCACATACTCGAAAATCACACGAAGTTTCTTCTCAATCGCTTTTACAGTATAAAAGGATTCAACCAATAACCCAATGACTCCTTTGAGTATTGACCAGCCATTCACTGCACCCTCAGAATCTGCTCAAACCACTGATTTAGTGAATTGCTTTGAACCGACTGGAAGGATTGGCGCTGCGTGTCTGGATAGACGGCCAGACAATAAAAACCCACCTCGATGATCTGGTCTGACAGTTTACTATCGTGTGCCGAATGTGTTCGTTTGATTCTTCCTGAACGCATTCTCTCATCATCCTCTACCGGGCGTTTCAGGGAGCCGTCCGCGATCAGAAATGAGCTAAGGATATTCTCCACCGCCTCCTCTGGTGTGATGTGGTTTTCATTAGCGTATTTGTTCAGTGCTTCCTCAAGTTCTGTGTTCATGTCCGATTGAATACCACCAAGTCTATTACGCTGTTTGTATCAGTCTTTCCCATAATCTCCTCCATTTTCTAACATTATTCGTTTATTATATGGTTGGTCGAGTTTCTATAGATCATAACCATTGGTTGTTTGATAGTCTGAGTGAGTACCCGCCACTTGTTTTACAGTAAAGACATCAATACTGATAGCGGTTGCCCATTATGCCTTTTCCGCAAGAGGATAGAATTTATTTTCCTCCATGCGGATACGTTTTTCAAGGAGACCGAAGACTTCTTCCGTCTCCCTTACGAAAGCCTCGCACTCCTTTTGGTTTGAACGTGTACTGCAGGCATATTTTAGGTAGTTGGAAAAAAGTCGTTTCAATTCGTGACTTCCGCTGAGAAAATTTTTAGCAGTACGCTGAACCGAAGAATCATGATGCGCCAGTAGTTCCTTGTATAAAGTGCCATCTTCCAGCATCAGGTGTTCAGATACAGTTTTCGCCAGCTCAGAAAAAAGTTTTTCGACTATACGGCTCTTTCTGGCTCGTTCGTCAGGAATCAACAAGGAAAGAACAATCATCAGCTCGCAGATTTCTTCATGCTGCTGTTTCAGCGTTTCAATTGGAATCATTTTTTTACTTCTCCTTCGGATGTCATACCTGACGAATATCAATCTGTGTGCAAAGATATAGCAGCTATGCTGTGAATGACGCAGAAAATGCAAGACTATTTGATTGAGATCAACCAATAGAGCAAAAAAACTCGCCTCAGTGGACGGGCCGGTAGATGTTCAAGCAGTCTTTCGTGATGCTACCACTCGCCCTACCTAAAAGAAGATGAAGCCAAGAGGAATGTGGATTTTATGGCTTCTCCTTCTTTTACACTCACTAAACCTGGCTCTTTATTACTCAATGTGCGAATTTGAAAGGATGCAGCGAATGACAGCTGAACTCTAACCGGACATAGAGACCTCGGTGGTGAAATGCAACTGACTGTCAACTGCTCCAATCAGTCATCAAATATCAATGAGCTTCTGAATGGGACTATTTCCTGGCGTTCATGAGCAGGTTCGGAAGAACCACGGGCGACGGAGCGTCCATGGCATGGTGACACATGTTTAGTAGACGTCGTGCATGGTGTTGTAGACGTTGAACTTGCCTGTGGGGGTCACCAGACGCTTGTCCTTGATCACCTTTTTGACCTCCAGGGTATTGTCGTCGATCACCACCAGGGCGGACTCCTGCTCTTTGCCGTTCCACACCGAGAACCACACCTCGTCACCGGCCTTGTTGAATTCCGGCTGGACCACCCGCTTGGGACCCTCGCCCAGCCCTGCGATCTCAGCGATCTTCAATACGTTGAACGGCTTGCTCAGGTCGTTGATGTCATACACCGCCACCGACTGGCTGATGGACTCAGCCGGGTTGAGGGCGGTATCCACGTACAAGTGGTGAGATTTG
>JAQYVP010000095.1 GCA_030145485.1 Chromatiales bacterium
GGATCCGGTTCCGGACGCGGTCGTGGCCGTGGTAAAGGCAGCTTCAGCTTCAACATGGATGCCGATGTCGATGGCGATATGGAAGGCGACGGTTATGGCTCCGGCTATGGCGACGGCTACAACAGCTGGGACAACAGCAACCGCTGGGACAACAACAACCGCTGGAACAACAGCAACCGTTGGGACAACCGCAGTTCTCGCTATGGCTACCGTCCTTATGGCTATGCCGGCGCTCCTCGTGCGGCTGCTCCTGCTCCTCAAGCAGCAGCTCCGGCAGCATCAGCTACCGCAAAATGCGCCGAGTAATTTGTTACGCATAGCAGTAACGGACAGGGAGTCCAGGATTAGAGGGATGTAGAGAAAACCCGCCATTTGGCGGGTTTTTTCTTGTCTGCCTCATCTCTAATTTCAATAACACCGTGCATGAAGTCAGGGTATTACCTTTTATCAATCGTGGTCAGATGACCACTCCCACGACTGGGTTTTGCACATATCGTAGGAGCGCTCTTGTGGCCGCGAAATGTACAGGGTATTGAGAACTTGCCAGGGCATGATAGGGAGTATCAAATAAATAAACAACATTGATAGTAAATAAGTATTTCACAAGAAGCTTAAATACTAATATTCTATCTTACATGGAAAGGGGGTACGCAGTTAACAGCTCTCTTTTTCAAGATACTTTTTTACTTAACTAGAGAGATCAATCATGAAAAACATCGTAAAGATCGCTGCTTTGGCAGCAATTATGGCAACCACAGCTGTTTCTGCTGATTGGGATATGCCTTGGGACAACGACAGCAACAACGACTGGAACAACGATTGGAACAACGACTGGAACAACGACTGGAGAAATGATATGTCTAACCGTGGCTATGGCCGTGGTGATACCTCCGGGCGTGGCCGTGGTTCCGGTCGTGGTCGTGGCAGCTTCAGCTTCAACGCTGATATGGATGCCGATACCGATTGGGAAGGTGATGGCTATGGTTCCGGTTATGGCGACGGCTACAACCGTTGGGACAACAGTTGGGACAACAACAACCGCTGGAATAACAGCAATCGTTGGGACAACCGTAACTATGGCAGCCGTTATGGCTATCGCCCTTATGGTCCTGGCTACGCTGCTCCTCGCCCTGCTGCTCGTCCTGCTGCACCAGCTCCTCAAGCAGCAGCTCCTGCTCCAGCAGCCAAGTGAGATAGCTCGCACTAAACAGGATGTTGAAATGCACAGGGTTGTGCAAACAAAAACCCGCCTGTTGGCGGGTTTTTGTTGTTGAGGTTGGCCACTGTTATGGTCCTCATCAATAACAATAGGTAATAACAAACGTCACTATAGACGTAATAGTAATAAAGTAATTCCATATTTAAGAATATTCTAATATTCTATGCGTTGTAGAGTGTCGCAAGCGGCAATATGCGCTTGTTCCCGGTAATGGGGTTTGTCCTGGAAATATTGGCAACGTCACTGCTTGGACAACGACTTAATCTTGCCGTATTGACGGCTACTTGTCAGCCAGTTGCAGAAGACTGTCTGCCTTTTTGAGCTTACTGGAGAATCCATCAATGTACAAAATTACCAAAATAGCAGCAGCCATTGCGCTGACAACTGCCGCAGTTTCTATTCACGCTGAGACGGCTCCCTGCCCTGGCTATGCGCCGCCAGTCAGTTTCGAGGAGATGGAGAAGCGCCATGCTGTAATGGATAAAATGCGCGCAGATCGCCGTGCCGCAACTGATAAAAAGCGAGCAGCCCGCTCTGCAATGCAGCAGCGTTATGGTTCTGATGCAGCGCAATCCAGAAACCGTACTGATCATCAATTGCATCGTCGTGCTACAGTGGACAGGCAGCGTGTTGCAGCAGATATGCAGCGAGCAGAGCGCCGCGCAGCAGCCGATAAAGAGAGAGCAGCTCGCCGTGCTGCGATGCAGCAGCGCTTTGCTTCTGAATCAGCACCAGTTGCAGCTCCTTCGAATGAAGAGATGCAATCGCGTCGCGCAGCAGCAGACAAACAGCGTACAGAGCGCCGTGCAGCGATGATGAAAGAGATGCAGGCTCACCGTGCCGAGATGCAAAAGCGCTTTGAAGCAGAGCAGAAAGCTCGGCAGCAGGGCAAAGCAGCCGTCAATCCTGAAGAGCAGATGAAGCAGATGGAAGCACGTCATGCAGCTGCGAAAAAGATGATGGATGAGCGCTTCTCCAAGGTTGAGAAAGAGATGGATGAGCGTTTCGCCAAGGCAAAAAAGGAGATGGAAGATCGCCGCGCCAAAGCCGACAAGCGTATGGAGCAGCAGCGCGCAGCAATGGAAAAACACTTTGCCGGGATGAAGAAATCTGCACCGGCAGCAGAAGCTCCAGCAGTGCCGGCACCTGAAAAGGCTCCAGCTCCGGCCGTCGCCCCTGCGTCAGCGCCAGCTCCTGAGATGGCCCCGGCTCCTGCCGTAGCGCCAAAAGTAGAAGCAGCTGCGCCGGCAGTTTCTGTAGAAGTAAAGCCTGCTGCATCAGAAAAGTAATTTTCTTTTAAGTTTGGTGTATAAGAACGGGGCTTTTTAGCCCCGTTTTTTTTGTGCGCTGAAAAGCACTCATGGTATTCCCCGCCTGCTGGAAACCTCTCAGTCAAAGGGTGAATTATATGGAGCATTCTATATAATCATCCTATGGACTATTCATTCATAGACTTTTTTACCCTGCTGGGGTCGCTGGGCCTGTTTCTTTATGGCATGAAAGTGATGAGTGACGCCTTGATGGAGGTTGCCGGCGACAAAATGCGCAATATTCTGGCCACCATGACATCGCATCGATTGCTGGCTGTAGGAACGGGGTTCCTGATGACTGCCGTGATTCAATCCTCTTCTGCAACCACCCTGATGGTGGTCAGTTTCTCCAATGCCGGCCTGCTCACACTGCAGGAATCCATCGGCGTCATCATGGGGGCGAATATTGGAACCACTGTGACTGCATGGCTGATTACCCTGCTGGGTTTTAAGGTCAGTATCAGTGCGCTGGCGCTGCCATTTGTAGGGCTGGGTTTTTTGCTCACCCTGGCTAAGAGTAAAACACGCAAGCAGTGGGGGTATTTCGTCATCGGCCTGGCGCTGCTGTTTATCGGGCTGCAGTTCCTCAAGGATGCGGTTCCAGATATCAATAACCACCCCGAGGCGCTGCAGTTTCTTGCCGAGTACAGCGACAAGGGTTTTCTCTCCGTGTTGCTGTTTTTGTTGATTGGTGCGCTAATGACCGTGGTCGTGCAATCTTCCAGCGCAACCATGGCGATCACCCTGATTATGTGTTTTGAAGGCTGGCTTCCCTTTGATATGGCAGCTGCGATGGTTCTTGGTCAAAATGTTGGCACTACCATCACTGCGAATATCGCCTCGCTGGTGACCAATTATCATGCCAAACGCACGGCAAGGGCGCATTTGATCTTCAACATGATCGGCGTCCTTGGAATGCTGGTTGTGTTTTATCCTTTTTTGACTATTGTTGCTGAATTCGTTGCAGATATTGAGGGTGTTTCGCCGTTTGTGCAGGCTGCTGCAATTCCGGTGGCGCTCTCTGTTTTTCATACGGCATTCAATCTGATTAATACCTTACTTTTGATATGGTTTATTCCATTGATCGCCAGGATCGTCAAGGTGCTGGTTCCACCGCAGATCGATCTGAAAAAGCGTATCGAGCAGCCGAAATATCTCTCCAAAGCTGCATTGGAGTATCCTCAGACAGGTTTGCAGGCATTGCTGAATGAATCGAAGCATCTGTTTGAAAAAACAACCTACATGGTGTTGGCGCACGGCCTGAATGTCCATCGCAGTGAGATAGAATCTGAAAACATGTTTAACCATATTCCACAAAGCACGGCGGTAATTCATTGTGATATCGATGATGTCTATTACCGCAAGATGAAGCTGATCTATAACACCATCGTGGAATTCGCAACCAGCTTGCAGAGCAACTTCACTTTGAGTGAAGAGAAGATCGGGCAGATCCGCCATATCCTTGTCGCCAATCGTCTCATTGTGCAAATCGTCAAGGACATGAAGCCGCTTCACAAGAACATGACGCGCTATATCGCGTCGGACAACCCTGTGATCAGGCAGCAGTACAATTTGATGCGCATGGTGATATTGGAGATGAGCCGCCATATTCATCAGATCAAGAGTTCGGAACATCCTGATAAACATCTGCTGAAGCTGAAGAAACTCAAAGAGAAGGTGGAGCGCCATGATGTGCTCATGGATGGCACGATCGACAGGCTGGTCAGAAGCAGTGAAATTAGCAGTGAGATGGCAACTTCACTGATGAATGACAGTGTCTATACGACAACTATCAGCCGCAACCTGGTTGCCATCGTGGAACTGCTCTATATTCAGTCCGACACCATCCTGGAGGATAACGGAGAGGGCGCAATTGAGCTTGATACGCAGTTGTAGAGCCCTGACGCCTGGTGTCGGAGAGATTATATTAATCAATCCGTTGAGATTTCTGTTTTCAGTCGAAATGACAGCTTTTGAGTTTTCCAGGATGTTCAAAAATTCGTTTTTCTGGAAAGAGTGATTAAAAAAGCCACCGTCATGGGAGGCGGTGGCTTGTTGATACAATGTTGGTAAACGATTGGTAATCGGGTCAGGCGGCTTCGTCGCAACACAGCTGTTCGTCACACTCGATCATCATCTCGACAATCACTTCCATCTCAGTAGGATAGTCAGAAGCGATTTCGCGCCACTCTTCGCAGTCTATGTTCAGGTTATTACTCATGGCTGATACTCACCTGTTAAAACATTAGCAAATACTAATATAGAGTAACTCTGTCGTCAAATGAGATATATCAATAAGATTTTCTGCTCCCTGTGTAAGATATCCAGCTACAGCCTGTCTATTGAGTGCGTTATATGAATGAATGTTGAAATGAAACAATATGCTATCCTGTTTTTGATCGCTTGTGTGACGCTCTTGAGCGTCGCCACCCTATCTGTTGCCAGCAATGCCTCACAAATTGCCTGGCAGCCATCCACAGCTGCAATTTATGCGCAGGCAAAACAACAAAACAAACTGGTTTTTCTTGATCTGACCGCTGAATGGTGTCTGTTTTGTAAAAAGATGGATGAGACAACCTACCGAGACGCCGAGGTCGTGGCCTATATCAATGAACATTTCCTGCCGGTGCGTGTCAGTGACGAAGGGGAGGGCGAGTTGATCGAGCAGTATCGCCGGCATGCGCGCCCCGGAACAGTGATGCTGAATGCCGATGGCATTGAGATCCTGCATAAACGCGGTTATCTGAACGCGCAATTGATGCTGTGGATGATGATGGCGGTAGTGCAGGATCCCTCACCTGAAGTACACAAATAGCAGCGTATCAATTGAAAAATAAAGAGCCTTTTGCAAAACTCCAAAATTCGTCATTTCGGCGAAGGCCGGAATCTATAGAATCAACAACTTACAGATCGAAAAAAATGGATTTCGGCTAAAAACATGCCGGAATGACGGAGTTTTGCAAGAGGCTCTAAAGCTGAGGAATAATATGGATAGACGCCATTTTCTGAAGATCACATCGGCTGGCGCTGCAGCGACCGCCGCGACGACTGCTTCTATGCCGCTGTTTTCAGCTCCGAAACAGCAAACAGCTGGTGACGATGGATTATCAGACCGACAGTGGCAGACGCTGGATGCCGTGCTGGATCATCTGTTTCCATCTGAGACTGAAGCACCCGGCGCCCGGGAGGTCATGGCCGTTTACTGGCTGCAACGCGTGTTGCGCGATGATGAGACGGATGAAGTCCATAAGCAATTTCTGCGCGCAGGCGTGGCTCAGGTCGACGAGACGGCCTCGGAGCTGTATCAAAAATCATTTGCAGGGTTGCAGCATGAGCAGCGCGAGGCGGTATTGCGCCATATGGAAAAAAACCAGCAGCAGGGCAGAGCGTGGTTGCAGGAGATGATCCGCTATATCTTCGAAGCGTTGCTCAGCGATCCTGTCTATGGCGGTAACCCACAGGCGGTTGGCTGGAAATGGCTGCAGCACACACCGGGTTTTCCCCGTCCACCAAAAGAGAAGAGATATTTCCTGCTATGAAACGAGTTGCAATATGAGCCACGACTTTGATGTCTGCGTGATCGGCAGCGGCGCTGGCGGTGGTCCTATTGCCTATGCCCTGGCTGAGGCGGGATACTCTGTGGTGGTGCTGGAGAAGGGGCCATGGTTTACCGAAAAGGATTACTACAAGGATGAGCTTGCCTGCTGCATCCGCAACGCCTATACGCCGGATCTGAAACAGCAAAGCCATGTCGTTGAGACCGAACTGGATGAGGGTGGATGGAGGCGGCGGGAAACAGCGCAGGATACTTCATGGAATTTATGGAATGGCAATGTCGTGGGGGGGTCTTCGAACTTCATGAGCGGGTTTTTTCATCGTCTCAAACCGGTTGATTTCAAACAGCTGTCGACATTTGGCCCCATCGAGGGAGCGAATGTGGTGGACTGGCCCATCAGCTATGACGACCTCGAACCCTATTACACCAAGGTGGAGCAGGTTGTCGGCGTATCCGGCAGGGTGGTCGATCATCCGCATCAGGAACCACGCAGCACCCCTGACTTCCCCTATCCGCCGACTACAGAACACTCTATCTCCGGGTTGATTGATCAGGCTTGCGACAAACTTGGCATCCACTCGGTACCGATGCCGCGCGCAATTCTTTCAAAGCCGGGTTTGGGACGTAAAAGCTGCAGTTATAGTGGCTACTGCGGTGCTTTTGGCTGTGAAACAGGCGCCAAAGGAAGTTCCCGGGCGGCGCTGCTGAACCATGCAGTTGCCGGCGGCAGATGCAAGATCCTTCCCGGCTCCCAGGTGACGCGTCTGCAGAGTGACAGCAGCGGGCAGATCACTGCGGTGGAGTATCGGGATAATAATGACGTGGTGAAGCATATCGATGCAGCTGTTTATGTGGTGGCCTGCCAGGCTGTCGAGACATCGCGCCTGTTGTTGAACTCGACGGGTGAGAAGCATCCGCATGGACTTGCCAACAACAATGGCCAGGTGGGAAAAAACCTGCTGTTTGCCGGTGGTGGTGCAGGTTCCGGACGATTGCGCTATGCTGATTTTCCCGCTGAAAAGAGACAGGAGTTGCGTCAGGTCGGCCCCTTCGTCAACCGTACGATTCATGACTACTATGTCATCGATGATGCTGATTTTGGAGAGAAGCAGAAGGGTGGGACTATCGATTTCGTACATCTGCATCCCAATCCAATCTCGCGCGCCACCCGGCAGATGCGTGGCCAGGATGGGCTATTGTGGGGCAAGCCGCTGAAACGCAAGCTGGAACGGCATTTTCGTGAAAGCTCCTACATCAAGATCGAGGCTTTCTGCGACTGGATGCCGGTCGATGACTGCTTTGTATCGCTCGATACCAGCGTCAGGGATAAGTGGGATATGCCGGTGGCAAAGGCCCGCCTGGGTTTTCATGTGCGCAATTTACAGGTGGGTTGGTACCTGGCGTCAAAGGGCGCCGAAGTTCTCAAGGCAATGGGGGCCGAAGATGTGGTATCTTTCGCTTCGGGCTCACCACCGCTGAATCTCATGGCAGGTGGATGTCGTTTTGGTGATGATGCCAAGACTTCGGTGCTGAATGCAGACTGCCGCTCGCATGATGTCGAAAATCTCTACATCACGGATGGCAGTTTTATGCCCAGTGCGGGCAGCGCGCCTTTTACCTGGACCATCTACGCCAACGCTTTTCGTGTTGCCGACAAGATTATCGAGCGGCTTGGCGGAAATAAACTTCAATCTCAATCAAGTTAAGGAATCTGAACCATGAAATTTTACCTGTTAGCCATTGCATTGATGTTGCCCCTGATCGCCAATGCAGAAATTGATATCATCACCAAAGAGAGCGCCCATGATGTGCAGCAGACCATGGACAGACTCGAAGCGAAGTTAAAAGAGAATGATGTGCATATTTTTATCCGCATCGACCACAAGCTGAATGCCGAAGAAGTTGGCATGACCCTCGGAGATTCACAGCTGCTGATTTTCGGCAAGCCGCGAGCTGGCACCAAAATTATGCTGAATGATATGGCAGCCGGTCTGGACCTGCCGATGAAAATCCTGGTGTATACAGATCCAGATGGCAAAACATGGTTGAAATATCGCAACCCGCAGTGGCTGAGAGATGATTACGCTCTGGATGACTGCGTCGTTATTGGCAAGCTGGAGACCACACTCGATAAACTGACTTCTGCTGTTGTCAAATAATGGGATTCCCCGGTTTTCTCATCGTTTTGTAGGATGTGGTGAGTGAAACGAGCCGCATCTGTCGTGATTGATCACAATGAATAACTCCCCATTCCATCCAGATAATGAGAGCGCATACCAGCAATGGCGCAGAGAGAAGTTGCTGCAGGTTCCTGCTTCAGTGGAGGAGCTGGTCGTCGAAGTGAGAGATCTGAAACGGCCGACAGCTGCTGAAATCAGCGCCATTAAAGAGCGCTGTGCGCGATCAAATATGGCTGTTTTTGCCACCGAGAGTGATGTTGACAGGCAGGCATTGATGGCATTTGCAGCCTGTTTCGGTCTCAATCATCTGGATCGTAATGAAGGAGCAGATGACGAGGGCATTACCGCTTTGACGGTCTCCGCTGACAGCGGTTGGCGCAAGACCTATATTCCCTACACGAATCGCCCCATCAGCTGGCATACAGACGGCTATTACAACACCCTGGAGCAGCAGATCAGGGGTATGGTGCTCTTTTGTGAAACAGCTGCCGAAGAGGGTGGAGAAAATGCATTGCTGGATCACGAACTCGCGTGGCTGCATCTGCGTGATATCAATGCTGATTACATTCGCGCCCTGATGCAGTCTGACGTCATGCTGATACCCGCCAACGAAGTGGATGACAAAATCGTACGTCCGGATCGCAGCGGGCCGGTGTTCTTGATCGATAAATCCGGTCATTTGCACATGCGCTATACCGCACGCCGGCGTAACATCTTATGGAAGAATGATGTGCTGACACAGGAGGCGGTCGCGGCGCTGCAGGAACTGATGAATTCGCAATCAGCGTGGATCTACCGGGCAAAGCTGCAGCCGGGCCAGGGACTGATGTGCAACAATGTGCTGCATGATCGCACGGGATTCACGGATTCGGAACAACACCGGCGACTGCTCTACAGGCTGCGATTCTATGACAGGATGAACTGATTGATAGCAGTCATAATATTCCTGCATCATCGTGGGAGCGGTCGTTTGACCGCGATGCAAGATCCTGCGTTACTACAACAAACTGCGAATAGTGCGGCTGATTTCATCAGCCGAAGTGCCGTGCACCAGGGTAAAGCGCAGCTTGCCGCCCTTGTCGATGATGTATGTGTAGGAGGTATGATCGACTGAATAGTCGGCCTTTGATGCGGATTTATCGATGTTATATCCAGCGCCGTACTTTTTAACAGCTGCATTGATCTGCTCTCTGGAGCCTGTGACGCCGATGATATTTTTATGGAAATAGCCGGCATAGGTTTTGAGATGTTCCAGGCTATCGCGTTGCGGGTCAACGCTGATAAAGAGCGCCTGAACCTGTTGCAGCTCATCTGCACTGAGTTCATTCAGGGTGACTGACAATAGCGACAGGGATGTCGGGCAGATATCCGGGCAAAATGTGTAGCCGAAGTAGAGTACGACCACCTTGCCGCGGTAATCTTCGAGGTTGACGGCGCCATCTGCGGATTGCAGCGAAAATTCACCACCGCGCGGCCCTGCTGTCAGCGAGGGTTCAGCATCACTGCCGCCAGGCTCCCACAACAGCAGCAGCCATGCGAGCACAATGACCAGCCCTGCGACAACGACTTGTGCGATCTTGTTGTTCATGGAGAGGCGGGACTTTTGTCCGTGTAGAAACGAAACGGCGCCATCACTGTTCCCTTTTCAGTTTCAAGCAGCAGGCGCGCCTCCCATTGCATGCGCTGCAAAATGCATACCGGCAGTGTGGTGCTCCCTTTGAAATGGTCATTGCTGACTTGATACAATTGCGGGCGGTTGTAACCCATATTCATGCCGATGCCAACGAAGTCGATCTCGACAGTAGAGACATCGATGTCGCGTACCTTGACCCTGAGCGACAGTGGTTTCATCAGTGGTATCGAAGGTGGTTCAATCGAAAATTCGATATTGCCGCCAGACGGCATCTCAGCATGGCAGGGACCGTCTCTGAGGTTGCAGTCAGAGTCGGTAACAGCCAGCATGCCCACGTTTTTTTGCGTTGCTTTGTCAAGCTTGTAACCAACCACCGCAGCTATTCCAATCAGCAGCAGGGCGACAATGAGCCTTGTTTTATTCATCTTCCGATGCGGTGATTGGTGGGGGAGTGCTTATTTTACCGCGCCAGCGTAGATATCCATCAACATCTTCCATTGATTAGCATTCAGGATTACACGCAGGTTATCGACACACAGAACCTTGGTGCGGATGATTTTCTGGCGGGAATCAAGAATCGTCAGGGTCATCTTGTCGAGCTCGTCTCTGGATGCGCCTTTGAGTACGGCATCATGCAACTGTTTTTCCGTGCTGGTAATGATGCCTACCCACTCCCACACGCGTGGCTGATTGACATCAGCCCACTGCTTGAGCGCTTTCATCTGATCGCCATTCAACGCCAGCTGCTGCGCGTTTTTCATGACAATGCCCATTAAATTTGGCATCGGGCTGGCATGTTTCATCTGTTTCATGTCGCCCATGGGGCCTTTTTTACCCATACCTTTTTTCATCATGCCCATGCCGGCAAGAATTTTCTTGACGGGCGCCTTGACGACCTGTTCGGAACTGTCGTCGAAAATGAGCTTGAGGTCGACGATGTCACCGACTTTTAGTTCCCTGGTCAAGCCGATCAGCATGATATGCAGTCCGCCTGGCTTGAGAGCAGTCGTAGAGCCTTTGGCAATGTTGATCTTCTCGACTTCGCGCATCTGCATCATACCGTCCTTGTGCGTGTGTTCGTGCAGTTCCACGTTCTTCGCGACATCACTCTCTACACGAAGCAGCGATCGGTCGCTGTCACTATTGTTTTTCAAAGAGAGGAATGCGCCGGTTACTTTTTGTCCCGGCGGCATGGCGCGCACATAGGGATCGATTACGCTTATTGCGTCAGCAGCAACGACTGCAGATAGAGTCAGGGCTACGCTCATCACAAGCATGTTCAGAACTGTTTTCAAGATAGTTTCTCCAGGATTTTAATAGCAAGTCAGTAACAAATAAATATTCGATCTATTTTACCCTACATTAATACCGTGGAATCTTGATTTATATCACCTGCAGCAATTCTCAATGTACCAATAGAGCGCCGATATTTAAAAAGACTTTTACCACGAAGGACACGAAGACCACGAAGAATCAATTGGATACAAAAAAGGTCTTCGTGCTCTTCGTGTCCTTCGTGGTGAGTATCTCTCTACATCTTAGAACTGCTGTATCACCTGAGGTAATACTGGAGACCTGGCTCATAATTGTTGCTGGTTATTCAAGAGTTGCTTTGATAGAGTTGATGGTGTGGATGTATGGGATGTCCATTAGTCAATTCAAGAAAGGAATCACTATGATGACGATATGCAAGGATGCAAGACGATTACTGGCGGTGTTCTTTGTCGCCGCTCTATTCTATCTTCCTGATGCTGTGTACGGTGGAAAGCCGGCGTTGATGCTGGCGACCAGATACCATCAGGATATCGATGCCGGCAACTACTGGGTGAGTGAAAAACTCGATGGCGTGCGCGCCCGCTGGGATGGCAACAATCTTGTCTCGAGAGGAGGGTATCATTTTGCCGCCCCTTCCTGGTTTATCGCGGGATTTCCGCCGGAGCCACTGGATGGGGAATTATGGATTGGCCGTGGACAGTATGAGAAAGTCAGCGGCGTCGTCAGGAGGATGACGCCGCATGACGGTTGGAAGCAGGTGCGCTTGATGGTGTTCGATCTGCCTCAGCACCAAGGACAATTTACCCAACGCTTGCAGTCGATACGGCAACTGGTGGAGCATCCCGCATCTCCATATCTTGAAATGATCATACAGTACCGGGTTGCTGACAATAGTGAACTGATTCGGCGGCTGCAATCCGTGATTGACGATGGCGGAGAAGGTCTGATGCTGCATCGTGCAACAGCGCTCTACAAGAACGGGCGCAGCGATGATCTGCTGAAACTGAAACAGTTCTCGGATGCAGAAGCGACTGTGATTGGTCATCGGCCGGGCAAGGGGAAGTATGGGGGTTTCCCCGATTCATAGAAGTTCATAAAGCATTGATTATCTTGTATATCACCTAATATTGGTTCATACTGTATCTATGGAATTCACACCGTAATTCCACAGAAACTCCACAGATTCAGGAGAGCAGTTATGGCAGTAGCAGATTTCAGCACACGCACCAAGAGAGACAACGACTTCACACCCAGGGCAGAACCGTATTGGCACAAGATCAGCAAGGGCCAATTCATCGGTTATCGCAAGGGTAAGACGGCATCAAGCTGGGTCGCTCGTTTGGGTAAGAAG
>JAQYVP010000101.1 GCA_030145485.1 Chromatiales bacterium
TGGATCATCGGCGCCAGCAGCGGCATCGGCGCAGCGCTCGCCCAGCGGCTCGGCGAGTTGGAGGCAAAGGTGGCGCTGAGTGCACGGCGAGAATCGAAGCTGCGGGAAATGGCCGGAGAGCATGACGAAATATTGCCGCTCGACGTATCGGATAGTGCAGCACTGCAATCGGCTCGCGACACCCTGCTGCAACGCTGGGGAGGGATCGACCTGGTTGTCTACAGCGCCGGACTCTATACACCCATGCGGGCATGGGAGATTGATGCCGCAAAAACACGAAAGATCCTCGAAACCAATCTGCTCGGCGCCTACAATCTTGTCGAGGCGATAATACCGACGTTTGTCCAAAATGGTGCGGGCAGCATCTGCCTGATCGCCAGCGCCGCGGGCTATACCGGACTGCCAAAAGCTCTCGCCTACGGGCCTGGAAAGGCTGCCCTGATCAATCTCGCGGAGATACTCTACAGCGACCTCTCTCCTCGCGGCATTGGCGTCTACCTGGTGAATCCCGGCTTCGTCAAAACGCGCCTCACACGAAAAAATGATTTCAGAATGCCCGCCATGATCACCCCCGATATGGCCGCAGGTGAAATCATCGACGGCATCGGCAGGGGCCACTTCGAACTGCACTTTCCCCGGCGTTTTACCCGTTGGATGAAACTGTTAGCCTGCCTGCCATACCGCTTGCGTTTTCATCTCTTGAAAAGGGCTGTGGACACATGAAACTCGATAAGCTTGTCGACTGGTACGCCGCACTGACGCTGGAGAATATTTCGCGCGTGAGCGAGTTCTACCATCCAAAGGCGCATTTTCAGGATCCCTTTAACGATGTTCTCGGGCACGATGCAATCATTGCTATATTCCGCCACATGTTCGACCACACCGAGCATCCGCAATTTGTAATCAAAAGTGTCGACAGTTACGGGGACCGCGCATGGGTCGGCTGGACCTTCAATTTTTACCTGCGTGGCAAGGCATTGTCTATCGATGGCGTCACCCGCATGGATTTCGGCGATGACGGCAGAGTGATCGACCACCGCGACTACTGGGACAGTGCTGAAGTTTTCGTTGAACTGCCATTGCTGGGTAGAGTAGTAGAATACCTGAAAAACAGGATGTCCTGCCCCTGCAATGCGAGACACACAAAGAGTCAAGCATGAATGGAGACCATAACATCAGTGACGTATCGCGCATTTCCGGCATACCCAAAGATCTGCTGCGAATGTGGGAGAGGCGCTACGACTACCCCGCACCTACACGCGACAGTCACGGCAACCGTATCTACTCTGACGAACAGCTCGACAAACTTGTTGTCATCAGGCAGCTCGTCGACCAGGGGAAGAGACCGGGCAAGCTGGTCAAGCTAGAACTCCCCGAACTCAACTCCATGCAGCAACAGCCGCAGCTTAAAATCGATAGCAAACTCCTTGACGAGCTGCTGAGATCAGGAGACGCTTCCGCCCTCCACGACTGCTTTCACCAACAGCTGCTCGCCCACGGTCTGCGGAGCTTTATCCACAGGGTAATGGCGCCGGCAACGGCCAGGGTGGGAGATGCCTGGTCAAACGGCGAACTGGCGATACACGAGGAGCATCTCTACACCGAGCTGATGAAAAACCTGGTACGCCAATCCCTTGCCGAACACCTGTACGAACATGGTAAACCGAGTGTCATGTTGACGACGGTACCGGGAGAACAGCACGGTCTCGGCCTGCTCATGATCGAAGCATTGCTGCGGCTCGGTGGGGCGAAGGTAATTTCGTTCGGCACCGAAATGCCGTTCCGGGATATCAGAGAGGCTGCATCCACTCACAAGGTAAACGTCATTGCCCTTTCGTTTAGTGCGAGTTTCAAGCAGGATGACGCACTCGTCATGCTCAGCGGCTTGCGACAGATGATTGATCCGAGCATAAGGATCTGGGCTGGCGGATCGGCGTTTGACAGTCGTGATTTCACCATCGATGGGGTCAGCTTCCTCGACGGTCTGCATGGGCTGGAACGCGCCCTCGCCGAATGGCAACGCTCTGATGGGGCGCTTCAAGCCGCTACAGCATCACCCTGCGGATGATTTAACAGGCTAAGGCAATAATTCAGAACCCATCCTGACTGCCTGCCTGGAATTGACAAATGAGAGGATTTCATCAATCAGGCCGCTTTCGTCATTGACGAAAGCGATAAATGGCTTGATGATCCCTGTGTGAGTAACGCCAGGATAGACCACCAGAGTCACTTTAGCGCCGGCCTGCCGAAGCCTCGCGGCCAGGTTCTCGGAGTTTCTCAGCCAAACTCTTCGGTCACTGTCTCCGTGCACAAGCAGTACCGCTGGATCGTCGTCATCAACGAAATTAACCGGCTGCGAGTCATGGAGTGCAAGGGGAGTCATAAAAATCTGTTTCAGGCGCTCAGATTCGAGTGGCAAAAAATCGTAAGGTCCGGCAAGCCCGATGATCCCCGCCAACTCAGCGCTTTGATGCCCACGCTGGCGAAGATATCTCTGATCAAGCCCCACCAGCATGGCTATATGTGCGCCGGCAGAGTGCCCCATGAGAAAAACCGGACGGGATTGAACTGAGATATCCTTCCCATGTTCCAGAACCCAGGCAGTCGCGCGGGCGCCATCTTTCACGAACTCGGGGAATCTGACCTCCGGATAGAGCCTGTAATCAGGAACTACAACGAAATGTCCCTTTGCAGCCAGTTTACGGGCGACAAACTCGTAGTCTGCACGCTCACCACTCTCCCATGCCCCACCATAAAAGAAGATGAATACCGCTGCTTGTCGGGTAGCCTGAACCGGCCGGTAGATATCAAGCTTTTGTCTTGGATGGCTGCCGTAAGCCACTCCTTTGACGACGGAGACTTCCACATCCTCAGGCGTCATCGCATTGATCACATCAAGAGTGGTACAGGCAGGGAGCAACAACGCAAACAGCGACGCAAACAGATTCAAAAGGGGGATTTTCACTCTTCGACCTGTCTCACCTCGATCAGCTCCCGGGTATCAAACCCCAGTGCACTCACCGTCTCCCGAAAATGGCTCATCAGCGCTTCACTAACCGTCGGTGTTCTCGACAAAAACCACAGATATGATTTATCCGGTCCTGCTACAAAGGCATACTGATATTTCTCCCTATCGAGTTCGAAGAGCACATATGAGCCGTAGAACGGACCGAAGAACGACACTTTCAGATACCCTTCATCAGGCTCGCGTACAAAAAATGCCTTTCCCTCCGCTTGCTGCCACTCTCCATCTTCGACCGAGTATCCCCTGTTGACGACCCTGACCCCGCCATCTTCGCGCAGCGAATACTCTGCGCTCACGTGCTCAAGACCACGCTCAAACCCATGGTCAAGCCGTGCGATCTCATACCATTTCCCCAGGTACCTGTTGAGCTCGAAGCCCTTCACCGGTGTGATGTTGGCGGGTACATTGACACAACCGTTCAGAAGCAGAAGCAGCACGCAAAGGGAGATCGACCACAACTTCGAATCGATGACCATGATCATTCTTCGTCAAACGATGATTGAAACAGCAGCACCGGCATCTCATCGTGCCCGCCGATGTGAGGACGCAGGTGTATTTTGAGTCCAGGGTGCTGCTTTGCGGCTTTCCTCAGGTTTTCGGGGATATCCTCTGCGACATGGCGTCCAGCGGAAAGAAAGTAGGGAACGACGGTTATATCGGTGGCTCCTGCTTCGCTGCAGATATCTATCCCCGCCGTGATGGATGGTTCCGCCAACTCGAGAAATGCAGGAATCACCCGGTCGAAACGGCTGCTCGAGATCGCTTCAAGTTTTCTGGCGACTTCCCGCACTTCCTGGTTGGAAGCCTCCCGTCGACTTCCATGTGCTATCAAAAGTAGTATATGCATCCTGTATCCTCATGTAGATGTGAAAAGATTAATCAACTTCTGCTGCTTATTGTTTGCTGTGATGACCCTAACCGCATTGCTGCACACTTCGATCAGAGCTTTCCTCATAAGAGTGGACATAGGGTATACGTCAACAATTTCTCGTTCACTTCAGCGCCTTCCCGAAGCCTCTCTCCCATCGTAATTTCAGAGCCAGCCTCATCATCCCCACCTGGTTTATCCGGGAGCACCGTCTCTGATGTTAGCAGCATGTTTGTAGCGCTCCAGTGCATCTCTACGACTCGTTTCCAAATCAACCAACCCAGGTGAGCATGGTCGCTCTGCGATCCAGCGATCGACGTAAATCCCGCTGGAGTCGAATTTTTTTGCCTGTCGCAGGGGGTTGAATATCCTGTAGTAGGGAGCCGCATCCACTCCGCAGCCGGCAACCCATTGCCAGCCGAGAGAATTGCTGGCAAGGTCGGCATCGACCAGGGTATCCCAGAACCAACGGGCTCCGTGTAACCAGTGGAGACCAAGGTTCTTGGTTAAAAACGAAGCCGTCACCATGCGGACGCGGTTATGCATCCAGCCTGTCTCCCAAAGTTCCCGCATGCCAGCGTCAACCAGATCGATACCGGTGGTGCCATGCTGCCAGGCATGCAGTGCTTCGGTATCGTCTTTCCAGAAGTCATCGTGAAAGCGAGGATTCATCGACTGTCGGCTGGTTTGCGGATAATTCCATAACACCTGGTATGCGAATTCACGCCAGCCAAGCTCAGACAGCAGGCATTCAATCGATGATCTTTCCGCAACATTCCGAAGATGAAGCAAGGGCTCCAGGCTACGGTATATCTGTCCGGGTGTGATTTCGCCAAAATGAAGATGGGGGGAAAGACGTGAACTTCCCTTTAGGGCGGGAAACTCGCGCCGGCTTTTATACTCTCCGATCCCTGTATTCAGGAAATTCTCAAGCTTGTGCTGCGCTGCGCGCTCACCGACTTCCCAGTGGCTGTGAAGCTTTTCATGCCAGGGATTGTTGTCAAGCAGGCCAAGATCCTCCAGGCTTCCAGACCCAGCGGTATCCTGCCGAATCGCCTGCAAGTTTCCCGTGGGCATGGCAGGGACCGCTGGCGGAGTTGAGGCCTCCAAGTGTTGACGTGCGCTGCGCCAGAAAGGGGTAAAAACCCTGTAGGGCTTCCCCTGCTTGTTGAGTATGCTGCCAGGCCGAAACAGAAGACTGGAATCGAACAAGTTGGTTTGAACACCCTCGGCAGAGAGCCTGCCGAAAAGCTCCTCATCTCGTCGAGCCAGGTGCGGTTCATAGAGACGATTTGCAATGACCGCATCGATATTTTCGCTGCAAACAAGCGAAGGAAGGATGTCACGCGCATTGCCGAGAAAATAGTGCAGTGCAAGGCCTCTGCCTGATAGTTCCTGCTCGAGCTTGCGCAGGCTATGATGCAGCCACCAGCGGGATGCACCTCCGGGAAACCAGGGTGCCTCCTCTTCCGGACTGTGAATATAAATCGGTAGAATCTGCGCCTGCAGACTTATCGCCAGGTTCAGAGCGGGATTGTCATCCAGGCGCAGGTCCCGTCTGAACCAGATGACAACCTTCCTCATAGCGCGCCAAATGCAGGCATGCTTTCTTCGAGACGCTCCAGTGCCACACTGTAATTAGCGCCAAGCAGCAGTAGATTTTGTGACTTCGGCATTTCTTCCGGCCGATCAGAAACTCCGCCACCAATGAACAATGGGATATCGATAATTTCAGCAAGCTGCGAGAGCTGCCGCCAGATCTCCGGGGCCTCTTCGGAAGTTCCTGACAGCAGGACGGCGGAGACATCAACATCAGCAACAACCTCTTTTACCTGTGACAATGGCAAGTCTGGACCCAGGTAGAGAATGCGATAGCCATGTGTCAGGGCTGACAAGCCAAACAGCAGAATACCGAGTTCATGGTGCTCTCCGGGAAGACATGCCAGCAATAAACGCCGCCCGCGGGTGCGGCCAGCCTCATGGTGCATGCGCGCTCCAATTTTATTGCGCAGCCAGGCGGTAAAGAAATGCTCTTTAGCAACGCCATTCTTGCGCGTACTCCAGCGTTCACCGATGCCTTGCAGCACCGGCAGCAAGAGGCTCACCGTCACAATATCGATGGGGTAGACGGCAAGAGCCTGGTTGTACAACGCATCAAGGCGCCGGTCGTCGAAGGCCTCAATAGCCTGGATGACACGTTTTTTCGACAACTCCCATGGCGACCTCTCTTCCTGTATGCCAGTCGGGAATGAACCGCCATCCCTGATGATTTTTACCGCCTTGCTAATGGTGCTGCCAGCTTCGAGCAGCTGTACGATCTGTCGCACTTTTTCCAGGTCAGCCTGGTTGTACAAACGGTGCCCCTTGGGCGTACGCGCTGGATTCAACAGTCCATAGCGACGCTCCCAGGCACGCAGTGTGGTTGCGGGAACTCCTGTCTGCTCCGACAAGATCCTGATTGGAAATTCGCTCATTCTGTCCCTGGTGCTCCGTCATGGTTCTATTGGTGAGTTCAGTCAAAGCTTGTTGCAAGGCAACAGATACATCGCGACGCTGTGACTAAAAACTATAAATTCATAGTACAGAATCAATTTTGTATAATTTTATTCTTGCACATTTATTCATTTTTGTCTAATATTTTAGCATGAACTGATTTCCTGCCTATATCGAGGTCGCAAAGTGAATACAAAACCAATTCTTGGTGTCAGCGCCTGCCTGCTTGGTCAGCCAGTACGATTTGACGGCGGGCACAAAAAAGCACGCTATATTACGGAGACGCTGTCAGAATATTTTGAGCTAATGCCGGTATGCCCTGAAGTCGAAGCCGGCCTGGGAGTGCCGAGGCCGACAATACAACTGCGGCAAAACCCGGAGAATGGCGAGGTCAGGTTGATCAACCCCCGATTAGCAGATGCAAACATAACCGACAGCATGCGCTCCCACTACAAGCGCAAAGTCGAAGGAATGGCGAACCTCGCTGGATATATCCTGAAAAAGGGATCACCAACCTGTGGCATGGAGAGAGTTCCCGTTATTGTCGATGACAATGGCTATCGCAGACATGAAGGTGTCGGGATTTTTGCGCAGGAACTGATCTCCCGCTGGCCACTGCTTCCTGTCGAAGAAGAGGGCAGGCTGAATGATTCCCAAATCAGGGAGAATTTCTTCGAACGGGTTTATGCCCTTCAAAACTGGAGATCGATTGAAAATCCTGAGACGAACGTCAAGGGCTTCATCGAGTTCCATGCCAGCTACAAACTGCTGATCATGTCCCGCGGAAGTCATTATTATCAGGAACTCGGCCGCATGGTCGCAGGGACAACCAAGAACAGTCTTGTCGAAACCAGAGAAGCGTACATTCGCCAATTCATGGAAATCATGTCGATCCGCCCAAGCAGGAACCGGCAAGTCAACGTGCTGCAACATTTGCTCGGGTATTTCAAGCGCGATCTTGACAGCAGCGACAAACAGGAACTCCTGGCGCTGTTTGACAGCTATCGCCGCCAAGAAATACCTCTGATCACGCCCGTTACGCTGCTGCGGCACCACCTGCGCCGCCTGCCAAATCCTTACCTTGAAATGCAGCGCTACCTGGCACCCTGCCCGGAACAACTTGCACTGCGTTCATACCTGACTTAGAAATAGAGACCACTGATGACACAACAAACCGTGGGAACCCACGACCTCATTGACCTACAGCTTTGTCTCGATTGGGACAGTAAACAGGGACGTCACAAGGAAATTCATCACTTCTCGAATTACAATATCTGGCGTGACCTCGATCTACTACCGGAAGGCCTGCAAAAAGAGATCCTGCATCAACAGCAGGGGCACAGCGGGACGGTTGATATACCAGCGGGCGAGATAGTACCCAGCTATGACCGGAGGCTGGTCCACCGGGTGAGGACTACTGATTTCAAGGAGGTTTTTCAGGGCCGCGAGATTCCACCGCAACTCGGTCGTTTCTACCCTCAAGGCATGATCGAAGGTTTGCCCGATGTATTCTCCAGCAGCCTTCTACCGCTGCGTATCATCGCCATAGATGACGATAGCCTGACCTGCGACCTCAACCATCCCCTCGCTAACCATGATATCTCGATCTCCAGCACCATAGGAGAAATTCACGGTGCACCCGATGAGCATGGCGGGCGCTGTCAGGATGTCCTTGAACAGATGCTGCACGGACCCCGGGGATGCAGGTACGCAATACCGGTCAGGCGACTGATTATTTCTCCGCAGACCCGTTCAGACGCATCGACGAAACCAGTGACAGCAACTTCTACGCACTGCCTCGCATGACAGACCACCTCGATGCGCGAGCGCTCAGCGGGGTTTCCGAACTCTATGGCTCCCTGCTTACCAGTGGCTCGCGCGTGCTTGATCTGATGGCGAGTGTGAACTCACATATCCCCCAGGGCGTACAGCCGGTTTCCGTCGTTGGGATCGGTATGAATGAAGATGAACTGGCAACAAACCCTCTCCTATCGGAGCGAGTGCTGCATGATCTGAACAGCGAGAACTCGCTGCCCTTTGGAGATAACTCGTTCGATGCAGTTGTCTGCACCGTTTCGGTGGAGTACCTCGTCCACCCTATTGAGATTTTCAGTGAGATCACGAGGATACTGAAACCTGGCGGCATCTTCATCAATACCTTCTCAAATCGCTGGTTTCCGCCCAAGGTCACTGCGCTGTGGATCGATCTGCACGAATTCGAACGCGTGGGACTGGTATCAGAATACTATCTGCGTACGGGGG
>JAQYVP010000122.1 GCA_030145485.1 Chromatiales bacterium
ACTGTCTGTTTGCGCTGCGCTAACTCTTCAAGCTTGCGCGCATTGATTCTGTTCAGGATGTCAGGCGTATCAGTCATCTAGTAATCCTTGAGTGCTCAACATCATTGCAAATGAATCAAGTTTAATCATAACTCTCGCAAAGACGCAAAGGGTTTTTCTTGGCGTGCTTGGCCTACATGGATGTAGGTCAGGGGCGTAAGCAGGACGCGGAAGCTTTGCGTCTTTGCGAGAGACTAAAAAATTTTCTTATCTCGTCAACCAGAGACTTGATCTCACCAGAGATCTTCAGGAAAAACGCTGTGTGCAGGCAATCAGCTGTTCCAGCTTCTCCATGGCGGCGCCACTGCTGATGGCTGCAGATGCCGCATCAACCCCCTGCTTGAGGGTAACGGCGATCCCTGCTGTATAGATCGCAGCACCGGCATTCAGCGTAACGATATCGCGCGCAGGCCCGGCATTATTGGCAAGTACATCGCGGATTATTTGCAGGCTCTGCTGCACGCCCTCTGCCCGGATCGTCTCAAGCGAATGATACTGCATGCCAAACTCTTCGGGTGAGATGCGGTTATGGAAGATCTGGCCATCTTTCAACTCCACGATATCCGTTTTCTCGGCAATACTGATCTCATCCAGCCCGTCGCGGGCATGCACGACCATGACGTGGCGACTGCCCAGATTTTTCAGGACTTCCGCCAGCGGCGCAAGCAGTTCACTGGAGAAAACCCCGATCACCTGATTCGGTGCTGCTGCAGGATTTGTCAGTGGTCCCAGGACATTAAAAATCGTGCGAACCCCCATCTCCCGGCGTGGACCAATGGCATGTTTCATGGCGCTGTGATGCGCAGGTGCAAACATGAAACCGATGCCGGTCTCCTGAATACACTCACTCACCTGTGCAGAAGTGATATCCAGCCTGACGCCAGCCGCCTCGAGCACATCCGCACTTCCCGATTTTGAGGAGATCGAACGGTTGCCATGCTTGGCGACTCTGGCGCCGGCAGCAGCGGTGACAAAGGCACTGGCTGTGGAGATATTAAAAGTGCCGGATGAGTCACCGCCGGTGCCGCAGGTATCGACCAGATGATCATGCGGAGCCGATACTTTTTCAGCCAGATCACGCATCACTTTTGCAGCAGCCGTGATCTCGGTCACGGTTTCACCTTTCATGCGTAAACCGATCAGAAAACCACCAATCTGTGCCGCAGTCGCTCCACCGGTCATGATGGTGCGCATCACATCCGTCATCTCAAAATCAAGCAGATCGGTTTGATCAACCATCCGCGCAATTGCTTCCTGTATGTCCATAGAAACCCCCCAATCAACAACTCGAACACCTAAAACCTAAAACCTAACAACCTAAAACTTAAAACTTACCTAAAAAATTCTGCAGCAGTTGATGCCCCTGGCGCGTAAGTATCGATTCGGGATGAAACTGCACCCCTTCGACCGCCAGATGTTTGTGCCTCACACCCATGATTTCATCCACATCCCCATTTTCATCTGCTGTCCATGCCGTGATCTCGAGCACATCCGGAAGCGTGGCTTTTTCGATGATCAGCGAGTGGTAGCGCGTGGCCACCAATGGATTTTCCAGGGTGGAGAAAACACCTCCGTCAGCATGAAAAATCTGCGATGTCTTGCCATGCATCACCCGGGCTGCGCGCACAATGTTAGCGCCAAATGCAACGCCGATCGACTGATGGCCCAGGCACACTCCGAGTATCGGAATTTTTCCCGCAAAGGCTTTGATCGCTTCAACGGAGATTCCCGCTTCAACAGGGGTGCATGGGCCGGGTGAGATTACCAGGTGCGATGGGGCCAGGGCAGCGATCTCGTCAGTGCTGATTTCATCATTGCGGCGCACAACCACATCGGCCCCCAGTTCGCCAAAATACTGCACCAGATTGAATGTAAAGGAGTCATAATTATCGATCATCAGCAACATGCTCAGAGCTCCTCATCCAGGCGTTCCAGTCCGGCCTCGGCCATGGCGACGGCGCGAAAAATCGCACGTCCTTTATTCATGGTCTCTTTCCACTCCAGCTCAGGAATCGAATCAGCTACTATACCCGCGCCAGCCTGAATATGCAGCACCTTATCCTTGATGACAGCAGTGCGGATGGCAATTGCCGTATCCATGTTGCCATTCCACGCGAGGTAGCCCACGGCGCCGGAATAGACGCCGCGCTTGACCGGCTCCAGCTCATCGATGATCTCCATGGCGCGGATCTTGGGGGCGCCGGAGACGGTTCCAGCTGGAAAAGTAGCGCGAATAACATCCATGGCATTCATCCCCTGCTTCAAATCCGCGGTTACATTTGAGACGATATGCATCACATGAGAGTAGCGCTCGATCATCATCTTTTCTGTCAGATTGACAGTGCCGATTTGCGCAACCCGCCCGACATCATTACGCCCGAGATCTATCAGCATGAGGTGCTCGGCCAACTCCTTGGGGTCGGCCAGCAACTCGATCTCAAGCTCGAGATCCTCCTCTTCGCTGTATCCCCTGCGACGTGTTCCGGCAATCGGGCGTACAGTCACCTCACCATCTTCGAGGCGAGTCAGAATCTCCGGTGACGATCCGACAATATGAAAATCATCCAGATTCAGGAAGTACATATAGGGAGAGGGATTCATTCCGCGCAGAGCGCGATAGAGATCCAGCGGCGGAGCGTGATAGGGAATACTCAGGCGCTGGGAAATCACCACCTGCATGCAGTCTCCATCGAGAATGTACTCCTTGACATGCTCCACCGCCTGTTTGAAGCCAGCCTCGCTGAAACCGGACGTGAAATCTGATTCGCCCACCTGGCGCGGCTTGCTGATACGATCCCGCGGAGCACCCTGGTGCATTTTTGCCGCCAATTCGGCGATGCGCTGCTGCGCCTGCTGCAGCGTATCACCTGCTGACGGGTCGGCATGCACGATAATAAACATGCGCCCTGCCAGATTATCAAACACCACCAGCTCATCCGAGACCATCAGCAGAATATCCGGGGTTTGCAGTGGATCCGGATTGGGTGACTGCTTCAACCTGGGTTCGATATAACGAATGGTGTCATAGGAAAAATAGCCCACCAGACCGCCTGAAAAGCGTGGCAGCCCATCGATCTCTGCAGCATGGAATTTTTTTTGGAAATTTTCGACGACAGTCAGCGGGTCATCCGAATGGAATGTTTCAGTAACGCGGTCACCATCTAACAGCGTAATCTCATCGCCACGCACTTCAAGGCGCAGTCGTCCGGGCAATCCGATAATGGAGTAGCGGCCCCATTTTTCACCACCATGAACGGATTCGAACAGATAAGAGTAAGGGCCATCGGCCAGTTTCAGGTAGACGCTTAACGGCGTATCCAGATCCGCCAGCACCTCCCGTACAACAGGGATGCGGTTGTACCCTTCGCTTGCAAGGGATGAAAATTCTTCAGGGGTCAAAACAGGTGACATAACAGGGGACATAACAGACTCCACACAATATCAATTCAAAAACAGGAAAAAACACCAACAGCGCATCAGTGCCATCGGACGCCTGTTTTAAGGCTATTATAGTGTGCAAGTAGATACATATGCTGCCTGTTATATCAATACAGAAAAAAATACGGAATAAACTTGGGATCACAGTAACAAATTCACGACAAGTTTCAATAGCAGGTATGGATTATTTCATCTTTTTATCGCTGAAATGATGATTTCCAGTAAAATCATGCATAACTTCACTGATTTGACTCCTCTCATGCTTCCTGAACACCTGCGCCCGCAAACCTGGCCCCTGTGGATTGTTCTCGGACTCCTGCGCCTGATGCTGCTGCTTCCCTGGTCTGTATTGATGAAAATCGGCCCCGTGATGGCGGATATGG
>JAQYVP010000139.1 GCA_030145485.1 Chromatiales bacterium
CCGAAAATCGCTCAGAGCGAGCGGCACTCTCATCATCATAGACTTCCGGCGTGACCCGCATCGCAGTTCCAACTGGGTCATGGGCCACGTCCGCGCCGGCAAGGATACCGTCATCGATGAAGTAACAGGGGCCGGCTTCCAGTTGATTGATGACAAACCGTTGCTGCACACAAACTATTACCTGGAATTCAGGAAGAGTGATTCATCCGCCAGCCAGGCCGCTCAACCCTCTTTTGACTGCAGCAAGGCGAGTGGCAGCATCGAGGAACTCATTTGTCAAAATGATGAATTCGCAGCGCTCGATCGCAAGTTGGCCAAATATTTCAAGCTGGCAACCGAAAGCTATCCTGCCGAAGAACTCAAAACCCTGAAAGCCGAACAGCGTGGCTGGATCAAGGGGCGCAACGACTGCTGGAAATCAGATGACAAATCCGAGTGTGTGCGCAGCCACTATCAGCATCGTATCACCGATCTTCAGATCACCACGGGTTCAGCCGTGATAACTCATTCAGCGGTGTTTATCTGCAACCCCGATAAACACGACTCCATCACAGCAGTCTTCTATAAAGAGACCGAACTGCCTGCTGCCGTGCTGACGCGTCTATCCGACGAAATCGATGAACAAAAACTGCTGTTTCTCATCCGCTCCGGCAGCGGCGCCAGATATCTGGGGCAGAATGTAGAATTCTGGAGCAAAGGCTCGGAAGCGATTGTTACATGGGGAGTAATTGATACCACGGAGTTCAAATGCAAGCTTGATGCGGACAACACAGGCGGGATCTGATCTGGCGAATATACAAGCTCATGCGATACTACGCGAGGAACATGCACTGAATGAGGCAGGCAATGTCTGACAGGATTGATGCCGTGGTAATTCTCGGCGCAGCCGTCTATCCCGGCGGCAGACCAAGTCCGACACTGCTTCGACGTGTCGAGTGGGGTATCGAACTGATCAAACGGAGTGAAGCACAGTGGCTGCTTGCCAGCGGAGGCGTAGGCAGACACGAACCCTCCGAAGCTCAGGTCATGCGGTGCATCGCTGTTGAGCGCGGTATTCCGCACCAGCACATCCTCCTCGAAGAACGCGCTGAATCAACCTGGGAGAATGCCAGGGAGTGTGCAAAGATCATCCGTGAGCAGGGCTGGCGGCGGGTCATCCTCGTGACAGATCCCTACCATCTCCCACGATCTCTGCTCGCATTTCGCGCCTTCGGTGTCGATGTCACTCCCTGTCCCATCTGCCGGGGCCATAGCGGAACCACTACCCGTACTACACTGCTGCACCAGCTGCGGGAAATCCCGGCAATTCCCTACTATGCACTGCGTTCTCTTTATCAGCGCGCAACAGGTAGCTGAATAGTTGCATTGACTCTCCGCCCGATGACTATTGGATACGCATAAATTTCACCCATTTGCAACATTAGTTTTCTCAAGGTATAGTCACGCATAATTTTACAAAAGAGACGCGACCCTTTATGTCTGCACATAAGATCCCGATTCTGAGTATCTCCATTATTCTCACTGCACTGACGGGAATATCGCAGGATGCAATGGCGTTCAGGTTCTCTTTCAACGGCATGCCGGTTAACCTGGGTGAAAAAAAGCCAGCACCGAGTCAGGATGCCTTCAAAGCAAGCCTGCAAGATAGCCTGGGATCAGATCTTTTTGTACTTCCCCGCACGAAGGGTGTAGCGGCCAAATTAAAACATCGGCCATACGCGGCTATCATTAAAGAAAAATCAAAAAAATACGGCGTGCGCGCGGAGCTGGTACATGCTGTCATCCAGGCAGAGTCATCCTATAATCCGAAGGCAGTCTCGCATGCAGGTGCAGTAGGCCTGATGCAGTTGATGCCGGCAACCGCCAAACGCTTTGGTGTCAGAGACAGCAAAAACCCGAGGCAAAATATCGATGGCGGTGTTCGCTACCTGAAGTTCCTGCTCGGCTATTTCAATAATAATATGAGGCTTGCCGTTGCCGGTTATAACGCAGGTGAAAATGCAGTGGTCAAACATGGACGCAAAATCCCCCCTTACAGGGAGACGCGGAGATATGTGACCAAGGTGATGAAATATATGCGCCGCAACCAGATCAGCAACCAGTCGTAGTCCGTTATAGAGTGGTTTACCGGGAAACTCTCCGGTGAATTATTAATGTAAACAACATTTTTTATATTTCTTACCGCTGCCACAGGG
>JAQYVP010000225.1 GCA_030145485.1 Chromatiales bacterium
CTTGCTGGGATGCTGACAGGCTGGATCTTGGAAGGGTGGGTATCAGGCCTGATCCAGATCGCATGTGTACAGTGAAGGGGAGACAACTCGCTTCAGTCAGTGAACAAAGAGTGAGGAATCTGATTAAAAGGATGTGGTGAATGTCCGCTAAATACTCGTTGCGGTCATTCGTTCGCAGGAATACAATCCCCTTTAAAGAGACTGTGCTAGCCTGATGGACGGCATGTCAAACGCATATTTATCTGCCATACTGCGTACGGCAGATAAATGCTTAGATGCTGGAAACAACTCGTACCATAAGGCAACTCAAAACAAGGAAAATGCACTATGAGAAAAAAACTGAAACAATTCGCAAGCACCGTTCTCGCCCCTTTGGCGGCATTGGTGCTTATCAGTGGTATTGCTGAGGCACAAAAAGACAAGCCGAATATTATACTGCTTGTCTCCGACGATACTGGCTACGGGGATCTTGGTCCTTATGGCGGAGGCGAAGGGCGCGGTATGCCAACCCCCAATATAGACCGCATGGCTGATGAGGGTATGACCATGTTCTCTTTTTATGCGCAGCCAAGTTGTACACCGGGTCGTGCAGCCATGCAGACCGGGCGTATTCCCAATCGCAGCGGCATGACGACTGTCGCCTTCCAGGGACAGGGCGGCGGCCTGCCTAAAGAGGAGTGGACGCTTGCCTCGGTTCTAAAAACGGCGGGCTACCAGACCTTCTTCACTGGCAAGTGGCATCTGGGCGAGGCTGACTATGCCATGCCAAATGCCCAAGGTTACGACGAAATGAAGTATGTTGGACTCTACCATCTAAATGCTTATACCTATGCTGATGAAACCTGGTTCCCTGATATGTCTGCTGAGGACCGGGCCATGTTCAAGAAAGTGACCAAAGGTGCGCTGTCCGGAAAGGTGGGTGAGAAAGCGAAGGAAGATTTCAAGATTAACGGTCAATATGTGGATACACCGGAGAAAGGCGTGGTCGGCATTCCCTACTTCGACGGCTATGTCGAAAAAGCGTCACTCGACTATATTGATCAGGTTGCCAAATCAGAGTCGAAAAAGCCGTTTTTCATGAGTATCAATTTTATGAAAGTGCATCAACCAAACATGCCGCACCCCGACTACGAGCATAAATCCTTGTCAAAGAGCAAGTACGCCGATTCAGTTGTGGAACTGGATGCTCGTATCGGACGCATTATGGATAAACTGCGTTCCACAGGTCTGGACAAAAACACGCTGGTTATTTATACCACCGACAACGGTGCCTGGCAGGATGTCTATCCCGATGCAGGCTATACGCCGTTCCGCGGCACCAAGGGAACAGTCCGTGAAGGGGGAAACCGCGTCCCGGCCATCGCCTGGTGGCCTGGCAAGATCAAGGCTGGATCAAGAAACCACGACATACTTGGCGGTCTCGATTTGATGGCGACCTTCGCCAAAGTTGGTGGTGCCGAACTGCCGAAAAAAGATCGTGTAGGCGAACCCATCATTTTCGACAGCTACGACATGTCGCCTGTGTTGCTCGGTACTGGCAAGTCCGAACGCAAAGCGTGGTTCTATTACACCGAGAACGAATTGTCCCCCGGTGCAGCCAGGGTAGGTAACTACAAGGCAGTATTCAATCTGCGCGGCGACAACGGCCAGCCCACCGGCGGCCTGGCCGTGGATTCCAACCTTGGTTGGAAAGGAGCTGAAGCCTATGTGGCCACGGTGCCACAGGTATTCGACCTGTGGCAGGATCCGCAGGAACGTTATGATATTTTTATGAATAACTACACCGAGAGAACCTGGGTACTGGTCAGTATCAGTAAGGCGATCGAAGAAAAAGTGAAAACCTACATAGAGTATCCGCCGCGCAAGCTGCAAAGCGAGACCTACACTGGCCCGATCACCTTGTCGAACTATCAGCGTTTCAAGCACGTTCGTGATCAGCTTAAGGATCATGGCTTCAAGCTTTCCCTACCGACGGGAAACTGATGTAAATATCGAGGTGCCAGAGCGCCGATGTTTAACGGAGCTTCTCAGCTGACAAACGGTTGCAGTGGACGGCGCTACGCGCCGCCGCTGAACCGAAATGTTATCAATGATCTGGGAATGACCGGTTTGGAGCATCTGCGGCCATTCGCATCGGTGATGGCATTGGGGTAACTGTCACTGACAATCAGGTCAGAGTCGGGGTAGGTTCACCGCAGGAGATCCAGGTACACCGCAAGGAGATCTACCATGAGGATCTTGGAAGAGACAACCTAAACTGAAAGCACAATCCACAGCCCTGCCATTTCGCGGGGCTTTTTATTGCGCTGGGAGCATCAAGCATTGAATTCCATAACACTTTGAACCTAAAAGGAAATCTCGTCCTCACGATATCCCTGTCCTGTACCTTGGTCATATTCAGCATAGGAAGTGCTTAGAGAGACTCTCTGCGCGTCTGAGTAGGTATTCCTGTAGAGGTTGCATTGTTCGCCATGCGCATCTCACGCCACATGGTGCAATGCGACCGCTCAATTGCATCCACCGCACCCTTCATCGGATCGTCATCTCGAGCGACAAATCTCGGAGTGCAGGGGTGGTTGAGTTTGAAAATTATCGGTAGTCCGTGCATCACTCCATCCCCGGGTCGCCAGCCGGACCACCTTGGCTCAGCATAATGTAGAGTGGGTCTTTCTGATTTTCGCGATGCTCTTGGATCAGGACTTTATCGATTGCGTCTAGAACGACAGGATGCCCCCACGGGTACTTTGCCATTGCCCTGTCACGGCTTTCTCTCAGTCGGTCGATTTTCTTCATTGAAGTTCTCCAGAATTTAGCAGTATTTGTGGTGCGCCCTGCAATTGGAATAAATCGGCGCAGTGGTCATAGTACTACTTCGGCGGCTCAGAGATCAAGCATCGCGGTAGCTCACAGCACACTGAGTCAGTGGATGGTGATTCTGATACAGGTAATGAAATATGTGAATTTGTGCTGTGACATATGCGTGACATAGCGAATCTACAGAATAATAATCCCAAGTAAAAACAATGCACTAAGTGCCGCCCACTCATAAGTACATAAACTAGTCATTAAATATAATTAGTCAGTTTTCTTGTGGTAACTGCAAAAAGGGCAGAAACGGTAACTATTTTTTGGGCGGATCTTTACAATGAGTAACGGATAGCACCCTGATGTTGCCGCCTTGCACCCGATATCTTTGCCTTCCCGGGTGCTGCTATTGTGATAGGGGAACGACCATCACCGGGCGCTCGCAGCGTCGAATGACGCGGCGGGCGGTTGTTCCCATGACGCTCTCCTTGATAAGCCCGTCGCCATGCTTGCCGATGACCACAAGGTCGTAGTTGCCGTTGTTCGCCTCCCTGATGATCTCGGTGACCGGGTCCCCCGTGACCACTTTGATATCATAGGCGATGTAGGGATGCTCCTCGCCTGCGATCAGTGTCTCTTTGCAGAATTCATCGACACACTTTTTGATGGTCACATCATCGCGTTTACGATTGACGAGGATGCTTTTTACCTCCTCCAGGTCCCTGGTTTTTATTTCACTCCACAATTGATCATCGATATAACCGACGAGATAATTCTCGAATTTCGTGGGCTTGAGCACATGAAATACGGTGAGATTGGCATCCTGCAGTCGTGCGATGCTTGCAGCATAAGGGAAGGCTGTCCGTCCGCTGTCGGAAAGGTCGGTTGCGTAGAG
Organism: Chromatiales bacterium; assembly: GCA_030145485.1. Classification (GTDB taxonomy): domain Bacteria; phylum Pseudomonadota; class Gammaproteobacteria; order Chromatiales; family Chromatiaceae; genus Sva-25. The sequence continues at coordinate 3,701 of JAQYVP010000225.1, forward strand.
TATATTTTTATATTCAATGACTGGAGTCTGCATCTCTTGCTCTTTGATTCAGTTTATTTGCTGTTATCCGCTTTTTGAAAATGCTTCATCCAGATGCCGCTGAGGAACCAGGAGTAGAGCCAGGTGCCGAAGATGATCAGGATGAAGGCCTTGACGATATCCATGCTGGAGCCATTCAGGGAGAAAGCGGGGACATAACCAAACAAAAACGGGCCAAGGTAGAGGAACTTGGCGAATTTGAATGCCGAAAAAGCCGTTTTCCACATGTTCGCCTTGGCGATGGTGGCTCCTGCAAAGGCGGCGATACACACTGGCGGCGTGATGTTGGAGTCCTGTGAGAGCCAGTAGACGATCATGTGCGCAGCGAGCAGATTGACGCCCAGGTGTGTCAATGCCGGCACCGCCACTACAGCTGTGATCAGGTAGGCGGCGGTCACCGGTACCCCCATGCCCATGATCAGCGATGCCAGGGCGATGAACAGAATGGTCAGCACCAGCGAGCCGTCAGCCAGTTCGATAACGATGTCCGCAAAGGTGAGGATCAGGCCACTGAAGGTGAGTACGCCGATGATGATGCCGATGACCCCCACCGTGGCGCCGATCATGAGGCTGCTTTCAGCACCCTCTCTGGCGGCGACGATAAACTCCTTTGGACCGATGCGGGTCTCTTTACGAAGCCAGCTGACAGCGATACAGGCAATGAGACCGAGGATAGCCGAATAGCCGGGGGAGTATCCGTATAGCATGAAAATGGTGATAACGACCAGCGGCAGGGTGTAATACCACTCGCGCTTGAAGATTTCCATGGCGCTGTTTTTGGAGCGTTCTCCGCGCAGGTTGTATTTCTTTGCCTCGTAGTGAACCATCACATAGACGCTGAAGAAATACATCAGCGCCGGGAATATCGCCACCAGCATGATCTGGGAATAGGGCAGGCCGGTTAACTCCGCCATGATGAAGCCGCCGGCTCCCATGATCGGTGGCATGAACATGCCGCCGATCGAGGCTGCAGGCTCGATGGCGCCGGCAATATGGGGTTTGAATCCGGCCTTTTTCATCATCGGGATGGTAAAGGCGCCGGTGGAAACTGTATTGGCGATGGCGCTGCCGGAGATAGAGCCAAATAGTCCGGATGCGATTACCGCGACCTTGCCCGGTCCGCCGGTCTTGTGGCCGACTGCCGCCAGCGGGAAGTCGATAAAAAATTTCTGAGCGCCACAGGCTTTGAGGAAGGCGCCAAAAAAGACGAACAGCAGGATGTAGGTGGCCAACACGTTGGCCATGATGCCGAAGATGCCGTCGCTCTTGTAGAAGATGGAGGTGCAAAGTTCAGGAAAACTCTCGCCCGCATGGGAGATCAGATCCGGCATGAAATCGCCATAGACCCCGTAGAGCAGCATCACGGTGCCAATGATGACAAAAACCGGGCCGACGACCCGGCGGGCCAATTCTATACCCAGTAGAACGCCGACCACGGCTATCCCCATGTCGAGGTTTGTTTCTGCCCCTGTGCGGTAGTTTATGGCCTCGAAATTTATCATCCAGTAGCTAATGGAGATGATCGACAGCAGGATCAGCAGGTAGTCCACCACGCGCATGATTCTGGACTTCGAGCGGTAGAGCAGAAACACCAGCACATAGGTGGCAAGCACATAGATGCCGCGGTGAAACTGTGTGGCAGCCGGAGATATCACGGCAGAGTAGGAGTAGAACAGCAGCAGTGATACAGCAGCGATGTCGAAAAAAATCTGTTCTATTCTATGCAGCTTTGCATACATAGCAGGTTCCTGCCGAATGGTGGCTTCTCAATAATGGACGAGGCAGACATCAAACTCCGCAGGGAGTCAATAAGCGCAGTGCATTGCGTTTCGCTTATTTCTCCCTACGGCTCTACGAGATTTCTTGAGGCATCATCTGTCAGAGTACGCCTTTCTCTTTCCAGAACTTGATGGCACCGGGATGCATGGGGGTGACGATGCCATCGGCCCCCTTTGCAACGCTCATTGCCTTGAAGGTCTTCTTCTGACTGACCATGTGAGCCAGACCTTCATCTGAATAGATGATAGAGAGCATCTTATAGACAACATCATCGGAAACACCGGCGTTGGCTACCCACAGAGCCGAATCCTGAAACGCAGGAGTATCTGTATTGACGCCCTTGTAAGTGCCTGCAGGTACTTTCAGCTTACCGTAGTAGGGATATTTATCATAGAACCCCGAGCTTTTTGCGTCAGCATCCACATCCACCAGCGCGATCTCATTGGTCTGCGCCGCCATGATCACGGCGCCTGAAGGGAAGGCGGTGAAGAGCCAGAATGCATCCAGCTGGTTGTTGCCGAAGGCGGCGGAGGCATCGTTGTAACCCATGGCGTTGCGCTCGATCTTGTCCCACACGCCCATGTGGGTGAAGAACATCTCGCAGTTGGCAAAAGCGCCCGAACCGGCGTTGCCGACGCCAACCTTCTTGCCCGCAAGATCCTTGACTGACTTGATACCGGAACCTTTGCGCACAACCAGTTGGGCGGGGGCGCCATAAAGGAAGCTGACAGCCATCACCTGGTCGTATTTCTTGGTGTCATTTTTCATCTGGCCGTTGCGCCCAAGATAGACATGTCCGGAGTAGACCACGCCGAAATCAGAGCGTCCTGAATTTACCTTGCGCAGGTTTTCAACCGACCCCGCAGATGATTGCGCCTTGACCCTGAACTCATCGATAGCTTTAACAGGCTTGTATGTCTGGATCGCATTGGCAACCACCTGGAAGGTGCCGCCTGCCGGGCCGCCGCCAAAGACGATGCGCTCCTTGGCGAATGCCTGGTTGACCGGGGTTAGCGTCATTGCCACAGTCATGCACAGGGAGGCCGCCAATAGAGTTATTTTTTTCATTCTCATTTCCTCGAACGATAAGATTGTTGTTTTCATTTTATAGTCTCCTGATGGTGTTGGACTTTCAACTTTAGACGTTATTAGAAAAAAGGCAAGAAAAATCTGTTGTCTGGCCTATACTTACGCAATCAATAATAAGGAGATGATGGAATATGGCGTTGCAAAAACCTCCGGTGTTTCTCAATCTGCTGCAAATCAGGTTGCCGATAGCCGGAATCATGTCGATCATCCACCGCGCCAGCGGTATGTTGATGGTGCTGCTGATTCCGCTATCAATCTACCTGCTGGATCTCTCCTTAACTGATGAGCAGGGTTTTACCGCAGTCGGCAGCTTGCTGCATGGCACTGTGGGCAGCCTCATCCTGTTGCTGTTGCTGTGGGTGCTGCTGCATCATCTCTACTCCGGTATCCGCTACCTGTTGATCGATGTGGAGATTGGCGTGGATCGCCCCGCCTATCGTTACACGGCGTGGGCAGTGACCCTGCTGGCGCCTTTCTCTGCACTACTGTTGCTGGGGATACTCTGATGCATGGAGCTACCGGACTGCGGGCCTGGGTGATGCAGCGCCTCAGCGCCATCTACATGGCTGTTTTTATCCTGCTGATGCTGGGGGTGTTTATTTTTTCGCCTCCAGCTGATTACACCGCCTGGCAGGGGCTGATGTCTCACACCCTGGTCAGCGTGGCCGTGCTGCTGTTCTATCTCTCCCTGTTGATCCACTCCTGGGTTGGTGTTCGGGATATTTTGATTGACTATGTGCAGTGGCAAGTTGTTCGACTGCTGCTGCTGGCGCTGGTTGGGCTGATGCTGGTTGCGTCCGGCCTGTGGTTGCTCGAAGTCATGCTGCTGGCGCGCATCAATGGGTGATTTCTCAAAAAATTCATACATGAAAGTGGCTTGCGATCTCTCTTCAATCGTGGTCAGAAATTTGCATTTACCGTGGGAGCGGTCCTCTGACCGTGAAATGTACGTGACCATAGAGATGTCACAAAATGGAATCTAATGGCATGAACCTGCAAACAAGACAATTTGATACCCTGATTATCGGAGCAGGAGGCGCTGGGCTGAATGCAGCGTTGCAACTGGCGAATGCAGATCTGGATGTGGCGGTGGTCTCCAAGGTATTTCCGACGCGCTCCCATACCGTGGCAGCCCAGGGTGGCGTCAATGCTGCATTGGCGAATGTAGAGCCTGACAACTGGCACTGGCACATGTTCGATACGGTCAAGGGTTCTGACTACCTGGGAGATCAGGATGCGATCGAGTTCATGTGCCGTGAAGCGATCCCGACCGTGTATGAACTGGAGCACAATGGCGTGCCTTTCTCACGCCTGGAGAGTGGCAAAATCTACCAGCGGGCCTTTGGCGGTCAAAGCCAGAACTTTGGCGGTGACCAGGCTGTGCGCACCTGCGCCGCAGCTGATCGCACTGGCCATGCCATCTTGCACACCCTCTATCAGCAGAACATACGCGCCGCGACTCATTTTTTCGATGAGTATTTTGCCATCGATCTGCTGAGCGACGACGAGGGTGTGATTCTGGGCGCGCTGGTGATGCAGATAGAAACCGGTGAACTGCTGCTGCTTGAATCCAAAACCACACTGCTGGCGACAGGCGGATGCGGGCAGGTGTTTCGCACCACCAGTAATGCACGCATCAACACCGGCGACGGCATGGCCATGGCGCTGCGCGCCGGGATACCGCTGCAGGATATGGAATTTTTCCAGTTTCATCCAACCGGCATTCTCTCCAAGGGAATGCTCATCAGCGAGGGGGTGCGCGGCGAGGGCGGTTACCTGATCAACGGCGAGGGTGAGCGCTTTATGCCACGCTATGCACCCCACGCCAAAGATCTTGCCAGCCGGGATGTGGTGTCACGCTCGATCATGACCGAGATCAAGGAGGGCAGGGGGTGCGGGCCCGGGCGTGACCACGTGCTGCTGAAGGTAGATCACATCGATGAGGAGATCATCAGGAAACGCCTGCCGGGCATTCGTGAACTGAGCCGAATCTTTGCCGGGATCGATCCGGTGGAGGAGCCGATCCCGGTCTTTCCAACGGCTCACTATGTCATGGGTGGCATTCCCACCGACCGCTTCGGCAGAGTGATCGTGCCGATGCGCCATGGCGAGCAGGAAATCCCGGGGCTGTATGCGGCAGGTGAGTGCGCCTGTGCTTCGGTGCATGGAGCTAACCGCCTGGGTGGCAACTCATTGCTGGATATTCTGGTGTTTGGGCGTGCTGCCGGCAAGGATATTATCGATTTTGTGCGTGAAAATCCGAACCACCGGCCGATGCCGGGGGATGCGGTAGAGAAGGTCATGCAGCGATTTCGTCGCTGGGAACAGCCCGGCGAAGGCATCAGCGTACGTCAGCTGCGCGAAGAGTTCCGCAAGGTGATGGAGGATCACGCCGGGGTATTTCGCGTCGAAGAGGTCATGCAGGAGGGAGTGGAGCTGTTGCAGGAGATCCGTGAACGGCTCTCCAGAGTGCGTCTCAAGGATCAATCGAATTGCTTTAATGTCGCCAGGACCGAGGCGCTGGAGCTGGAGAATATGATTGATGTGGGGATGTCGATCGCTGTCTCCGCCCTGCATCGCAAGGAGAGCCGTGGTGCGCATTCGCGGCCGGATTATCCGGACCGCGATGATCAGCAATGGCTCAAACACAGCCTCTATTACCTCGAGGATGACAAGATGGACTACAAGCCTGTGCGCACCAGGCCGCTGACGGTAGAGAGCTTTCCGCCCAAAGAGCGGGTATATTGATTGATCAGGCATGTAGATCTTATTTCACCACGAAGAGCACGAAGTACACGAAGATAGACATAAAATCCTTCGTGATCTTCGTGTACTTCGTGGTTGATTCTTGTCAGCGGTAGTTTTGCAGGTTGGATAATTTTTTGCACAGGAGACACCATGAAATTCACTGTTTACCGTTACAATCCGGAAACCGGTCACGAACCCCGCATGCAGGATTTCGAGATTGAAGTGGAGCGTGGCATGATGCTGCGTGATGGGCTGATTGCAATCCAGGATGAGGATGAATCCTTTGCTTTTCGCCACTCCTGCGGCGAGGGTGTTTGTGGTTCAGATGGGGTCAATGTCAATGGCAGCAACAGACTGGCATGTATCACTCCGTTATCCGAGCTCAGGGAGCCGGTGGTGGTGCGCCCCTTTCCGGGCCGCCCGGTGATTCGTGATCTGGTTGTGGATATGAGCCAGTTTTACAAGCAGTACAAACAGGTCGATCCCTGGCTGGTGCGCAGGGAGCCCATGCCCGAGCAGGAGATACTGCAGTCACCTCAAGAGCGTGACAGGCTGGATGGCCTCTATGAATGCATCATGTGTGGCTGCTGCTCCACTGCCTGTCCATCCTTCTGGTGGAATCCGGAAAAATTCTACGGTCCGCAGGCGCTGCTCACCGCCGCACGTTTTATTGCCGACAGCCGTGATCAGACCACAGCGCAGCGTATGGATGCACTGGATGATCCTTTCAAACTGTTTCGCTGCCACACTATCATGAACTGTGTGGATGCCTGCCCGAAAAACCTGAACCCGACAAAGGCCATCGGTTTCATCAAGGCGCAGATGCTCAAATCATCGATCTGATGACAGCAGTAGAGCAACACCCTGAACGCTTGCGCTGGCAGTGCCGGCGTGGCCTGCTGGAACTCGATTATCTGCTCGAGACATATCTCGACCACGCATACAGTGCACTGAGCAAGGAGGATAAGGCGCTGTTCGAGGACATTCTGAAAAATCATGATCCGGATCTGCAAAGCTGGCTGCTGAGCGGTGAGGATGCCCCGCAGCAATATCGTGTGATGCTGCGACATATCCTGGAGATCTCTCGTCTGGTAAACAGCCAGTGAATACAGTCATTGCCAGCGAAGCCAGATCTCAGGCGGACGATAAGACCGAAAAGGTTTTTTTGGACAACGATTGAGTATTCCTTTATCCCCGGGAAGAAGCCTGTAGGGCGCAATAAGCGACAGCGCATTGCGCCGCATGAAGGTGCAATACGCTCCACTTATTGACACCCTACGGTTCATTTTTGGTTCCGGATATTCTGAAAGTCCGCTCCCACAGTCCAATGTGACATCATATGTGGGAGCGGTTTTCTGACCGCGAAATGCAGGTGGCTAAGAAGAGCGCCTACTTTTGCAGGCCTGCTTTTTCAGCAATCTCTTTCCAGCCGGAAGGGAGTTGGTGAGAGATTCCCTTGTGGCAATCGATGCAGGAAGTTTCATTGTTCTTAAAACTCTCCTCATGTCTTTCGACGCTGCGAGGCTCCTGTTTGGCCAGATCCATCGCCATATGGGAGTGGCAGGTTTGGCACTCTTTCGAGTCATTCTCCTTCATGCGCTTCCATTCACTTAGTGTCATTTCCATGCGCGGCTTTTGTACGTCTTTGCTGGTATCCTTGCCAGCCTTGTGCTGTTGGCCCTGGTGGCAGTTATTGCAACCGGCCTGTACGCCGGAACGATTGATGTAATGCACACTGGCCTGATAATCGCTGGTTTGTGCTACATGGCATGATCCGCACTCCTGTAGTTCTTGCAAGTCTTCAGCCAGCACCAACGATGAGTAAAAAAGTCCGAATGTCAGCAGTGCAATCGAGGAGAGCACGTAGCGCTGTTTACTTGTTGTGTTATTCATTGATAGTTCTCCAAACGTAAGCCAGGCTAGTTTTTAAAATCATTGTTGACCAAAGCCTCTGTATAGGCTTGAGGGACGTGACACTGAGTGCAGAAGTAGCGTCCGGTAGAGATCTGCTTCGTTTTGTCTCCTTCGCGGGTTCTGTAATGACTTTTAGGTGGCTCTACGGCATTCTCTGTTTTCGAATAGGCTTTGCCATGACAACTCAGGCAGCTGTTTTCATTCAGAGTGATGCGTGTTTTATCGATAGCGTGAGGTATCATCGGCGGTTGTTCTTCAAATGTTACCTCTATACCGCCATCCACGGCCATGGAGCGCCGGTTCGGTATCATCTCTGATAACTCATCAACATCAACATTGCCACGCAATGAATAGAGAGGATCCGCCTGCAGTGCTGACGTCTGTAGGGCGACGGCAAGCAGGCCACATGAAAGTGCAAGTCTGATTTTTTTCATCGTTAACTCCTCCTACGCAGCTACAATTTTAACAACGCACTTTTTATAGTCCGTCTCTTTCGACAGTGGGTCGGTGGCATCCAGAACTAGCTTGTTTACCAGGCGGCGCGCATCAAAGAACGCCACGAATGCCATCCCTTTGGGGGTTTTGTTTCGCCCGCGCACATTGACCCGCGTAGTGATTTCTCCCCGGGGGCTAATGATCCTGACCTTTGCCCCATTTCTAAGGCCGCGGTCACGCGCATCACTCGGGTTCATATAAACCAGGGCATCGGGTACGGCCCGGTGCAACTCGGGCACACGGTTGGTCATCGATCCCGTATGCCAGTGCTCCAGCACGCGTCCGGTGCATAACCACAGGTCGAACTCCTCATTGGGTGATTCAGCGGGCGGCTCGTAGGGTGCAAAAATGATGTTGGCTTTGCCATCTTTTTTGCCATAAAAATAGACTTCACCTTTCTTGGCATCCGGTTTGAGCTTCTTCACGAACGGGTCGTAACCCTCTCTGTATCGCCACAGTGTTTCCTTGCCGTCAACCACGGGCCAGCGTAAGCCACGCACCTTGTGGTAGGTGTCAAAGGGCGCCTGGTCATGTCCCGGCTTTCCTCCTTCAGTCTGGAAACGGCGATATTCTTCAAAAAGACCTTTTTGCACGTAATAGCCGAAATGCTCGGACTCATCATTGTGATAAATGTTTTTATCGTCGTCCTGGACAGTGCCGTTCTTGTAGGGGAATTTGTCAACCTGTCCGTTTTTAAACAAGACCTGATACAGCGTTTTGCCCTTATATTCCGGCATCTTGGCAACCAGTTCCTCGCCCCAGGCCTCTTCGACCGTAAAGCGTTTGGAAAACTCCATGATTTGCCATAAGTCAGATTGTGATTCGCCCGGCGCATCAACCTGTTGACGCCAGAACTGGGTGCGCCGCTCGGCGTTGCCAAAGGCGCCCTCTTTCTCCGCCCACATGGCAGTCGGCAGGATTAGATCGGCGGAAATTGCTGAAACAGTCGGGTAGGGATCGGAAACTGTGATGAAGTTAGCCGGATCTCTCCATCCCGGCAGCATCTCTTCATTGATGTTCGGCCCTGCCTGCATATTGTTGTTGCACTGTTGCCAGTAGCAGTTCATTTTGCCGTCTTTCAACATTCGCTGCATCAGGACTGCGTGAAAACCCACCTTGGGATTGATAGTGCCGGCAGGTAGTTTCCAGATTTTCTCGGCAACGGCGCGATGCTCCGGTTTTTTAACTACCAGGTCGGCAGGCAATCTGTGTGCAAAGGTGCCAACTTCACGCGCGGTGCCGCAGGCAGATGGTTGGCCTGTCAGGGAGAAAGGGCTATTGCCGGGTTCTGATATTTTACCCATCAGCAGGTGGATGTTGTACACCAGGCCGTTCATCCACACGCCGCGGGTATGCTGGTTCATTCCCATGGTCCACAGGGACATGATCTTTTTGTCGGGATCGGCGTAGAGTTTCGCCAGGCGCTCCAGTTGCTCGGCAGGGACTTTTGAATGTTCTGACGTGTATTCCAGGGTGTATTTCGATACCGCCTTTGCATACTCGTCAAAGGTCATGCCGGATAATTTTCCTTTGCCGGAGTTCTTGGCTTTCTGCTCCAACGGATGTTCGGGTCTCAGGCCGTAGCCGATGTCTGTAACGGTCTTCTTGATATTGACGTGGTCATCGAGGAATTTTTTATTATACGCCTTGTTCTGAATGATGTAGTTGGCGATATAGTTGGCGATCATCAGGTCGGTCTGGGGCTCGAAGATCATGCCGTTGTCGGCCAACTCAAAACTGCGATGCGTGTATGTTGATAATACATGCACTTCAGATCCTTCGCGGGTCAGGCGCGTATCAACCAGGCGAGACCATAGAATCGGGTGCATCTCCGCCATGTTGGCGCCCCACAGGACGAATGCATCGGCATGTTCCAGGTCATCATAGCTGCCCATAGGCTCATCGATGCCGAAGCCACGCATAAATGCGCCCACCGCGGAAGCCATGCAGTGACGTGCATTGGGATCGAGATTGTTTGAGCGCAAACCGGCTTTTATGAATTTTGCTGCAGCATAGCCGTCCCAGATCGCCCATTGACCGGAGCCAAACATGCCGACGCCGGAAGGTCCCTTCTCTTTTAAGGCAGCCTTCCATTTTTCCGCCATGATGTCGAACGCTTCGTCCCAGGAGACCTGCTCAAACTCGCCCTCTTTATCATATTTCCCATCTTTTTTACGCAGCAACGGGGTCGTCAGGCGATCATTTCCATACATGATTTTGGAGAGGAAATAACCTTTGATACAGTTCAGGCCTTTATTGACGTCCGAATCAGGGTCGCCCTGAGTCGCAACAATACGCCCTTCCCTGGTGCCGGCCAGAACACTGCAACCGGTGCCGCAAAAACGGCATGGAATCTTGTCCCAGCGGATATCTGCGTCATCA
>JAQYVP010000015.1 GCA_030145485.1 Chromatiales bacterium
ATCCGGTTTCATCGCAGGAGACAGCGCCATCATCGAGACATTTTTCCGCTATCGCACCTACCATGGCTGCGCCATGCCGCTGCACCACCAGGCTGCCAGCATCAGGGCATGGAGCGACGAACAGCACGTCATCGACAACCGGCGTCTCTACACTGAAAAATTTGACGCCGTATTGTCTATTCTCGATAGTGTGCTGGATGTTGCACGACCAGATGCCGGTTTCTACCTGTGGGCAAAAACACCGCCAGCATTCAACGACACCAGTTTTGCGCGTCAATTGTTTGCACACCACAACCTGACGGTATTGCCGGGAAGCTACCTGTCACGTACGACTGATGCCGGCAATCCCGGCGCCAACAGAATCCGCATGGCGCTGGTGCCGCCGCTGGAAGATTGCATCGAAGCCGCACAACGCATCAAAACCTGTGTAAAATCCGCATGATAAATTATCCAGATGTAACTTCTCAATAGCATACAGAACAAATCATTTTATTTATTTTGGAGCAAACCCAATGAGTGACATTGAATCCATTATCGTCGACGCCTTTGAACGCCGCGCCGATATTACCCCGCGCAATGTAGATACACAGGCAAAAGACGCCGTCATGAACTCCATCGAACAACTCGATCGCGGCGAAATCCGCGTCGCCGAGAAAAAAGATGGCGACTGGGTCGTCAATGAATGGATAAAGAAGGCGGTGCTGCTCTATTTCCGCATGGAGGACAATGAGTTTCTGAAGGGTGGATTCACCAACTATTTCGACAAGGTTCCGTCCAAATATGCCGACTACAACTCCAGGGATTTTCGCGAAGGCGGAGTGCGTGTCGTCCCCCCGGCTGCCGCCCGCAAAGGCTCCTTCATTGCACCCTCCTGTGTACTGATGCCCTCCTACGTCAACATCGGCGCCTATGTCGATTCCGGCACCATGGTAGACACCTGGGCCACTGTCGGCTCCTGCGCCCAGATTGGAAAAAACGTGCATCTCTCCGGCGGTGTCGGCATTGGCGGTGTACTCGAACCACTGCAGGCAGCTCCCACCATCATCGAGGACAACTGCTTCATCGGCGCACGTTCGGAAGTCGTAGAGGGGGTTATCGTTGAAGAAGGCTCAGTCATCTCCATGGGCGTCTTCATCGGACAGAGCACCAAGATCTATGACCGCGCCACCGGCGAAGTGCACTTTGGGCGTGTCCCGGCAGGCTCAGTCGTTGTTTCGGGCAACCTGCCGTCGAAAGACGGCACTTACAGCCTCTACTGTGCGGTGATCGTCAAGACCGTGGATGAAAAAACCCGCGGCAAGGTAGGCATCAACGAACTGCTCAGAGATATTTAATGAGACAAGTCGCAAACTAACGAGAAATACAGGGTGCAATAAGCGGAGCGCATTGCACTTTTCAATACGGCGCAATGCCCGTTGGTTATTGACGCCCTACAGCTTTGTCATTGCGAGGAGAGAAACGACGCGGCAATCCAGATTGCTTCGTCGCAAACTCCTCGCAATGACGCGTAAATAAGAGCTTCCTTTGGAGAGCAGCACATCCATGATAAAACTCTATGGCATTCCCAACTGCGATACCATCAAAAAAGCTCGTCGCTGGCTGCAGGATCATGATATTGAGCACCAATTTCATGATTATAAAAAGGCCGGGGTCGATGCGCAAAAACTCAACGCGTGGATCGATGTTGTAGGCTGGGAAGTGCTTCTCAACAGGCGCGGCATGATGTGGCGTAAAACGCCGCAGAATGTACGCGACGCCATCGATCAGCACAGCGCCATTCAGCTGATGCTGGAAACACCCTCCATCATCAAGCGTCCTGTTCTCGAGATGGATTCAAGCATCACTGTCGGCTTCTCTGATGAGCGCTACCAACAGCTGTTTGCATCACAATGAGCGTTACCTCATCAACCCTTGAACTTGCGATCGAACTGATCAGCCGCCCCTCTGTCACCCCCGATGATGCCGGCTGCCAGCAACTCATGATCGTACGCCTGCAGGCGATTGGCTTCAACATCGAACCCATGCGTTTTGGCGAGGTCGACAACTTCTGGGCCAGGCGCGGCAGTGAAGAGCCTGTGCTTGCCTTTGCAGGTCACACCGATGTCGTCCCTACAGGTGATCCGGAATCATGGAGTGTGCCGCCTTTTGAACCGCAGATTCAACACGGCATGCTCTATGGCCGCGGTGCTGCGGATATGAAAGGGAGCCTTGCCGCCATGGTGACAGCCTGTGAAGCCTTTGTTGCGGATCACCCTGATCACAGTGGTTCGATCGCCTTTCTCGTCACCAGCGATGAAGAGGGACCGGCAACGGAGGGAACCGTCAAGGTCGTCGAAACACTCGAGTCGCGTGGTGAAAAGATCAAGTGGTGCCTGGTAGGAGAGCCATCCTCGGCAACCCGCCTTGGCGATGTCATCAAGAACGGACGACGCGGGTCACACAATGCCAGGCTGGTGATTCACGGTAAACAGGGGCATGTCGCCTACCCGCACCTGGCCAGCAACCCGATCCACCTGGCCGCCCCTGTGTTGACTGAATTGACGACTGTCGAGTGGGACCGGGGAAACGACCACTTTCCGCCCACCACTTTCCAGATCTCCAACATCAATGGCGGTACAGGCGCCACCAATGTCATTCCGGGAGGTGTCGAACTGCTGATCAATTTCCGCTACTCGACAGAGACCACGCATGAGCGCATCGAGCAACGGGTCGCCAAGATCCTGGATCGCCACGGACTCAACTATGAGATCGAGTGGACACTCTCGGGAAAACCATTTTTGACTGCAGCGGGAGAACTGGTCGAGGCTGCACAAACAGCAATTATGGAGATTGCCGGATACGAGAGCGAACTCTCCACCTCCGGCGGCACCTCCGACGGACGCTTTATCGCCCCCACCGGCGCGCAGGTACTGGAGCTCGGCCCCTTGAACAAAACCATTCACCAGGTCGATGAATGCGTTGCCGTTGATGATCTGGATCTGTTGAGCAGCATTTATCAACGCATGCTGGAACAACTGCTGACGACAGGATAATCATTCGCGCTCAGATGAGCGCTCCTACATGTTAGTTGTGGGAACGGTCATCTGACCGTGATGACATAGCACGATGCATCACTTCTCAACAACCAATGCTATGGCCAGGGCGGCCACCCCATCGGCTTGCCGCCAACAAGATGCAGGTGGATGTGAAACACACTCTGCCCTGCATCCGCATTGCAGTTCATCACTGCCCGGTAACCCCGTTCCGCAAGGCCTTCAGCGGCGGCAATCTTCCTGGCTGCGATGTACATCTCGCCTATAATCGCTGAATTATCTGCATCGATCTCGTTGAGAGTCGCTATATGCCGGCGCGGGATCACCAGCACATGTGTCGGCGCCTGCGGATTCAGATCCCGAAAAGCCACCACAGCGTTACTCTCATAGACAAATTCCGTATTGAAATCACCATTTGCAATCTTGCAAAAGAGACAATCATCTGCCATTTCAGTCACTCCTGAGGTACTTCTAAAACTCCGTCATTCCGGCAGTCTTTTAGCCGGAATCCATTTGTAATGCTCTGTAAATGGTTGATTCCCTGGATTCCGGCCTTCGCCGGAATGACGTATCCTGAAGTTTTGCAAGTACCCCTGCTAGTATTAAAATTCCCGGCGGCCGGATATCGCATGCGACAGAGTGCCGCCATCCAGATACTCCAGTTCGCCACCCAGTGGCACCCCGTGTGCAATACGCGTCGTACGCACGTTGTGACGCTCAGCCAATTCACTGATGTAGTGAGCAGTCGCTTCACCCTCGACCGTCGGATTTGTCGCCAGAATCACCTCGGCAATCTCACCCTCGGCAAGGCGCTGCTGCAACTCCTGCATGCCGATCTCGGAAGGACCCAGCCCGTCGAGCGGCGACAGGCGGCCGTGCAGTACAAAGAAAAAACCGCAATAGTCGGTTGACTGCTCGATCGCTTCAAGCTCTCCAGGGGTTTCAACCACGCACAACAGTGTATTGTCACGCCGCTGGCTGCTGCAGATCGAGCAGGTTTGCAGCTCAGTGAGGGTGCGGCAGCGACTGCATCGGCCGATTTTCTGCATCGCCTGCTGCAGTAGCCCAGCGAGGCATTTGCCACCGTCACGATCACGCTCCAGCAGATGAAAAGCCATGCGCTGGGCAGACTTTGGCCCGACTCCGGGCAAACAGCAGAGTGCATCGATAAGATTTTTCAGCAAGCCCTGCGCCATCAGAAGGGCAGCTTGAATCCCGGCGGCAAATTCAATCCCGAAGTCAGACCGGACATACTCTGCTCCGCCATCTCTGCAACACGATGCACCGCATCATTGAAAGCTGCAGCAACCAGATCTTCCAGCATATCCTTGTCATCTCCAACCAGGGCATCATCGATCTCTATACGCCGCACCTCATGCTTGCCGTTCATGATCACCTTCACCATGCCACCGCCTGATTCACCGGTCACCACTTCATTGGCAAGCTGCTGCTGCGCTTTCTGCATATCTTCCTGCATCTTTTGCGCCTGCTTCATCATGTTGCCGAGTCCGCCTTTTATCATACTAATTACCTTTACTCTCTTGATTAATCTGCTATTTCATCGTAGGGCGTCAATAAGAGAAACGCATTGCGCCGCATGTCAGCCTAAACCGGCTTGACCGTCTCTTCGAGCAGCGTTGCACCCAACTGCTGCTGCGCAGCTTTGACGAGCGGATCCTGCGCCATTTGTGCGCGGGCATCCACGATTTTTTGCTCATCCAGCAGCGCCTGCTGTTGTGCCGGCGTATCGCTGCCCGGCTCACCTATTTCGATTTCCAGCTGCAGTGATGCGTTCAAATGCTTTCGCACAGCTTGCAGCAGGCGCTGTTCAGACATTTCACTCTTCAGCGCCTGGTGATTGCGCTGCAGCGTCAGACAGAGACGCTTGTCATCGAGACTTTTTAATGAGCAGTTTACCGCCAGTTGACGGCTCACCCCTCCCAGCTCAAGTTGTGCCACAATCGCGGCCCAGTCATCTGCGGCTGGAGTTAAAGTTCCAGCATTTGCGGCAGTTGCAGAGGTCGTTGACGATGTTTGCACGGATTGTGCCTGCGGAACTGACGCCTGCCGGCCTGAAGCATACCCCGGAGAGGCCTGATTAATATTCTGACTGGCAGGAGCGGACGCTGTCTGTGTGGAGACGCTAGCGGCGTCGGGATGCTGCTGCGTTCTACTCTTCACTGCAGCCTGCTGTGGCTTGCTCCCTCCTGCACCGGGTCGAAAAGCCAACATACGCAGCAGCACCATTTCGAAGCCGCTGCGCAGATCCGGCGCATGAATCATATCGCGTTTACCGGTGACTCCTATCTGATAATAGAGCTGTACATCTTCAGGCTGCAGAGTGCTTGCCAATTGTGTCAGGCTGGATGCATCCGCCTCCTCCCTCTCCACACCGGGCAAGGCCAGCTCGATGGCAATACGATGCAGAATACGCAGCATCTCATCCAGCACCGAGAGAAAATCCGGGGCACGCTCGGCGACTTCAGCGATACGCTGCATCATCAAGGCTCCGTCGCCGCTACTGACTGCTTCCAGCAACCCATAGACATAATCACGCGAAACTGTCCCCAACATCAACTGCACCCGTGACTCGCGCACCTCACCGGCGCCAAAGGCGATCGCCTGATCCATCAGGCTCAGCCCGTCACGCATACTGCCATCAGCACCCGAAGCAAGCAGCGCCAGCGCCTGTTGATCAAAATTAACTTTTTCAGAAGTCAGAATATGCTGCAGCTGGGCAGTAATCTGATCATGCGTCAAACGCTTCAAACCAAACTGCAGGCAGCGAGACAGAACCGTCATGGGTAATTTTTGAGGATCAGTCGTGGCCAGCAGGAACTTGACGTGTGGAGGCGGTTCCTCGAGTGTCTTCAGCAGCGCATTGAAACTTCCTGCAGAAAACATGTGCACCTCGTCGATCAGGTACACCTTGTAACGCCCCCGTGCAGGCGCATAGGGGACATTCTCAAGCAATTCACGCGTCTGCTCGACCTTGGTGCGCGAAGCTGCATCAACCTCCAGCAGATCAATAAAACGTCCCTGGTCGATCTCCTGGCAGGAGCTGCATTCACCGCAGGGTTGCGAGGAGATCCCCTCTTCACAGTTCAGGGCCTTGGCAAAAATCCTCGCCAGGGTGGTTTTACCGACACCGCGGGTGCCGGTAAAGAGATAGGCATGATGCAGACGATCATTGTCCAGTGCATTGGAAAGCGCCTGTACAACATGCTGCTGCCCCACCAGCTCATCAAAGCTGTGAGGCCGCCACTTTCGCGCCAGCACCTCGTAAGACATATCTATAAACGTATCTGAAACAGATGATCAGTAGCCGCAGCACCGGGAAGCACTGCGCGCATGACCTGAAACCTGCGGCTTAAAGCCTGAAATTAGGAGGTGACCCGCACAAGCCACACCCCGGCACACGAATCAACTGCTGCGGCTGCTCCCTTCCAGGCCTGACCGGGTTCACAATCTATCGTTGCGAGGGGACCCATGCGTGTCACCATTAGCTCACCATTATATCGAATTTCACAGATCGTGCCGCTAATTTTCTGCACAGAATTCAATTGCGTTCAAAACGTACTTTCTATACAATCCCGCCCTTGTGGAGAAGTGTCCGAGTGGCTGAAGGAGCACGCCTGGAAAGTGTGTATACGGCAACGTATCGAGGGTTCGAATCCCTCCTTCTCCGCCACATAATATATTCCAGATTGATGCCACAACCTGAATCGATTCAGAAAACAGTAGCCTGGGAGCGGAGGGATGAGAACCCGATAGAGGGTTTGATCAAAGCGCCTGGAGCGATTTTAACGCGCGCAGCGCGGCCCGTAGGGCGAAGGGCAGGACGCCCGAAGTCACCCCTCCTTCTACGCCAAATAATTAATAAAAACAATTACTTATAATTCCATACCATCCTTTATTCCATCCTTTAAATAGCGGCACTACTGTCTCACCCACAAAAAACCCGGCTCAGAGGGTGCGCTTCAATCAAACTTATGAACTATGTGACGAAAGTCCCTACCTTGGCTGTCGTATTGCCGTTATTGCTACTGTTGGCCGCCTGTAGTGATGATAAAGAAGCAACGCAGAATTGCATTGATCGGGGGGTGGCATTTCACAACTCAACTGGTGCGCGCACGGTAGTTAGAACTCATCCCGATACCGGACGGCTGATTGAAGAAGTCGTGCGAGAGAAGTGCAATCGATCAATTTCAGCATTTTAGAGTAGCCACAATGGCTCATGAATTCGCTGACCGTTGTCGTCGAAAGCAATGAAACTTTCACCCACGCAATAGAAGATCTTAACATTCGTAATCAGAACCTGTTCGGGTGCTTCTTCCTTTTCCTGCGCGTCGAAGATACCATCATTGAAAGACAATGAATTAAATGGGGACAGTGACTTGCAGATCTAAGTGAAGAACTTGTTTTCTCAACACCAAGAGTTATTAACATTTCATCGATTTTCTGAGATATCATCAATCAATAACTCCTGCAACAATAGCGAAAGCAACCCATGCAAACACTATCAGAAGATGCAATTATCAAAAAAATCAGGCAGCGTGAAATATTTACCGCGACTATCGATAGCGGCGCATTCACATTGAAAATTGAAAAATACGAACCGGCTCTATCGGTAGCCATTCACAATGGCGGAAACCTGCGTCCGGAGCTGGTGGATAACTGCCTGTTATCTCAGACCGAGCGCTATTACGAGGAGGATCCCTTTACTGGCAGCTTTATTGAGCAGCAGCCCATTACCCTGATCGCACAGGATTCACGCTATGAATACGACCTGAATCGAATTACCGATGAATGTGTCTACGAAACAGCCTGGGGTAAAGAGATCTGGAAAGAACCGCTCTCAGCTGATGCCATTACAGCCAGTAAAGAGAAACATGCGCAGTTTTACCGCATCGTTTCCGCACTCGTAGAAGCACTGACTGAAGATTTTGGCCAGTGCATCGTTTACGACAATCACTCATACAACTACCGTCGGCATGACCGGGATGACCTGCCAGTATTCAACCTCGGCACCACATCGGTTAATAGTGACAGCTGGCGTCCGCTGATCGATGCCTGGCTGGAAGCATTGCAGAACATGCCGTTAGATGGCATCGAAATCACTGCAGCCGAAAACGATATTTTCTATGGCAAGGGGTATCTGGCCGGGCATTGTCATGGCCTGTACAATAATGTTCTGGTGCTGGCCACTGAAACAAAAAAAGTCTTCATGGATGAGTTGACGGGTGAAGAGGAGAAAGTCGTACTGCCTTCGCTGCAGAAAATCTATAATCAGACGGTAAGGAACAATACCCTGGCGTATATCAAAACGCTGGCATAAAGTGCCTAATCCGGGGACAGTATACCTATTCTCTACTAAAGGCTTGATAGTGGCTTGATAGCTTCTGCCTGTTAATCAGTATACTGTCCCCGTATTCAAATATCCCATCCAAACAGATTGCGAATCACTGACCAGCGCGGCTGCTTCGCCTTTGGGTTTTTGCCCAGAATCCAGTAATCGTAAACCTGCTGTTGATATGAGCTCTCTTTTTTCAGTCTCAACCAGGTATTAATGAACTGCACAAACTCCAGCTGGCCTTTTGGCAGCGCGAAGCCTATCGGCGCTATTGATTTCAGGCCTTTAGCAACAACAGAGGAGTAATCGGGATAGAGCATTGCCCATGCAAACCCTGCCTCGGCCGAGTAGACAAACGCATCGACTTCGGGGTGCTTGCCCTGGAAATATTTCCTGGGACTCTCTATCGTCGTCAGTTCCGCATTCGGGAATAGTTCCTGTATCGCCTTTTTGTAATAGGAAATATCAAGAACTCCCAGTTTCAGCCCATCTATCATGCCTATTTTATAGGCGCTGCTGAACTTGTCTCTCATGGAATCAGCCACCATGAACCCGAGTGTATGCTGGCTGTAGGAGTCGCTGAAATCCACCACCAGAGCGCGCAGAGGAGTGATGCCCCTGCCGCCTATAACAATATCCAGGCGCCCATCTGACAGCATCTGTGGTTGTTCCTTGATCTTTTTGACATGAGTCAGCTCGATCTTGATATCCAGATCCCGAGCCAACTCATGCATCATCTCCATATCGAATCCAACCAAATCTCCCTGTGTATTGTGGAATGCATAAGGCAGGGAATCAGAAGTGTAACCCAACCGAATAGTGCCGCGTTCACGAATGATGTCAAGCCGTTGCCTGGTCTGGTCCTCTTCACTCAGCGCTTCACGAGATGTTGACGATTCAACAGAAACCGGCTCTCCCACGATTGCAATGCGCATCGCCTCAAATGACTTAGCGCCCGTATATTCATAGGGGATCAGGTAGGTTAGTCCAATCCCCGCCAGAATCATCACGCCTGCAGTCATGCCGAGATGCAGACCGACAGCCTGCATCATTTTATGCCAACTCAGACGCTTCAAGACCGCCGATGCAACCAGCAGGGTGACCACGAATCCATGAAGCGCCGCCAGGGCTGTGGCAAAACGCGCCGTGACGACGCTGCCCAGCAGGTAGAGCTGGAACTGATCAGCAGGCAAAGCGTAATAATCAAGCAGGAACGGAATGGCAACAGCCATGCTGCCAAAAGCTGAAAGAGCGCCCATGACCACATACGACGGATAGTGCTCCAGTTCCAGCGGGGAACCAACATACCAGGCGGAAAAGAGAATAAACCCAAGGCCCAGCAGTGTGCCGGTGCTGGGAAAACTATAGGCGGTAGGAACCATCACGTCGACGGTTGATTCTGTCTCTTCACACTCCATATCGTGTTTTTTGAGCAGCTCTTTACAACGCTCGGCAATCATGGGCAGCACCACCAGCACCGTACCAGTCGCTAGGGCGGTGATCATTGCTTCACCGGCGACAGACATCAACTCCCGATAGGAGAAGGGGGTTGCCCAATGAACCAGCAGCGGCAACAATACAAACCCGAGCAGTGAGGCAGCGATCAGATAGACCCATAAAAACACCTGCAGGCGCTCCATCTCTTCGGGCTGCAAGGTGCCCGCTGCGGAGGCGGCAATAGCAAAAATCCCCAGTGGCGCCAGGGTGGCAATGTAGGAGGCAACCCGCTGCAAAGAATCACCAACATTGTCGGCCAGATGCACCAACGGCTCCTTGTTACTCACTGTGATTAATGCGACGCCCATCAGCAGCGAAAACAGGACGACTGCAGGGACAATGGTGTTCGACAACGCCGCGAAGATATTAGAGGGTATATAGAGGTCAACGAAATTAATCTTTACTGACTCTGTTACCAGGCTGGTGCTAAAGAAACCTGAAGTCTCCCAGGTGGGATAAGCCAGCGGCAGCAATAGCAAAGTCAGCATGACAGCCAGCCACATGAAGAGAATAATCTTGACTGCCTTTATGCCGATGTTTGCGGCCATGCTGGTATCCAGCCGCCCCAAACCACCAATAATGGAAACCAGCACATACGGCAATACGGTCATCTGCAACAGGCGAATGTAGATGGTGCCGCCTACTTCCAGAATGCCTGCCGGTTCACCGACGAAAATGCCGGTCAATATACCGAGAATGAGCGCGATAACCACGCGTTGGAAGGGACTCAGTTTGCTGTACAGCTTGACCGCAGCCATGGAAATTCTCTATGTTGATCAGGATTTCAGCTCTTAAAACCGGGTCGATTCTACAGGACATCCGCGGAATATTGAACACTGCAGCGCTATTCTCCTTATAGCACTCATTTTGTCCCTGAAATCACCCTTTTATGCTTTGTTCTATCTACTCTTCGAGTTATATTGCTGTCTGTTTCAGCGGATTACCCGGACAGATGGTCAGTGAGATTATTATGGCTCAATCAAAACGCATAGCATCCATTGACTGGATGCGTGGACTCGTCATGATCTTCATGGTGCTGGATCATGTTTCGATGGTCTACAACGTCAATCATATCGGCACTGACTCTGCAGCAAAGTACATCACTGGCACCCCATTACCCGTTTTCGAATTCTTCAGCCGCTGGATTACTCACATCTGTGCACCGGTATTTGTTTTTCTGGCAGGCACAGCATTGGCAATTAGTGTGGAGCGAAAAGTCGCCAGGGGCGTCGATAGCGGGAAAATTGACAAAGATATTCTCATTCGCGGCGCCTTTATCGCCTTGCTTGATCTCACCGTTATCTCGTTCTTCTCAGGGAAAATCACCATACAGGTTTTATACGCCATCGGTGTGGCGATGATGTGTATGGCGCTGTTGCGTCGTTTGTCGAGTACGCTATTAATCACGTTGGCATTTGCATGGATCATATTTGGCGAACTGCTGACGATTCAGAACTGGCCGCCGGAACAGGGGCCCGGCTCCATTATCCAGGCGCTGCTCTACTCGACCTACTCAACACCGGATATGGTGATCATGTACCCGTTACTGCCCTGGTTGGCAATGATGGTTCTAGGCTGGGTTTTTGGTCGTTATTTGTTGTCCTACAGGGAAGGTGAAGCAACTATTCAACCGGTGGCCCTGTTGCTGGGCCTTGGTATATCTGCGCTGCTGGCTTTTTTCATCATTCGATATTTCAATGGCTACGGCAATATGCTGCTATACCGTGAGGATAATAGCTGGCAGCAGTGGCTGCATGTCAGCAAGTACCCGCCATCCGCTACATTTACAGCCCTTGAGTTGGGTTTGATGCTCATAATTCTTGGCGCAATGATGTATATAGAGCCGATAATAGGTGTCCGGCAAAATGGTATCTTACTGGTATTCGGGCAGACAGCGATGATATTTTATCTGGTTCATCGCATCATACTGACTGGCTCAGGAACCTACCTGGGTCTGCGGAATGTCTCGGATTTGAATATGTCATATCTCATCACGATTGTTATGCTGTTTTTGCTTTATCCATTCTGCTTATGGTATCGAGGCTTTAAGTCCAGGCACCTGGATTCAATCTGGCTGCGTTATTTATAGATCTAGCGAGACCAAGTGTCAGACTGACAAGGCATGAAAGGGATCATTTTCTCTCGCCAAGACGCAAAGCTTCCGCGTCCTGCTTACGCCCCTGACCTACATCCATGTAGGCCAAGACCGCAAAGGTTTCTCGGCCCACTGTATCAGCGCCTTCTTTGTAAAGCCGGATACTGGATCCAATCGCACATACCAGGGACGATGATCCTCCTCACTGGTTTGAACTGCAATCACGAATGGAACCTTCCCGTGTGCACCTCGTCCAGCTTTTCCAGGATGCACGCCACCCAGATAAGCATCATCGACTTCGGCACGATCATTCAATACACGCTTATCTTCACGTTCATCCATGACTTGCATGAGTTTGTGCTTTAATCGCCATGCAGACTTGTAGTTCACACAAGGCAGCCGTTTGAGTTCCAGAGCTGATACATTATTTTTCGGTTGCGTCAGATGGTAGATACCAAGAAACCAAATCGTCAATGGCAAGCGCGTCGATTCAAATATCGTCCCGGCAGTCAGAGATGTCTGTTTCCGACAGGATCGGCATTGCCAGAGCTTCAGTTCACCGCGCTGTACAACTGTATATTCTGTTTCTCCACAATCCGGGCAGATAAAGCCATCCGGCCATCGCATTTTCTCGAGCGCTGCTTTACACTGGGCCTCCGAGCCGTATTCAGCAAAGTGATCAGGCAATGACAGCCCCCGTTGGAATTGGATTTTGTTGATTGGCATGATTCGTCTCCTGCTTTTTTGGACACGACCAGTATGCGC
>JAQYVP010000063.1 GCA_030145485.1 Chromatiales bacterium
AGCGGTGGCGAGCTGGCGGTCGCCGGTCATGACCTGCGCGCCGCCGCCGCTGCAGCGCGCGGACGCATTGGTTATATGGCGCAGAAATTTTCACTCTATACCAACCTGTCGGTAGCGCAGAATCTGCGCTTTTTCTCCAGCGCCTACGGGCTGCGCGGCAAACAACAAAGGGAGCGGCTTGAGTGGGCGCTGACGACTTTCGAGCTGGAACCGTACCACGACGCCAATGCCGAGGATCTGCCGTTAGGCTATAAACAGCGCCTCTCATTCGCCACGGCACTGATGCATGAGCCCGAGATCCTGTTTCTCGACGAGCCAACATCCGGCGTTGATCCTCTCGCACGTCGTGAATTCTGGGAACGCACCAATGCTTTGGCCGAGGCCGGGGTTACTGTACTCGTCACCACCCATTTCATGGAGGAAGCCAACTACTGCGACCGGCTGGTGATCATGGCCGAAGGCGAAGTGCTGGCCGAAGGCACGCCGCTGGAGATGAAAAATCGCGTGAGAACGCAGGAAAAACCCGACCCGACCATGGAGGATGCTTTCATCCGCTTGATCGAGCAGCGCCAGCACACAACAGCGGATGTTGCGCCATGAACTTACAGGCCATGATGCGTCTGCGAGGCATGATTCGCAAGGAAAGCCTGCAGATTCT
The DNA here is from genome assembly GCA_030145485.1 of Chromatiales bacterium. Taxonomy (GTDB): domain Bacteria; phylum Pseudomonadota; class Gammaproteobacteria; order Chromatiales; family Chromatiaceae; genus Sva-25. Next base: position 659 of record JAQYVP010000063.1, read on the forward strand.
GCGTGACCCGTCGAGCATCTCCATCGCTTTCGTGATGCCTGTGGTGTTGCTGTTTCTGTTCGGCTACGGTGTATCACTGGATGCAAAACACATTCCTGTTGGTATCGTCATCGAACAACCGGACACCGCGACGCAGTCGCTTGCGGGAGCCTTTGAGCGCTCCGACTTTTTTCGCCCGCTGCATTTCAATGCCATTCAAGCCGCACAGCAAGCGCTGGATGAACATCACATCGATGGCATCCTGTGGCTGCGCAACAACTTCACAGCCAGGCTGCTGTCAGGCAACGAGGCGCCCATCGGCGTGATCGTCAATGGCGTCGATTCTAACCAGGCCAATATTACGCAGGGTTATATTCAGGGAACCTGGATGGAGTGGCTGGGCCGGTACGCGGCCAGCCAGGGCAAACCGTTGCCCATGCCGGTGACTCTCGAGCAGCGGGTATGGTTCAATGCCGCACTCTCAAGCCGCCTGTTTCTGGTGCCGGGATTAATCGCCATCATCATGACCCTGATCGGATCGCTGCTCACCGCCATGGTGGTGGCGCGAGAATGGGAGCGCGGCACCATGGAGGCGCTGCTGGTAACGCCGCTGCGCAGGGGTGAAATCCTCGCAGGCAAGCTGATTCCCTACTTCGTGCTGGGCATGGGCGGCATGCTCTTCAGTACGACGCTGGCTGTATGGCAGTTCGATGTGCCACTGCGCGGCTCCCTGTGGCTACTGGTCGCCGCCTCGGCGCTGTTCATGCTGGTGGCGCTGGCAATCGGCCTGTTGATCTCCATCCTCGCCAAAAACCAGTTCGTGGCGGGACAGGTGGCGATTATCGTGACCTTTCTGCCCGCTTTTATCCTCTCCGGCTTCTTGTTTGATATCAACTCCATGCCGACCTGGATTCAGTACATCACGCATCTGATACCGGCGCGCTATTACGTGGCTATTCTGCAAACCCTGTTTCTCGCTGGTGATGTCTGGCCTGTGGTGCTTGCCAACATGGGAGCGCTGTTGGTTCTACTGCTGCTCTTCTTCATGCTGGTATGGCGTAAATTTCACAAACGGCTGGAGTGACAGATGCTTCTTAGACAGATATTTGCGCTGGCCATCAAGGAGTTTCTGGTGCTGCTGCGGGACAAGCGCAGCCGCTTCGTCATCATCGGACCGCCGATCATGCAATTGCTGGTTTTCGGCTTTGCCGCCAGCTACGACCTCAACGATGTGCCGGTGGCAATCTATAACGAGGATCACGGCGCCGCCTCCAGGGAGTTGCTCAGCCGCATCGAGGGATCACCCAATTTCCAGGTAATCACCCATATTCAGCGGGACAACGAAGTCGCCCCCCTTATCGACAACCGCGATGTGCTGCTGGTGCTTCACATCGGCCAGCGTTTCAGCGCCGAACTGAGGCAGGGAGAGAGTACGCATCTGCAGGCGATACTCGATGGCCGCAACTCCAATACCGCGATGATCGCGATGAACTATCTGCGCACTATCCTGCTGGATTACAACCGCAACTGGCTAACAGCACAGGGCAAAGGAGGAGCGCTGGTCACCCTGCATACGCGCGCCTGGTACAACGAGAATCTGCAATCGCGCTGGTTTATCGTCCCCGGCATCGTCGGCCTGTTGACCCTCGTGGTCACCCTGCTGGTAACGGCGCTGTCGGTGGCCCGGGAGCGCGAGGCAGGCACCTTTGACCAACTGCTGGTGACGCCCCTGCGGCCGGTGGAGATCCTCATCGGCAAGGCCATTCCAGGCATCATCATTGGCCTGCTGGAGGCCACATTGATTATTGTGCTGATGGTGATTTTTTTTGATATCCCCCTGCGCGGCAGTCTCGGCGCATTGTATCTGGGCATCGTACTATTTCTGCTCTCGGCAGTGGGCGTCGGCCTGATGATCTCGGCCATCACCGTGACCCAGCAACAGGCGGTGCTGGGTGCTTTCCTGTTCCTCGTTCCTGCAGTGATCCTCTCTGGCTTTTCTACGCCCATCGCCAACATGCCCGAGGTGGTGCAGTGGCTCACCTACCTCGATCCGCTGCGCTACTTCCTGATCATCGTGCGCGGCGTTACCCTGGAAGGCAATGGCTACTCACTGCTGCTCAACCAGTATTGGCCGATGGCGCTCATCGGCATAGCGACCCTCTCCCTGGCAGGCTGGCTGTTTCGGCATCGCATGTATTAGTAAAATTTGAGCGAATCCCGCCTCAACCATAGAATAGAATTGTGCTGTGACGATTCATCATAGGCCGAATCGTTGCGCGGATTGATTATCATGGTGGCATTGTTCCACCATGAGCCCCTCCTCGAGATAGCCCGTTTTGCCATGGTGTTGACGGTGGCGGCCATTCCCGTGGCGCTGCCGGCTGTTTTGTCGGTGACCATGGCCGTAGGCGCTATCAACCTTTCGCGTCATCGCGCCATCGTCTCCCGGCTGACAGCAATCGAAGAACTGGCGGGGGTGGATATCTTCTGCACCGATAAAACAGGCACCCTGACAAAAAACGAGATGCGGGTGGCCAAACCGGTGGTGTTCGAGGGCCATTCACAGCAGGAGCTGTTTTTACTTGCGGCGCTCGCCTCGCGTGAGGAGAACAACGATCCTATCGAGACGCCGATTTTTCATTTCATCGAACAACATCTGTCTGAAGTTGAGTGGCGCTCCTACCGGCAACTCGGATTCACCCCCTTCGATCCGGTGCGTAAACGCACCGAGGCACAGATCGACAAGGACGGCGACACTTTCACTGCAGTCAAGGGAGCTGCACAGGTGTTGATCGAGATCGCCGATCTGGATGATGACACGGCCCGTGACCTGCATGAGAGCGTAGACCAGCTCGCCTCCAGGGGTTACCGCACTCTGGCGGTAGGTCGCCAGCAAGGTGACTCGCCGCTGCAGCTGATCGGTTTGATCCCGCTCTATGACCCGCCGCGGGAGGATTCGTCGCAGGTCATCGCCGAGATGCGCAGCTACGGCGTGGCGGTGAAGATGGTGACCGGTGATAACCTCGCCATCGCCAAAGAGATCGGCAAGTTTCTCGGCCTGAAGCAACGCGCCATCAGCTCGAAAGAGTTGTCCGGCGCAGCCGCCAATGAGTTGCTGGAGCTCTCGGAGGTACTGGCCACCGTCATGTACAAACATCTCAAGGGCGACGTGGGGCTCAAAGAGGCGCGGAGTTTCGCCGCCGGAGTGATGGCGGAGATCAGCGAACTCTATGACACGCGTCTGCTCGAGCGCGAGTTCATTCACACCCACGAGTCAGCCATCATCGAGATGATCGAAGAGGTGGATATATTTGCCGAGGTGGTGCCGGAGGACAAGTATCGTATTGTCGATACCCTGCAAAAAGGCGATCACATCGTCGCCATGACCAGTGACGGCGTGAATGACGCTCCGGCGTTGAAAAAGGCCGACTGCGGTTTTGCCGTCTCCAACGCCACCGATGCAGCCCGCGCTGCTGCCGACATCATCCTCACCGCACCGGGACTGTCGGTAATCAACGAGGCGGTGCGCCAGGCGCGCATCACCTTTGCGCGCATGAAGAGCTATGCCACCTTCCGCATCGCCGAGACCGTGCGCATCATTCTCTTCATGACGATCTCCATCGTTGTCTTCGACTTTTATCCCATTACAGCGCTGATGATCATTCTGCTGGCGCTGCTGAACGATATCCCGATTCTTGCCATCGCCTATGACAACACCAGGGTTCACCGTTCACCGGTGCGCTGGAACATGAGTGAACTGATTACTGTCTCCAGCGTGCTGGGCATTGCCGGCGTGATCTCATCGTTCATGATGTTTTTCATCCTCCGGGAGAACGGATTTGCGGAAGATGTCATCCGCAGCATGCTGTTTCTCAAACTCATCGTCGCCGGCCATAGCACACTCTATGTGACCCGCGCCGAGGGGTGGTTCTGGGAGCGCCCCTGGCCCTCTCCACTGCTGTTTGGTGCCACTTTCGGCACCGAGATCCTCGGCACCCTGATTGTCGTCTACGGTATTTTCGTCACGCCAATCAGCTGGGAATACGCCTTGTGGATATGGGCTTACGCCCTGGCATGGTTCCTTGTCAACGATGCGATAAAGATGTGGACCTACCGTATATTGAGAAGGAGAAGCGTGTTTACCTGATGGCCTGCTGGTGCGGCATTTCCGGTACAACGTGTTGTGCCTGATTGCATCATGACCAGAGCAGCGCCTGCAACTCCCGGATATGGACGAAGTTTGTCAGGCGTGGGAGTTGCTCCTCAGCCGCGCATACCCCCAGGCCCCCAGTGTCAAGACGACATATAGCATCATGATAAAGAGCAGCTGCTCCGGGTTGTTACGCCACTCGTAATATAGGATAAAACCAGCCCCCGTCGACAGCCCGGCTATAGAGAGGATGGTTATCCAGGTGGAGGAGTGTGTCGATTTTCTTATTTTGAAATTGGCAATAGCCATCAGCAGCGAGATCAGCAGGAATGTGATGCTGCCGAATTCCAGGATCAGCCGCAATCCTCCAATCGCAATCAGCATGGAGGCTGTGGCCGCCATCACTGTAATCGCAGTTTTTGGAATAGAGCCCCTTCGCTGGCAGATGATGTGCGGCAGATAGCCGTCATCCGCAATTCTCGCCATCTGTCTCGAAGAGCCGAAAAGGGTGCCGTTGATTGCGCTGCTGGTCGCCAGAACAGCGCCTATGATGACGAGATTTTTGCCCAGACTGCCCATGATGTCACCGGCGCCCGCAGCCAGGGCATACTCCTTGTTCTGCATCAGATTTTCAGCAGGGATTGCTACAACGGCGCCGAGGGCGATAATAAAGTAGATCAGCGAAACAAGCACAATTGCTCCATAGATCGCCCTTGGAATATTCTTGTCCGGGTTTTTCGTCTCATTGACCGCATTGATAACGAGTTGAAAACCTTCATAAGCCACAAAAGTCACCGATGAGACCATGAGGATGCTCATCAACGGCGTGGAGTGAAAGTCTTTTTCAAGCATACTGGAGAGTGTATGAATATCTGTTTTGCTAAAATAGATCAGCGTGACTGAAATCAATAAAAGAATCGCCAGTTTGGCGTAAACCATCACATCCTCGAGCCTTCCCATGCCCTTGACGCTCCAGAGATTGATCAGTGCAAAAATCCAGATGATGCCGATGGCAACGATTTTTCTTATGACCTCGTGATCTGCAAAGGAGAAACCGCTGATGCTGTATGCAGAAAACGTATAGGCATAGAGTGCAAGCGTACTGATATAACCAAAAATGGTGTACCAGCCGACAAATGATGCTGCAAGATGGGATGAGGGATAGGTGCGCTTGAAAAAAGCGTATGTCGCACCTTCGTCTTTATAAAAAACTCCTAGCTGAACGTAAGAGTATGCGGCAAACCACGCCACCAGTCCGCCCAGCGCTATCGCGAAAGGCGCCATAACGCCGACCATCGAGACAGAGATCCCCAGGATCGTAAAAATTCCGCCGCCGACCATGCCGCCGATCGCGATTGCGAGCAACTCTTTCAGACCCAGCGGCTTGTCACTCTTCATTTCTATCTTCCGATGGTAAAGCCGATGTGTTGCTATGAGGCGTTTGTTGCAAACTGGAAGTCAGCGGGAAATTGCGCATAGATGGTATACAACGGTTCACCCCTGCTGACCTTGTCATTCAGCTTCTTATGCAAATAGATGCCTGCAGCGCGCGCCCGGATTCGATCAGATCACGCGCAAGATGGTAACTCTGGCCGCCGCGCACGTCAGGATCGAATTCGAGAATTCGTCCAGCCAGCAGCAGCGCCTTCTCCTTCAGATCGACCGGCGCATGGGGGTCATTGTGCAGGATATCCATGATGTCCCTCGCCTCCAGGGCCGGACCAATGCCATTGCCAATGGGCTGGCTGCCGTCGGTGATCACCACCTCCAGCTGCAGGCCGGAGTTGTCGCCAACATATTCAAACAGCTTGCGCAGTTTCAGCGCATCCGCCTGGGAGCGCACCTTGGCGCTTGCTCCGACGGGGATGTCGATCAGCAGGTACGTGGAGCCGGCGGCAATCTTTTTTGACAGAATCGAAGCGATCATCTAGCCTCGGGAATCCAGCGCCAACGGGCGTTCGACCGAGATCAGGATATCGTCGACCGGCGAGGTGATGGCGCGGCTGGAGGTCTTCGGCATCAGCATGCTGTGAGCGGTGACAATCAGCACGATCAGCATGGTGGTGCGGTTGCCCGGTATGCCGCCGATGCAATGCTTGTCCACCACCAGGGGTACGCCCCAGTCGAGACGTTCGCCGGTTTTCACCATGGCGCGGGTGAGATAGAGCATCTCGTCGCGCTCCATACCGGTCTCGGCGCAGCCAACCAGGAATGCAGCGATCTCGATCTTGGAGTAGCGGTTATTGACGATGTCTTCACAGATTTTCAGGAAGTCATCCTCTCGCAGACGATTACCTCCGATCTTGGCGTGTACGAAGTGCAGTGAGTCCGGAGGCGTGGCGTGATCGATGTAGACCGGAGAGCCTGGCGCCGCGTTCAACTGGGCGAAGATCTGTTCGCTCATCCCCATCTCATCCGGAGCCAGGATGCTTTCGTCATCGACAATATTCAGCACCGCGATAACCGCCTGTCTATCGGTGCCGTCACGGATCTCTATCTTGTTCAGAGCCTGGAAGCCTTCACTGCGGTAGAGCGGGCAGGCACGGTGCAGGTAGGCGACATTCTCCTTGTAGGTATCGATGGCGATCTTGCGCAGTTTCAAAGGGATCATGGCGTTATCCGCTTGAGAAATTACTTCTCAGAAAGTTCGTGCAGGGAAACATGGCTGGAGATATGCAGGGGAAAGAATATAGAGCATTATTTCCACATCCGCCATGGTGCCTGAATCATGGTGGATGCGCAGTCGCTTATCCACCCTACGCCTTGTCTAAATGCGATTGCAATCTTCTTCCGGCTCCTCGCTCCAGCCTGCATTCCTCCTCTACCCGCCCTCTTTCTCCATGGATGGCTCGTATTCGCCCAGCCGGGCGAGGCTGTTGAGGCGTGCGCGCTTGAGCAGCGCATGCTGCGCTGCTTCCCTATTTTCCGGCTTGCCCTGCCAGGCATGCAGGGCGGGCTGCTGCAGGGCGCGTCCATAGGAGATGCTCAACTGCCACGGGGCATTGGTCTTCATCCGGTTGATGGCGTCGAGATTTGCGGTCGCCTCATCCGCTCCTTGTCCACCGGAGAGGAAATTGATGCTTGGAACTGCTGCGGGCACGGTGCGCTTCAAGATTCTCAGGGTTGCTTCTGCAACCTCTTCAGGCGGAGCTGTGCGGCAAGCTTGCCCCGGCAGCACCATGTTGGGTTTCAGGATCATCAGCTCGAGAGAGATGCCGTGCAGGTGCAAGGCGTGAAAAACAGAGTGCAGCACTGCTTCTGTGACATCTGCACAGCGCTCTATGTCGTGATCACCATCCATCAGGATTTCAGGCTCTACGATGGGAACGACTCCCAGTTCCTGGCACACGGCGGCATAGCGGGCCAGCATCTCTGCATTGGCATGCCATCCCATGCGGGTCGGGTTGTGGCGGCCGATGGGATAGACTTCGCGCCACTTGGCAAAGCGGGCGCCCTGTTGTTTGTATCCCTGCAGTCGCTCCGCCAGGCCATCCAACCCATAGGTGATGAGATCACCGGGGGCGCCGGGCAAAGGCCCCTTGCCCTTGTCGACCTTTACCCCGGGAATAATCTTTTGCGACCAGGCGACTTCAGGCAGCGGCGTGCGGCTGTCGTCACTCTGAGCGAGGGTCTCCTCAAACAGGATCACGCCGCTGATGTATTCACCCAGCCCTGGCGTGGTCAGCAAAAGTGACCGGTAGGCGCGACGATTGGCTTCGGTCGCTTCTGTATCGATTGCATCGAAGCGTTTCTTGATGGTCGGCGAACTCTCGTCTGCGGCCAGAATGCCTCGCTTCTCATCCACCATGCCGGTGATGGTTTTCTGCAACTCGTTCGTAATGCTCATGGTGTTCTCCTGAATTTCCGGGTGACTGGTGACATCTCTATAACCCCGTGCAAAGAATCAGGGGTGAAAAATATGCAGGGGATAAGAGATCTTTTTGCCGCATCCACTATTTAGACCTAAAAGTTTGCACGTTACGGCATCCTTCACTTATCTTAAATGTAGTGTACACTTTTCCTGTAACCCAGAGGGAAGCGAGGAACGAAGCTTCCGCGTCCTGCTCACGCCCCTCACCTACATCCATGTAGGCGAACGACGAGGGATCTTGATGCTCAGAGCGCTAAGATCTCTCCTTCGTCGAGATGACGAACTGTAAATCGGACAATGAAGGATGCCTGCACAATAACCCGTGCATAGGAGTCAAATGCTGTCGCATTTCAATCGTGGTCAGAAAACCACTCCTACATCTGGCGCCACATAGAACTGCAAGGATAGTGCCCCTTTTGTTTTTTGTCCTTTTCTTCGTCCTTTTTCTAAGAGACAGGCATGTCAATTTCATCTGATTATTCTGAAAAAGAAGTTTTTTCCTGGAAAAATCTTTGGCGATATTTTTTCTTTTTTTTCTATTTCTCCGGTGTACATCAGATAATCATCTATGCGAGCGGCATAGTGGATATTACCGGGCTATTCCAGGCTATCTATATGAGCCTGGTATGGCTGATTCCAATTCTGCTATTACCACACTACAGCAAGATCATTGCCGGAATTACAGGAGTGTTCCTGTGGGCAAGTTCTCTAATAACGATGGGTTACCTGGCTTTATATCACCAGGATTTCTCCCAAAGTGTTCTTTTTATCATATTTGAATCCAACTGGTCGGAATCCAGTGAGTTTCTTGAATCTTATTTCAGCTGGTGGATGATTCCCGCCTTGATTGCTTACACATTGGTCCCTTTTCTGATATGGAAATACGCAAAACCCGCTTATGCTCCAATAAAAATGCGCACAATCCTTGTTGTTTCCATCACTTTAATTGTGTGTTCACCTGCAATCTATAGCCTTGTTTTCAAGCATACTTCCGTGGAAAGTGCTATTAGCTACCAGATGAATTGCATGGAACCTGTTGCACCCTGGCACCTGGTCGTGGGCTATATAAAATACAAGAAATCACTCCATGAGATCGAGCAGCAATTATTAGCCAACAAAAATATAGCGCCACTGAAAAATCTACACGACAAGAATGCAAACACGTCAAACACCCTGGTTCTCGTGATTGGTGAATCTACCAACAGTCAAAGGATGGGGCTCTATGGTTATCATCGAAATACCACCCCGCAGTTGTCAGCATTAAGTGATGAACTGCTGGTTTTTCATGACGTTTATGCGCCACGCCCCTACACCATCGAAACACTGCAACAGGTCTTATCGTTTGCCGATGAAAAACATCCCGATTTATACCTGAAAAAACCGACCCTGATGAACCTCATGAAGCAGGCAGGATACAAAACTTACTGGATTACCAACCAGCAAACCCAAACCGAACGTAACACCATGTTGACGACATTCTCCAGGCAGGCTGATGAACAAATTTACCTGAATAACAATCGTTCGCAAAACTCCGCGCAGTATGACGAAGTCGTTATCAAACCCTTCGAAAAAATATTGAGTAATAGTGAACAAAAAAAGCTTATAGTCATACATTTACTGGGAACGCACCGGGCATATCATTATCGTTATCCTGAAAGTTATAATTTCTTTAAGAGCAGAACGGGTCAGCCTTTGTGGGTAAGAAAAAGGAGGCATGTCAGGGAATACAATGAATATGATAATGCAGTTCGTTACAACGATTATGTCATTTCAACATTGATCCGGAAATATAAAAAGAGTAATAACAATGGATTTATTATCTATTTTTCTGATCATGGTGAAGAGGTTTATGATATCCCGCAGCGCCTATTTGCAGGACGAAACGAAGCAGCACCAACCAGCCCAATGTATACGGTGCCTTTCATCATATGGCGCAGTGCCTCCTGGCAAAAGAGTAATAAAATCACTGCAACACAAAAAATGCTATATCGCGCCTATACTCTATCGGATTTTATTTATACCTGGTCTGATTTGGCGGGAATCAGCTTTAAGGCATTTGATCCAGGTCGAAGTATTATCAATCCACTGTTTTTACCACACCCTATATGGATCGGAGATCCCGGAAACCCGGAAAAACTCAGAGATTTACAAAAGCAGCCATTTTCAAACCCCTGGGAGAAGGTTATATCTTCCCTTACTCTGTAAATCTTATACAAGATCATCAAGAATTCTGTCACTCTGTTCACAGTGACAGAGTGAAGCAATCTGGATTACCGCGTCATTCCACTCCTCGCGATGACAAAACTGTTGTTCGGCGTCAATAACCAACCTCCATTGCGCCGCATGGAATCCGGCCTCTGAATCTACGCGTTATTACCCACGGATACTGCTGAGGGACCAAAAAATCCATGAAGTCTTGAATTATGATCAGCTGACGCCATATCAAGAAACGAAATACCAATAAGATAAAGTACGAGGAAGATACCATGAAAATATCCACAGGCTCCATCTTACCTGCAGTGATCTCACTCACTGCACTACACAGTGCTCTCCTGTTTGCTGAAACTGCAGACAATGCAACAACTCAACCAGACTTTGCCGGACAGCAGGCGGCGCAGCCTCCTTCATCATCATCGCCAGTTACCCCGCCACAGCCTGCGCAGCAGGCGCCAAGCGAGCAAATCACATGGTTGGGAGTGGCGCTTGGCAAGGTGCCGCCAGCGCTGTCGGCGCAACTCGGCGCACTGGTTCCAGACGGACAGGGTGTAATGATCAAAGCTGTCGATGCAAATTCCCCCGCAGCAAAAGCAGGTCTGCAGAGGCACGATATACTACTCGCCATGGGAGATCAGCAGCTCTATTCGGCGCAGCAGCTATCCGCCCTGGTGAAGGCTGCAAAGCCGGGCAGCCAGGTGACATTCCAGGGGGTGCATCAAGGAGAGTTGAGACAGATCAGCGTAACCCTGGGCGGGCGCAGCGCACCGAATTATCGTCACCAATGGCATCGGTCCCGTCCGGCGAATCCTCTTGCGCCACCTGCGTTACGGGGCGGCGAACAGCAGCAGAGTCTCTCCTGGGATAGCTTTGAATCTGTCGAGGTGAAAACGCTGCCGGATGGTCGCTACCATGCAGAAGTGGCTTACAAGGATGAAAATGGCGATCAGAAGAGTTTCACATTCGAGGGGAAGCGCGAAGAGATCATTAAGCAGATCCAGGAGCAACAGGAGTTGCCTGTGGAGAAGAGAGAAGCATTGTTGAATGCGCTGAATATGCAACCTGATGCTATATTCAATCGCCCCTTCTTTCGTGGGGACTTATTTAATGATCCCTTTTTTAACAACCGCTATGGCGCAGATCCGTTCTTTCAGCACGGCTTTCCACGGTTTCCTGATTTCGGCGGCTTTTTCAGGAACCCGCATGCCCCCCTGAATCTCCGTCGGCCCGTTCCACAAGACGATACATTGTAATACGGTCACGGTTTACAACTGAGAGAATCGGGTTACACAGCACAAGCTATGTAACCCGACATTTTTCTGAGGACTCTGCCGCAGCGCCCCGGGGTGGGAGATGTTCGAGCAAGCCCCTGCGCCATCTTCATCGGCAAATTGAATGCCATCTGTGGGGTCTGGCCATTGTTTGAAAAGTTACTGGACAACCCCCTGGAATCAGCAGCGGAAGTATTGATCAAGAGTGTGTCAGGATAACGACTGAACGGGCCTTTACGTTGTAATGCAGGTTTTGCAGGGATTGCTCATCTCCGGACCCGGCAATATCATCGGGACTTTCCAGGCTTGTATCCGCAACACGATGCCACTCATCAAACGCCCCTTCCTGGATCGTAAACACCAGATCTTGCCAGTAAGCATTGATCATGACATATATGTCCTGGTCGCCCCGGGATGCGCCGTGAAGACAGTAAGCTAACGCATGTGAATGATAAGCAGTGTCGACTTCTGGGCCCACACCGTACCAATAAATATCGTCACGCCAGTAGCGGCTACGCCCAAGAGAAGGGTGAACTTTGCGGAATGCGATCATATACTTAAAGAAGCGAAAGAGATCCTGGTTCCTCTGCAGCAGATCCCAATCCAGCCAGCTCGTTTCATTGTCCTGGTTGTAGGGATTATTGTTGCCGTGCTGGGTATTCATGAACTCATCCCCCGCACACAGCATTGGGGTGCCGTTGCTTAGCATGAGCAAGCAGCAGAAATTCTTTATCTGGCGCTTACGAAGCATCAGTACCTCTTGCGGTGCCTGTTCATCACCTTCCCAACCACAATTCCACGAAAAATTTTGATCTGCTCCGTCACTGTTGTCGTGACCATTGCTTTGATTGTGTTTTTGATTGTATGAAACCAGGTCATATAAGCAGAAACCATCGTGTGCTGTCACGAAATTGACACTTTGAAAAGCGTGATAAGCATCCATCAAGGTATCAGGGAAAAGATCATCGCTGCCATAAAGCCGGCGCATCAGATCATTGACTCTTCCGGGATCACTTTTTACGAATGAACGTATTTGATCGCGAAATTGCCCATTCCATTGCAGCCAGGAGATACCGGGGAAGTTGCGCCCGAGTTGATAACTGGAAGTATCCCAGGCTTCAGCAATGAGACGCACCTGGCTAAGATCAGGATCCGATCGGATGGCGGCAATGATCGGCGCCTCCTCCAGGTTGACAGTGCCATCGCTGCGGCGCGTAAAAATCGAAGCCAGGTCAAAGCGGAAGCCGTCTACATGCATCTCGTTGACCCAATAACGGAGACTATCAAGCACCATGCTCCGCACATAACGGTTGGCGGTATGTAAAACGTTGCCGGTTCCTGCGTCGTTACGATAATAGCGACGGTCATGTGTAAGTAAATAATAGGTCGTGTTGTCAATGCCTCGAAAACTATATGTCGGACCGTGTTCGTTGCCTTCACCGCTATGGTTGTAAACTACATCCAGAATTATTTCGATGTCAGCCTGGTGCAGCGCCTTGACCATTTCACGAAATTCATTGAGCAATGCGTCGTGGTCTTGATGGCTCCCGTAGAGGTGATGCGGTGTGAAAAAACTCAACGGCATGTAGCCCCAGTAATCATCAGCCTGGGGGTCGAACTGAAACACCGGCATCAGTTCAACGACTGTGACGCCCAGCTCTTTGAGATAGGGGATTTTTTCGACAAGTCCCGCGAAGGTTCCTCTGTTGTCATTACTCACGCCCGAGTTGTCACGCCGGGAAAATCCTTTCACATGTAACTCATAGATAATCGTGTCATGTGTATGCCGGGGTTTCCGGTCACCGCACCAGTCGAATGGCACACAGTTGGTACGGATCACCCCCAACGGCGCTTTTCCTGCATTGGAACCTGGATTGATTGCCGCATGACGACTAAAGTTTGGAGGAAAATAGACTGCACGGGCATAGGGATCCAGAAGAATTTTATCGGGATCAAAGCGATGACCTTCATTCAGATCATACGGGCCGTTGACTTGATAGCCGTAGTACTTTGCCTGATCCACAATGTCACCTGGAAAACGGCAATGCCAGATGCGTCCCGACTTGTTTATCAAATGATCGAAGGAGTAGCTGTAGAACGGATGTTCAGGGTCGGCTTCATTGTATAGGTGTAATGTAATGCCGGTGGCGTGTTTCGAGTACAAGGCAAAGTTATATGCACGTTGGTTTTCGATGAATGTTACGCCCAAGGGGTTTGGTGATCCTTCTACAGTTGTCCAGTCGTTCATCAATGCATCCCCGAGAAAAAGTCCTGTGAAATACGAGCACTCATAAAACGGGTTCACTCCCGATCACTCGTTCCAGTTTGATCTCACATCCGGACACCAGACTATCATGAACACACAACCTCATGTAATCCAGGGAGCTAGCCTGAGAGTGTGTACCGATGGATAACAAGAAGAGACAGAACCACTATACAGCAGAGTTTTAAGAGTCAGCAGTTGCTCGAATAAGTTGCATATTTTGCTATTTACATAGCAGTTGGCTAAGCTTACAGAAGTTACGTTATAAAAAAGCTTGCCCTCTCTTTGTACTTCTAAGCGAATAACCGGAGATAATCGTGGAAAAAATTTCAAGTAATGAAGCCTTCAAGAAAGCATTGTCTTCTCTTTCACTGGCTAAGCAACGGCAAGTTGGTGCCAGGTTTATCTCAAATGTCCTGGACCTGACGGAGGGGGGTTGCACCAAACATGCTCAGCTGATTGCGGAAAAGAGCGACATCACCGCTGAAGAGCTGGAAAATGCGTATCATGCGGTTCGCTCTGTTTACGTCGCAACAAATCCACGTTCCGGATTTTCAGAGTTGGATTACGGCAAACAGGCAGCCCATTTTGTTGCGGAAGCATGTATGGTCTGTTTAGCACCGGTTCATGGAGAGTATCGCACCCTCCATTTGGCTGAAAAGGTCGCAGGTTACTGCCATATGGCGCGGATTTGCTCCAGCATCCAACACGAGGGTGAGTATCCCAGGTTTTTGGATGCGGAGGAGGCCTTAAAAAAGGAGATGGATGAAGAGTTTCAAATATTTAATGAGTTTTTAGAAAACGATTGAGGTAGTGTGACAGGTCGTTGTTTGATCTCTATCCGCAATTTGCAACGTAAATTAGGAGACCAAAGATGGAAAGTTATCGCAACATCCTATGCGCAATCGATTTTTCCCCTTCCAGTGAAGCAGCGGTTGATCGGGCGGCGAGTCTGGCCCGTGACACTGGTGCACAGCTCACTTTGCTGCATGTCGTTGAGTATTTTCCGGTAGACCGATCAAATGAACAGATAGCCCCGGAGAATACCGATCCGCAACAGTATCGGATGAATCGCGCTCATGAATTGCTTGCCGATCAAGCTCGACGTTTGGGAGAGATTGAGTCTCTCCAGGAGGTCGTGGTGAGTGAGCATTCGGCCAAGCATGAGATTGTGCGCTTTGCAAAAGAGCGGCAGATGGACCTCATTGTAGTGGCCAGCCATGGCCGCCACGGTATCAGCGCGCTTTTGGGCTCCACTGCGACCGGCGTGCTGCATACCGCATCATGTGATGTCCTGGCTGTACGCGCAGTTATATAGGCGCTTCCATAGCTTGGGACAAGCAGTTCTGTGCTATTGTCGATCTGTTCTTAGAAATCAAGGGAACAAATAGAGTCCTGAGAGTCCCAGCAAAAGGCCAAATGCAATATTCACCAGCTTGAGCCAGATAAAGGCGCGCCCGGATACCGCAAGCAGAGGAAGGGTGCCGTGGCCATCCTGCACGATGGAACTGGCCAGCAGAATAGAGAATGGTATCGTCCCCTGGGCAAACAAGGTGACAAAGATCAGGTGCGGTCCTGATTCCGGAATGATGCCTACCAGCACGGCAATCAACAATACCAGGAAAAGGTTGTCCTGAATCCATTCGCTGATATTCAGGTAAGCGTCCAGATAGTGGATCGCCAGTAAGGCGCCGAAGGTCCAGAAAAAATCCTCGCCAGGTGTTTCTTGACCACATGTTCCCACAGGTGCTGTTCCAGGAAGTGATCAGGTACGGTGAGCACCACAAATAATGCAAACCCGGCGCCAATGGTAAAGGTGATTTTCTTCCAGTCCCAAACCTCCGATCCCAGCAGACCGGTAGCAAGAAGGAACAGGAGACCACCAAACATGGCGATCAGGACCGCCCTGGCAAAGGTCATCTGACTGAGCTGGATGAGCATGTTCCCAGGTGAAAAACAGTGGCAGGCCTCTTCCTCGTGAAGTTCCAGCTCATGATCCTCCAACTCAAGAAAACGCGCCTGGTTTTTAAACAGGATATCCGTGAGCCAACCGGCTGCCAGTGCGACAACAAACAGGATGAGAGAGATCCATAATGCCTGCAATGGGTACATGGTAAACATCACAAAGGCCTCGTCACCACTGGTGGCGATCATGGCTGCCACTAAAGCCCCAAAACTCAAAGTGCGATGTGAATAGAGTGATACAGCGGTAAAGGCTCCGAGGCAGCCGGGTACTACCCCGAGAAATGCCCCCAGCACATACTGACCAAATTGATTTTTCCTGAGTGCGAGTTGCCATGATCCCCGCGTCTGTACATTGATATACTCGATCAACAGCATCATGATCAACACGAAACTGGTGATCATCAAGGCATGTTTCAGGATGCTGATGATCATTTTACTTCCCCTATGCCACCCAACCCTGGCAGTGATCCGTATGGCTAATCACTTAGTAGACTCTCTGATAGTCCATGACTTACGTTTATGCAAGGAGTTATCGAAGCTGTCTGTGCTGAGCAGGATGACCTCGATCTCCTCGATAATCTCCTCCTGACGGAGGAGATTGCATCGGTGCAGCAGATCCGCTGATTTGTCTTCCAGGTGCCTCACTGCGCCTTCGAGGTGCTGGACACGATGCTGGTTTTCCGCCATCAATGAGACATATAGGATCTGATGCAGGGCGGCAAACAGGTAGTGGTCGATCAATTCAGCCAGGAATGCCTTCGGCTGCAGGTTGAGTAGCGGTGGATGGGAAAAAATCGGCACTCTCTTTCCGGGTTGTTCGAAGGGCGGCAATATTCGTTTCATAGCGACCCCCTCCCCCTCTGGCTCGTGATAGAAGACACGAAGCGCCATCGCTTCATCCCGGGCCTGCAATCCTGTCAGGTTATTGATGATCTGAATCAGCGTTTTTTCGACCTCTTCAGCTACGTTGGCGCCATCAATGAATGTGATGACACGCGGGTCCTTTGCTAAACGATCACACAGCTTACCTCCTGTCACAATCAACCGGGGCGTATTGATGCCGCTCTCCTGCATGTGTGATTCTGTTTCTGCCAGCAGGGCTTCATTGAACTCACCGCAAAAGCCGCGCTCCGAGCCAAGCAGCAGATAGACCGGCATTAATTTGTCCGATTGTGGAAGCGTTTCGGGGTAGAACCCAAGAAAATCACCGGCCACGGTTTCGATATGGGCAACCACTGAGCGTTGGGCATCAAGAAAACGCGCCAGTTTGCGGGTCTCCATATATGCCAGGGTCTTCATGGAGTTCATGATCTCCCGGGTCTCGTCCAGGGTATGACGATGCCTTTCCAGTTCCCGGCGGCGGCTCATGACTGTAACCAGGCGGTTACAGCTTCAATCCATTGCTCCCGGGAACTGTTCAGGGTCAGCTCCGTCTGTTTGATGCGGCCTTCAAGTAGCGCCAGTTGAGGCAGAATATCATCAGGTTCGACGTCATCGAACAGGCCATCGTTAAAGGCCACCAGCCAGGCCATCTGGAATTCGCCGGAGAGAGGAGAGAGGCGCTCCTGTTTGAGAATCTGACGCAGTACACGGCCACGTCGAATGGCCGCCTCCATAGAGGCTTCGAGACGGGCGCCAAAGTGTGTGAACACCTCCAGTTCC
This sequence comes from Chromatiales bacterium, assembly GCA_030145485.1. Taxonomy (GTDB): domain Bacteria; phylum Pseudomonadota; class Gammaproteobacteria; order Chromatiales; family Chromatiaceae; genus Sva-25. The sequence goes on from JAQYVP010000063.1 coordinate 18,034, forward strand.
ATGAACTGGAGGTAATCAAGTTTCATGCGGCCCGACTCCTCTTTGATGCGGGGGTGCTGGGCATTACCGCCGATGCGGGACACCGATTTTGCGATATCGATGGCGGGACGGAAGCCGGCGGTGAAGAGCCCCCGCTCCAGGTAGACTTGCCCATCCGTGATAGAGATGAGATTCGTGGGAATATAGGCGGCTATCTCTCCCTGCTTGGTCTCAACGATAGGCAAGGCCGTCATGCTGCCGCTGCCATGGGCGGTGTTAAGCGAGGTGCTGCGTTCCAGAAGACGTGCATGAAGAGAGAAAATATCCCCCGGATAGGCCTCTCTTCCGGGCGGGCGGCGTAAAAGCAGCGAGAGTTCCCGGTAGGTCTTCGCATGGGTAGAGAGATCATCGTATACAACCAGCGTGTCATATCCCTGCTGCATCCAAAATTCAGCGATGGCGCAGCCGGCAAAGGGTGCCAGATGCTGAAGTCCGGGCAGGGTGCTGGCCTCGGCGACAATAATGGTGGTGTACTCCAGGGCGCCATAGCTGCGCAGTGTTTTTATGGTATTGACAACAGTAGAACGTTTTTGCCCGATTAGCACATACACACAGTAGACATCCCTGCCCCGCTGATTGATGACCGTGTCGATGGCTATCGAGCTTCTGCCCAGCCCTTCATCACCGATCAACAACTGGCGTTGTCCCTTGCCGATAGGGATGAGAGTGTCGATAACCTTGATGCCGGTATAGAGTGGTTCATGCACAAAATCACGCGCCACGATCGCAGGGGATCGCCTTTCCAGTGGCTGCATGGTAGTCAGTTCAGGCTTTTGCCGCCCATCCAGTGGATTCCCCAGTGGATCGACAACACGGCCCAACAGGTTATCACCCACGGGCACACTCAATGGCCGGGGAGAGAGATAAACTGTCGTTCCAGCGGTAAGTCGATCGGTTTCATGCAACAGTACTGCACCGACCAACTCTTCTGTGAGGTCGAAGACCATCCCCTGGCTGCCATCCTCGAATGCGAGGATCTCTTCCATCGCAACAGAAGGTAGACCGCTGATCCAGGCGATGCCATCACCCACGGAAACCACGATACCCTGCTCGGTTATACGCAAGCCAAGGTGGTAATGATCAAGCCAGGCAGCTTGCTTTTCCAGTAAATCTACAGGATGAAGCGTTTCAGATTTCATGGGCGAAATCCGTAAAGCCCTTCAACTCGTCCAGCAGATTGGCGCGCAGTATCCAGGCTCCTGCGTTGATGCGTATTCCAGCCAATAATGCTTTATCCTGTTTATAGCGAACGTGGCCGTTCACGTTCACCGACAGAATCCGGCTCAACGCATGCTCAAGTGATTGACGTCGATTACTCTCAAGAGGATGTGCGCTGGTAATGAGAATGTGCTCTGGTGAGTTTCCCGCAGCATCTTGCAGTTTGCTCAAATGTTCAGCTGACAGGGAGGAAAAATCAGCAAGAAAAAGATCGATCAGGCGATTTTCCAATTCGGGACAGGATACAGCTGACAGGAGTTTCGTGGCGAACTGTGCCCCCTGTCTTAATGCCGTTTTTTCATTCTGTAATTGACTGGCTTGCAGTTGACGTTGTGCAGCAAAGCGGGACTTTTTACGCTCCTCCTCCAGAGTCGTCTGCAATGCCGACATCTGCCGTTCCCGTTCCCCCTGGATTTCCTCCTCCAGGACCTTCCGTGCCGCCTGCCGTTCCTGATGCCACTCTGTCAACCGGCTTTCATACTGTTTTTGCAGCGCTTCGGCTTCACTGTGCAGAGAGCTGGCCTCCTCAATGGTTTTTTCGATACCGGCGCGACGGCGGGCAATCACATCCAACACAGGTTTGTAGAAAAAGTGTTTCAGGATCCAGATCAGGATCAGAAAATTAATGATCTCGAGAATGAAGGTGGACCAGTTCAGTTCCAAGATGGTATCCCCTGTGTATGCTTTTTCAACTGTCGTCTCTATGGAAGCTGTGAATGAATCAAAGGGATGGGGGTTCGGGGGAAGGGTCAACATGAAATGGTTCGTAAGTTATTAATATGCGACCCTTCCCCCGTAAAAAAACTTGAAAAGGAGTTCTGATCGAAGCGCGCAGCAATTCGATCAGAGCCTCTCTATGCAGGATATGCATACCGTTCACTACTTCAACAGATATTCAAGAAGTGGATTGCGGAACAGCACGATGAGTACGATGACCAGCACGTAGATTGCGAGCGACTCGATCATGGCCAGACCGATAAACAGAGTGCGCATAATGGAGCGCTCCGCTTCCGGCTGACGGGCCAGGGCATCCAATGCACTGCTGATAGCGCGCCCCATGGCAAAGGCGGGTAACAGCACGCCAAGTGATATTCCTAAAACAGCAACCACGGTGGATGCCAGGGCGAATGTGGATAGATCGGGCATAGATTACTCCTCTGTTTTCTCGTTATGTTTCTGTTGTGTGAGTTGTTGTGACTGTAATCCACCGGCCACATAGATTAGCGCAAGCAAACCGAAGATATAGGCCTGCACCAGCGCCTCGATGATATGCAGCATCAGGATAGGGATGGGAGCCAGAAAACCGGCCACCAGCAGGATCAGCAGGGCCGTCATTTCAAGACTCATCATGTTGCCGAACAGCCGTACGGCCAGGGCGATGGTGCGCGTGATTTCGCTGATAATGTGGAAAGGCAGCATGATAGGGCTTGGTTTGAGATAATGGCGCAGGTAGGACTTCACGCCCTGGGTGCGGATGCCAAACCAGTGTACCGAAAGAAAAACCAGAATCGCCAGGGCCGAGGTGGCCGACAGATCGCGGGTTGGCGAATGCACGCCTGGTATCAGTCCACTCAGGTTGGCAATAATCAGGAACAGCCATAGCGTGCCGACAAAGGGCAGGAGGTGATCCACATACCTCGGTGCAATGCCACGGATGGATTCCTCGATGGTGCTGACAACACCTTCAGCCGCCGTCTGAACCCAGCCGGGCTGTATTTGCAGACGGCGGGTGAGCAGCCAGCTGAAAACAGCAATTGCGCCCATGATGACCCAGGTGGTTACCACGGTATTGGTAATTTGAATCGGCCCAAGCTGGAACACAACGTCAGCAATGATGACACCATTCTCCATTATTCACGTTCCCTGATAAAAAGGTAGACGTTAATCCCTCCAGTGATCACGCCCAGAATGATCATGCTCAAGGTCCAGCGAATCGAGTAACCTTCAACCATCAGGTCCAGCCAACGCCCCAGGTAGGCGCCTCCCACCACCGGCAGCACGAAGAGCAAACCCAGGGTGCCGATGTAGACGGTCTGCGATAGAAGCGTCGGGCGGTCCTTTTCAGCCTGCTGCATGCGCCGAGCCTGCAATTCTACCCGTTTGCGGAGTCGCTCTTTGTGGTCCACTATGTCAGCTCTCCTTGACGAGTCGTCTCCCAGAGCCGTTTAAGCAGCTGTTCTTCCATCTGGTGCAGACTTATTTTCATTGCGTGCAGTTCCATCTCCTCGGCGACAAACTGTTCCTGAAGGGCGCTGCTGATACGCTCATAGTCGCCGTCGATCAGGTAATGCCTGGTGCTGATGGAGAGCTCGTTATCCCTGAAATAGAGCAGCGCACCGGGTAGGACCAGGTATTGCCAGGGATTCTTGTCAATACGAAAACGCGCCAGCCCGAACACAAGAGATGTCATGATGCGCGCGTGACCCGCGAGGATACCAAAGCTGCCGCTGGCATCTTCGCCCACAAAGGATGTCACGTTATTGATTCGCTCGGTATGGGCTGCGTCCTGGAGCGCCAACGTGAACCTTTTCATGATGGCGATTCCGACATGGCGCCACGCATATAGCAGTGTTCCTCTGGAATGTCGTCAAATCGACCTAACAAAAATGCCTCGCAGTCATCCAGAGTCTGGTGAAGCGGCACAGAAACGCCTTTGAGACCGGTGTGAGATGCGATCACCTTGAACGGCTGGGTGAGATAACGCTGCAGCTTACGTGCACGCATGACAATGCGACGATCCTTTGGCGTCAACTCCTCAATGCCGAGCATGGTCATGATGTCTTCCAATTCATGATAACGTGACAGGTGTTCGCGAACTCCCTCGGCAATCGTGTAATGATGATCCCCCAATGTGTGCCGGTCCATCAGCATGCTGCCGGACTGTAGTGGATCCACTGCCGGGTAGATCCCTTTGCCGGTCTGGACCCGGGTCAGGATTACCGTCGTGTCCAAATGGCTAAGGATAGCGCTTACCGCGGGGTCGGTCATATCATCCGCCGGCACGTAAACCGCTTGCACCGAGGTCATGGCGCCCTGGCGGGTGGAGAGAATGCGATCCTGCATCTCTGCTACCTCGGTGATAAGGGTGGGCTGGTAACCGACGGTGGCGGGCATGCGTCCCAATAGAGTTGAGATTTCACTCCCTGCCTGCACGAAGCGGAAGATATTATCCATCACGAATAGAACCTCCTTGTGCAGGGTGTCACGCAGGTACTCGGCATAGGTCAGCGCGGAGAGCCCAACCCGGAAACGCACTCCCGGCGACTCATCCATCTGACCGAAGACCATCAGGGACTGCCCCATGACACCGGCCTCCTGCATCTCGTGCCAGAGTTCATGGCCCTCGCGAATACGCTCGCCGACCCCGGCGAACACAGCAACGCCTTTGTGCAGAGTGGCGATAGCGTGCATGAATTCCATAATCAACACGGTTTTACCAACCCCTGCCCCGCCAAACAGACCGGTTTTACCCCCGCTTACAAAAGGACAAAGCAAGTCAATCACCTTGATCCCGGTCTCCAGAATACCGCTGGCGCCCAGGGCATCCTGCAGTGGCGGAGGCCGGCTATGGATGTTGCGAAACCCCTGATTGTTCAAAGGCGGGCCCTCATCCAGTGGTTCGCCGAAGAAATTCAGTATTCGACCCAGGCAGTCAGGCGCAACCGGCACATGCAGTGGAGCACCACTGTCATAAACCGGTGTTCCCCGTCTCAAGCCTGCAGTCCGGTGCAGCGTTATAGCACGTAAATGGTGTTCATCAAGATGCTGGTGAACCTCAAACAGACAGGTTTCATGGCCAAGGTCTGTGTACAAAGCCTGGCGCAGAGGTGGTATTTGGTTGCAGGCAATCACCACGACCGGACCATGAACTTCAGTAATTGAACCGATTGGGATTACATCAGTATCTCGCGAAGATTCCAAAGGCATCATGGATGATATGAATAATATGAATGGAAGATGAACAGTAGTTGAAATTGACTTTAACACACATCATCGGCAATCGTTTTCAAGCCCTGTCATTGAGGCAATCCACATGACCTTGTTTTCGCTGCTCAGCGGGATCCTCATAGAGTGAATGATGGAACGCAGACTCGGATTCCAGATGGTAGAATAAATATTGTCCCTGATGAATTCAGAGATGTTGAACGTATCGTGAAACGACTGGTGCAGGTCAATTCACCCCAGGAAGAAACACAATGAAATTCGGTCTCTAATCTGTGATCAGCAAGAAAGTTGTTCGTCTCTGCTACTACCTGGATGACTCCCCGCGTTACCGCCAGGTCAAACAGTTTTTCTACAGGCTGTTGAGCGATCCCCATTCCAGAGTGCGGACCTATTTCGATGCCACCATGATCGTTCTGGTGATTGTCTCGGTTTCGCTCCTGATCTATCAAATCAAGCAGGATCTGGGCTGGTTTGGCAATGCCTTCGAGATTTTCATCGTGACGGTATTCATCACAGAATATCTGCTGCGCGCCTGGGTCTACAACGACTCGCGGGCGATTATCATCGAACGCTTCGAACGAGCGGAGTTCATGCACGCGAATTTCCGCATTGCTCCAGCCCTGGGTGAGGTGATCAATCAGAAGTGGCGCTATGCCAGTTCGCCGCTCGCTATTATCGACCTGCTAGCCATCCTCCCAAGTTTCCGGGGCGTGCGGGTGCTGCGCATCTTTCTGCTATTCCGCCTCTTCAAGCTGTTCCGCTACGCCAGCAGCGTGAACGAATTCGCCAAAGTCCTTGCGGAGAAGCGCTTCGAGCTCGCCACGCTGGGGCTATTCGCCGGGTTTATCGTCATCGCGTCCAGTACGGCAATCTACGTGCTGGAAGCTGGCCTGCCGGAGAGTCGTATCGACACTTTTTTCGATGCCGTCTACTGGTCTCTGGTCACCATTTCCACCGTGGGTTATGGAGACATCATTCCGCAAACTCCGGAGGGGCGCTTCGTTGCCATGGCGCTGATTGTTTCCGGCATCGGCGTCATCTCGTTCTTCACCTCGATTATCGTCTCCTCCTTTGCCGAAAAGCTGCGCACACTGCGCGAGCATCGGGTGTTCGCTGAGTTGAGGCGCGCCCACGACTTCACCGTTGTCTGCGGCTACGGTAGGGTCGGCGAAGTGGTGGTGGAAAAGCTCGCTGCAGAGAATGCGTATTTTCTGATCCTGGATAAAGACCCTGACAAGGTAGAGTTGGCACGCGCCTCGGGTTATCTTGCTCTGCAGGGGGATGCTTCGAGCAATGACATGTTGGAACGGCTGCGCATTCAGGAAGCTGTTCGAGCCATCGTATGCACCACTGGCGACGACGTCGTGAACGTTTTTATTACGCTGACGGCGCGCTATCTGAACAAAGAGGTGTTGATTATCGCCCGCGCCAACAAGCGCGAGTCTGCCGAAAAGTTGCGGCTGGCCGGGGCCAACCATGTGGTCGTATCATTCGAGTCTGTCGGTCGGGTCGTCAATGCCTATGTCGATCAGCCCGTTGCCTTCGACGCCCTGTACGGCATTCTGAGTGGCAACAAGGATGTAGGTACTGATGCGGTAGTCGTCCCCCCGGATTCACTTGCAGACGGAAAAAGCATTGATGCTATCGATTTCCCCCATTATCGTTTGGTCCTGTTTGGGGTTGTGGTCCCCAGTGGCCGTGTCAGTGATTTATACACCAGTGTATTCGAACTCGAAAAGCAGCAGTTTCACTTCCATCCACCGGGCGATTTCGTGGTCAGGAGCAATGATATTCTGGTGCTGTTCGGAGACGATTTCAGCTTGAATCATTTCAAGGACAAGCTGGGAAAGAGCGGGTTGTAGCGAGAATAGCGAGAGAAAACATGCCTGACAACAAACACCGCATTGCCCTCTTCGGTTACGAAAAACTTGCCGTGGATATCGCGGACTCCCTGAACAGCATCAGGAATGACGTGATCGTCCTCGACAGCAATGAGGAGAACATCAGGCAGGCCGAAAAACTGGGTTTTGAAACCGCCGTGGTGGATTACAGCCGCGATCAGGAACTGAGGGATGCAGGTATCGGGAGCGATATCGACACCGTGTTTTGTCTGTTGCCGGATGATGCGGAAAACATTTTCCTGGTCATCTCGGTGAGGTCCATCGATCCCGTGGTCCGCATTGTTTCTATCGCCGACTCGCCCGACTCGATTCCCAAATTTCTGGCCGCCGGGGCGGACAAGGTGATTGATCCCTATGAGATCAGCGGCCTCAAGATCTGGCGTATGCTGAGAAAACCGATCATATCCCAGGTCATGGAAAGAACGCTGATGAGCGAACTGGACCTGAACATGGCCCAGGTGCCGATCACCAGGGAGTCATTTCTCGATGGTCGGGCAATCGGTGATTTGAGGCTGCGCGACTTCTATGACCTGGTGCTGCTGGGTATGGTGGATCGCACTTTGGGTGACGAATTCATCTTTCGCACACGGGGGCTACGCCACTGTTTGAATGCCGGAGACATTCTGGTCATCATCGGACCCCGTGCAGAAATCGATCGATTAAAAAGGGATCTGGATAACAGGCTCCCCATCGAATCACTCCCGAAACTGAAGAAATCGGCCGGAGACGGTTCACCGTTTGATCACAGCGACACCACACGGGATTAAGGAAACTCTGATCAAGTCGCTCCGCTCCTCGACCAGAGCATTCCTGCAAGTTTTTCTACGGGGGAAGGGGGTATCTATCAATGGTTTACAATGGGCATCCGGATCGCCCTTCCCCCGAACCCCCATCCCATGGGCTTATTCAGAGGTTCCTTAATCCACTTGCTGCAACCAGGCTTTCAACGCCTGTGCGTCTCCTGTAAAGACGATATTTTTCTGCTTTTTGGCCAGCTGATAGTCATACATGGGGTCATAGTAATCGGTGAGCAAGGTTGAGATCCAGGAGTCGTGCTGTTGCGTCTCTGTCGTGCGGCGCTGCTTTTCGATGGCATTGCTTAGCTGTTCATGGATTTCACCATGGCGTACATCTCCGAGGCGTTTGCGGATGCGGCCAAGGCTTCCAAGCAGGTAGCCGGCCCAGCGTTCAAACCCCTCGCTGTCACCATGAATACCCTGGTACTCCTGCAGTGCAGCATCGATGTACTCCAGGCGGGTATTTGCGATGCGCTCATCAAGCGTCGCATCAAGAATGATGAATTTCCCTGATTTGAAGCGATCAAACAAATTCTGCAGTATGTGCAGGGAGCCAATATTGCGGCCTTCATCCTCGATGATCAGTGGCGGATTTCCCTTAGCGCGATGCTTCAGCAGGGCAATGGAGAGGGCATTTTCAAAGTCGATCTGAGTCGGCTGGGGAAGCGCATAATGGCCGAATGCCGAGCCACGATGACGCGCCAGTCCCTCCAGATCGATGCTGTTGCTCAACTGTTGCAGCAGAATTGTTTTTCCAACTCCGGTGCGTCCGCCGATGACAATGGTGTTGACTTCGTTGGTGGCTGCCTCAATCTCCTCGATGAGAAAGCTGCGCAGCGCCTTGTAACCGCCTTCGATGCGTGGATAGGCGATGCCGGTGGCGTCATGAATCCACTGCTGGCTGATCTTTGAGCGCATGCCGCCGCGAAAACAGTAGAGAGCGCCGTCAGGATGAGCCTCTATGAATGTTTTCCATGCACTGATACGTTGTTCTCGCACTGCATCACTGACCAGTTCTTCGCCGAGTTCAACGGCGGCGTCATGTCCAACCTGTGTATATTCAATGCCGATTTCATGACGTTCGCTGTCATTCATCAGCGGATGATTCTCCGCCAGTGGGAAAGCTCCTTTGGTGTATTCCACGGGAGCGCGCACATCCAGCAGTGGAACGTCGTTCAGAAACAGACGGCGATAGTCATCGATGAGTGGCAGAGTAGTCATGATCGGGGATTAGACGCCTTATTCCAGCTCACGCATTTTTTGCTGTAGCGCCTGTTCACGCAGCGTTTCAGCCTGTTGCTGATCCTTTGCTGCTCCGGCAGTGGCCCACTCCAGTGTTTCAGTATCCAGCACGGAGAAGTGATACAGACGCCCCTGCTTGAATACCGAAGAGACCATTTTTTCAGCTCTGCGGCGCAGTTCAGTCTGTTGCCCTGACTGCTGCTGCATCATCGGCATGCCGAAGGTTGGTTCAATACCCATGTTTTTGAAGTGAATCTCGGTATTATCAATCTCGCCTGTCGTATCGAGGTAGATGCGCTCAATATCCGGTGCGCGTGACAGTATGTAAGCAGACATCATGCGTCCCAGTTGATGGTCTTCTGTTTCAAGAGCTGTCAGCAACTTGTCACCAACCAGCTGCAGGCGTTGAACGAGTTGCGGGTTCTCGACCCACTGGCGACTCAGTTGAATGCCCTGATCCATATCGGCATCCATCTTGTCGAAAAAGTCGCTGGCTTGCTGCAACAGTTGATCAGGGACATTTAAAGTAAAGATATCTTCATCGATGACGACATTAAGTTCCATAATCGGGTGTTTGTTCAGTAAATTTGTGCCATTCTACCGAAAATAGTTGTTGCAGGTCAGTTCTCTAATAAATTTTGTGGTATCCATCAACAGCGAATCAGACGAAAAGCACGACAAAACAGATGAAAACAGATGAACCACGAAAACCACGAAGCACACGAAAAACAGGAGCAATCAGTTTATCCGATTTCGTGGCTTTCGTGATTTTCGTGGTTGAAAAAAGTTTGAGAAGTTTTTGTGATAAGAGGAGAGAAATATGCTGTTAAAAATCCGGGGCGTGCTGAATGAGGCGCAACTCAACAAGATCCATGAAGTCGTTGATCGGACCGGCTTTCAGGATGGTCGTCTGACGGCGGGGTCTGCCGCCCGCCAGGTGAAGGAAAATGAAGAGCTTGCCCCGGATGCGCAAGCTCAGCAGCTGCTGAACCGCATTCTGATGAGCAGTTTTGGTGAAAACATGATTTTTCGTAATGCCGCCTTGCCAAACAGGCTGGCGGATTTTATTTTTGCACGTTATCACCAGGGGATGCATTACGGCGATCATATTGACGAGCCGATCATGGGAAGTGGCGCTAAATTCCGCACGGACATCTCAATGACAACTTTCCTGAACCCGCCTGACAGTTACGAAGGAGGTGAGCTGGTGATTCGCACCACCTTCGGCGAGACCAGTGTCAAACTCGAAGCAGGCGATGCGGTGCTCTATCCATCAGCCAGTCTGCACCATGTTGCAGAGGTGCGCAGCGGCGAGCGCCTGGTTGCGCTCACCTGGATTCAGAGCCAGGTGCGTGATCCGGCACGGCGGGAGATTCTTTTTGACCTGGTACAGTCCCGTGATGCTTTGTTAAAAGAGCAGCCCGGTAGTGAGTTGCATCAGAGAGTGGACAGATCCTACGCCAACCTGCTCAGAATGTGGGCGGAGGTATAAAACTTTTTTCAACCACGGAACTCACGGACGACACGGAATTATGTTGTTTTATTTTCCGTGTGTTCAGTGTGTTCCGTGGTTTGAATGATCTCCAGGCACACCTCCAGGGCTGCATCAAGCAGTCTGGGCGTGGGTCGGTGCAGACGCAGGGTGTCTGCATGTATGACCCTCAACGAGGCCGGGTTGTAGGCATCGAAGAAACTCTTGTCATCGATGAGTATCGCATTGGCTTCGAGTGACCACAGATATTCGTTGCTAACAGTCGCCAGTTTGTGACCGGGGATCTGTACCGGGTTAGTGATGCCGCACAGCGCCAGCGCATGTGAAACCAGCTCTCCGTCCGTCAATACCATCAATGGATGCCGCCACAATTGGTGGATGACCCTCAGGCCGGAATCACTGCTCCGCCCCAGGGATTTCATCTTTTCCAGCTGCATGTTGAAGTCGCTGACACTGCCTCGGGCGTGCTGCTCTGTTCCCAGCAGCTTCCCCAGCGCCAGGATATCCCCGGCGATGGCCTGCAGGGTTTGCGGATCAGACTCGTAGACGCGAATCTGCTGTAGACGCAGCCACTGCAGATCACGCAAGCGTGCACCACCGCTCCACACCACCACCAGGTCGGGTTGCAGCATGAGGATACGCTCCCGATCCAGTCCCATGGCATCACCAACCTTGGGCAGGGTGCTGACAGATGGGGGAAAGTCGCTGAAATTTGATACCCCCACCAGCCTGTTGCCGCCACCGGCAAAATAGACAAGCTCTGTCGCATGCGGTGAGAGTGTGACGACACGTTGTGCAGGGGCAGACAGCGCCTCAGCAGTGGTCAATATCAGCAGCAGGAGCAATAGTAAAGGCTTCATGCGAGCAGTTTCAGGTACCCGGACCAGTCAAAAGCCGGCCCGGGATCGGTTTTTCGGCCTGGTGCTATGTCGTTGTGTCCGGCAATGCGTTCACTTGTGATTCCCGGGTAGCACTGCATGATGGCTTTGCTGACCTGAACCAGGCTCTGGTACTGTTTTTGCGTGTACGGGATCTCATCGCTGCCCTCCAGTTCGATGCCGATGGAGAAGTCGTTGCACTCCTGCTGCTCATTAAAACATGAGTCTCCGGCGTGCCATGCGCGTTGATCGAAACAGACATACTGAACCACTTCGCCGTCACGCCGGATGAGGCAGTGCGCCGAGACTTTCATACTTGCTATCTCTTCAAAATAGGGGTGTGCAGTGGCGTCGAGGCGGTTGTGAAACAGATCATCGATCCACTGCCCGCCAAACTCACCCGGGGGCAGGCTGATGTTGTGAATCACCAGCAGGTTGACATCTGTCGCTTCAGGGCGGGTATTGAAGTTTGGAGATGGCGATATGGTGGCTTGCTGCAGCCAGCCGTCGATGATGTTCATCTGTTTTTTCTCGTCGGTAGAGTCGTTGTGGCAATTCTCAATGTACCAATAGAGCACCGATATCTTAAAATACTTTTACCACGAAGCACACGAAGACCACGAAGAATCAACTGGTTACAAAATGCCTTGGTGCTCTTCGTGTTCATTGTGGTGAGTATCTCTCTACATGGAGTTGTTGCGGGGGAGACTTCATCCTGTAGCTGACATACAATAACGGGCTATTCAATTTTGGAGTTTAACATGACAGTAAAAATAACCGACTCGGGTCTTAAAATCGAGGAGCTGGAAACGGGGCAGGGTGATGAGGCCGTGGCCATGAAAATGGTGACGGTGCACTATAGCGGATATCTGGAGAATGGCACAAAGTTCGATTCCAGTGTCGATCGCAATGAACCTTTTCGTTTTGGTCTAGGCAAGGGGCAGGTCATTCGTGGTTGGGATGAAGGTGTTGCCGGGATGCTGGTCGGCGGCAAACGCAAGCTTACGATTCCGCCGCAGCTTGGCTATGGTGCAGCCGGCGCCGGTGGCGTGATTCCACCAAATGCCACCCTGATTTTTGATGTGGAACTGATTGCCGTTGATGAGTGATCAACTCACATTGCCGCCCGCAGATGAGATCCGGCGCCAGGTTGCCGGGGCGATTGCAGAAGATGTGGGTAACGGTGATCTGACAGCCGCTCTGATGCCTGATGAGCTTTTGGCCAAGGCGCAGGTGATTGCGCGTGAGACGGGCGTCATCTGCGGCATCAGCTGGTTTGACGAGGTGTTCAGGCAGATCGATGCGGCTGTCGAGATACGTTGGCAGGTTGCTGATGGCGACAGGGTGACTGAAAACCAGCAGCTCTGTCTGATCGATGGAAGAGCGCGATCACTGTTGACAGCGGAGCGTACGGCGCTCAATTTTTTGCAGAGCCTCTCTGGTACAGCAACGCTGACATCCCGATATGTTCAAGCTGTCGAGGGAACCGGCGTCAAGATTCTGGATACGCGAAAAACCATTCCCGGTTTGCGCCAGGCGCAAAAATATGCGGTGTGTTGTGGAGGAGGTCACAACCACCGCATCGGTCTGTATGACGCCATCCTCATCAAGGAGAATCATATCCAGGCCGCAGCTTCAATCGAGACTGTACTGGAAAATGCACAGCTCTATTTTCCAGGTGTGGAGACTGAGATCGAAGTCGAGTCTTTGCAGGAACTTCAAGAGGCGCTGGATGCCGGGGCAAAGCGGGTGCTGCTGGATAATTTTTCAATTGGTGATCTGAATTGCGCTGTTGCACTGAATCACGGCTGCGCCAGGCTGGAGGTATCCGGCGGCGTCACCATCGAGGGCATCCGGGAGCTTGCCGGGACCGGCGTCGATGACATCTCGGTTGGTGCGCTTACCAAGCATCTGCAGGCTTTCGATCTGTCGATGCTGTTTGTCAATTCTTGATTCAAACCAAGTTTCACCCGAGTCTCGCATGAAAAAAGGTTATCATACGCGCCGGAGCAAACCATACGCCGTCGTGCAACACATCAACCATTGAATCAATCCCGCATGTCACAGCAATCTGAAGTCTCGGCAAGACGCACCTTTGCCATTATCTCCCACCCGGATGCGGGTAAAACGACAATTACCGAGAAGCTGCTGCTTTTCGGCGGCGCGATTCAGCTTGCGGGCAGCGTCAAGGGGCGCAAGGCCGCACGTCATGCCACCTCCGACTGGATGGAGATGGAGCAGCAGCGTGGTATCTCTATCACCTCTTCGGTGATGCAGTTTCCCTATCGGGATGCTGTCGTAAACCTGCTGGACACCCCGGGACATGCCGACTTCTCGGAAGATACCTATCGAACACTGACGGCGGTCGATTCTGCGCTGATGGTGATCGATGTCGCCAAGGGCGTCGAGCAGCGCACCATCAAGCTGATGGAGGTGTGCCGCATGCGCACCACGCCGATTCTAACCTTCGTCAACAAGCTTGACAGGGAGGGGCGCGATCCGATCGAGGTCATGGACGAGATCGAGGATGTCCTAAAGATCAAATGCGCCCCTGTGACCTGGCCGATTGGTATGGGAAAGCGCTTTGTCGGCGTATTTGATATGCGCACCGAGACGACGCACCTCTTCAGCGCACGTCATGGTGGAAAAATCCAGACCGGTGATGTCATCCAGGGACTGGATAATCCGCAGCTCGATGAGGCCATCGGCGATATGGCGGAAGAGTTACGCGAAGAGATCGAACTGGTGCGTGGCGCCAGCCATGAACTGGATCTCGACGCCTACCTGAAAGGTGAATTGACGCCGGTCTTTTTTGGATCGGCAATCAATAACTTCGGTGTCAAAGAGTTGCTGGATGCTTTTGTCGAGTACGCCCCGCCGCCGAAGCCGCGTCAGGCTGGAAAGCGGGAAGTGAAGCCGGACGACGAAAAATTCAGCGGTTTTATCTTCAAGATCCAGGCCAATATGGATCCCTCTCATCGGGATCGCATTGCATTTCTGCGTGTCTGTTCCGGCAGTTACCGCAAGGCCATGAAGATGAAGCATGTGCGTATCGGAAAAGTGATACAGATCAATAACGCACTCACTTTTCAGGCAGGTGAGCGCACGCAGGTGGAAGAGGCCTTTCCCGGGGACATTATCGGCTTGCACAACCATGGAACCATCCAGATCGGTGATACCTTCACTGAAGGAGAGGAGTTGAAATTTGAAGGTATTCCCTATTTTGCACCGGAGTTGTTCAGACGCGTAGTGCTGAAGAATCCACTCAAAATGAAGCAGCTGAAAAAAGGAGTTCTACAGTTGTGCGAGGAGGGGGCAACCCAGGTGTTCCGGCCGCTGAAAAATAACGACATGATCCTTGGAGCCATTGGAGTGCTGCAGTTTGAAGTGGCAGTGCATCGTCTCAAGGGGGAATACAGCGTGGATGCCATTGTCGAGG
>JAQYVP010000078.1 GCA_030145485.1 Chromatiales bacterium
GGTCATCGAAACCTGTTCCCTGACTGAAAACAACGAGATCGTTCGATTTTTGTCAGAAGAGGAGCGCACCAACCTGTTAAAGGCTTGCCGCACATCATCATGGGAAAAACTCTATCTGCTGGTTTTGCTGGCGCTGACAACCAGCGCACGACAAGGCGAACTGTTAGGCCTACACTGGGATGAGATCGACTTCCAGAAGCGCACAGCGACGCTTTCAGCCACGAAGAACGGCCAGCGCCGCATCCTGACCATCCCAAAGTCGGCGATGTCCGAACTACATCGTTTTCGTGAAGTTGGAGCCGGGCTGATCTTTCCTTCCCCGACCAAATGGCGCAAACCGTTTGAGTTCCGCAAACCCTGGTTTAAGGCAATGACACTTGCCGGCATTGAAAACTTCCGCTTCCATGATCTACGCCATAGCGCAGCATCCTATCTTGTGATGGCTGGCGCTACCCTGCACGAGACGGCGGAAGTACTGGGTCACAAGAGCTTCCAGACGACTAGGCGTTATGCTCACCTGTCGATCGACCATAAGCAGTCGCTGACCGATCGTGTGCTGGGCGGGATCAAATAAAAGTGATAGAGGGGTTCATTGTATACACGTTTGATCCTATTTTTCTGGAAAAAATGATCGATTAATACATGCTCAAAAGTGCGGTGCGCAAGGAGATAATAGGTAACTTCTCAATAACTCCGTTTTGGGTCTTCATTTGTTATGTTGTCATTTCGACCATCGAGAGAAATCTGAAAGCACTGGATAGAGCGAACAAATTCAAGATTCTTCCTTCGGTCGAAATGACATCTGTTTTTTTGCACGGGGTTATTGAGAAATCACGATAATAGAGCCTACTGGCCTGATTTCTGTCTGCATGGCGTGGGGCGAATATCCGCTTAATAATCCGTTGGTGCGGGTTAAAAAGAGGTGCGTTGAGTTTCGCCACGCTTATTTTCAAATGGAACTGGATAGATCGCTAGAAGCATTGCTATTGCCCAAATCAGGGTCTAAGATATGATGCATTGAACAGTCGCCTCCCTGTCAAAACCGAGGCAAACCTTCTCTGGCGTGGATCACATCTTCGGATGACGTCAGACACCGGAAACGGCGGATCCTGCACTTCCAATCCTTCGGGAAACACTCCCCGATAGGGTGGTGTTTCCTCTTTTTTATCGCAAAACAAGAGAAACGCCATGCGTGAAAGTGATGGCTGGGCTTGTTGAATACAAGCACGCAGCAAAGGAGCTTAACCAGCTCTCTAAAACCGGTTCGCTCTAACGGCGTGATTGGTCCCGGCCTGAACAGGCGTTAACAGCCGTAGCAGCATATGCCAAAGTAGCAAAAACAGCCGGCGGACTGCGGGGCATGACGCCGGAACAAACCATGACCTATCTGGAGATACGCGGCCAGGAAGTCAATCAATCCACGCTGAATATGGAGCGTCAGGCCATCCAGGCCATGATGCAGTATGTCACCGGCAAGCTGAAGCCAAAACAAACCCTGCCCGTGATCAAATCCGAGATTGAGCAAACCCTCAAATCCAGGGCGTACACCTCTGAGCAGGTGAAGATGATCCGCAGCCATCAAATTGAACGCAACGCCCTGGCGACAGAGATTGCACACACCGCCGGACTGCGCGCGCATGAACTGTTGACACTGCGCCCGGCCAATGAGCAACCCATGAGCGAGCGACCGGTGCTCAATACTAAATGGGCGGGCCGTGAAGGGCACATCTATACCGTCGCCGGAAAAGGTGGGCTGGTGCGTGAGGTTCTGATCCCCTGCGAATTAGCCGAACGTCTGGAAGCCAGGCGACTCTCTTATCCCATACAGATCACTGATCGAAATATCCACTACCGGCAGCATTACGATATCAATGGCGGTCAGCGATTCTCGAACGCTTTTAGCAGCGCGTCAAAGCGGGCGCCCTACAGGTCAACCGGTGCCCATGGGGTCAGACACGGCTATGCCCAGGAGAGAATGCGGGAACTGCAAGTCGGGCAACTGCTCACCCGGGACAAGGCGCTGGAAACCGTATCGCAGGAGATGGGGCATTTCCGGCCGGAAATCACGGAGGCTTATTTGCGATGAAAAAAACAGCGTTCTTCGTTTTCCTGTTTCCAGTTTGTCATTTCGACGTAGGAGAGATCCTTGGTGCTCTATGCCACAGGACTCTTCGTCGCTTGTACCTCTCTTTCCTCTGAATGACACATGAAGCTGCAGCCCATTCTGAAAACAGCTTAAATCAATGGGCTTCTGATACGCTAGAACAAGTCATTCAGGCACATTAGATAGCATGTAATTTGTGTTAAAATATATCATTATGACTACAGTACAAGAAATTAAATCAGCAATTGGTTCTCTCCCGCATCAAGAGTATATGCAGCTTTTGGGGTGGATTCACGATAAGGACTGGAGTGAGTGGGATTTGCAATTAGAAGCTGACATAGCATCAGGGAAACTCAATTTTCTGGTTGACGAGGCTCTGGAAGAAAAGAAAGAAAATATGCTTCGGAAACTGTAGAGTGCATCGCACTACTACACGTTTTTGGTCGTGTTTCGATAAACTCCCAATATCAATTCAAAAAACAGCACGAAAAAATTAAGGGCTAATCAAAGATAACCCGAAGCATCCTTCATTGCATTTTAAGAAAATTGGCGATTTTTGGTCTGCAAGGGTCGGAATTCATTCCCGTGCTCTTGCATTAGAAGATGAAGATGACTTCATATGGGTATGGATTGGAACACATGAAGAATACGATCGTTTAATCAAGTAAATTTGTATAACAAAAAGCCCAGTCGCCTCACAACCTGACGCCACTTTCTCGTGGTTTGCTATTCCCTAATTTTTCGCAAGATCATCATCACGTAAGGTACTGTTAAGCTTAGGCGTTGAAAATGTTGTTGGCTATAATTTGAGCGGAGCAAAACAGCTAACAGTACTTGGTGTAGATGGCTGCCGAATCCTGCACATAATTTGGTGGACAGCCGAAATTGAGCACAATACCCTTCGTCGTGAGTCAGGATTTCTAGTACTGATTTAGGGTTTTCTTGAAATCTACTATGTTTCTCTTTTAATAAAATGTGTTGTTATTGCACAGCGACATTCATGGGCTGTCCACAAGAGTCACAGGAACAATCTTTCAATTCAGGATGCTGAAAAATTTCCTGCTTCAATCGCCGAACCGGGTATGCCCCGGAAAATGTGCGTAACTTGTCGGTATAGCCAAGTACCCCGCTATGTACAGACGAATTCATTCGTTGTACATAGCGGGTAGTGAGCCCATGCAAACCAGCCATCGATGTCATCCCTGACTGGAAGGAACGGGTAGGAGATTAATGTACCTCCCGGTCGAAACCGTCAAATGATTGTGCTACTAATAGGCAATTAGACGGTGCTCTGGTAGGCAATTGGTCAGAATGAATCAGCTCTTTTATCCGCGTTATATTGAGCCACAATTAAAAATAGCGCTCTCTGATACGCCTGTTGTCTGTCTGTTGGGCCCGCGACAAGTTGGCAAAACTACCCTTGCCAGGCAGTTGACTCCCCAAAGGGCGTATATCAGCTTTGATGATCACAACTTGCTGAATGTGGCAAGGCAGGGTCCCATCGGCTTTGTTCAGGGGTTGCCAAAGCAGGTGATACTCGATGAAGTGCAGCGTGTTCCAGAGCTAATGCCGACAATCAAGTCTACAGTTGATCAGATGCGTGAACCTGGGCGTTTCCTATTAACTGGCTCAGCAAACTTGTTATTACTGCCGGATGTGCAGGAGTCCCTGGCTGGACGTGTTGAGATTCTACACCTCAATCCGCTGTCAGAGCAGGAGAAGCAGCATGGAAAAAACAGTTTGTTGAAACGCTTGATCGAGGGGCGT
>JAQYVP010000127.1 GCA_030145485.1 Chromatiales bacterium
GAGTACACACATGAAAAAAACGATGATCGCAGCAGGCCTCACCATGGCTCTCTCTGCTCCCGCTTTCGCAACCAACGGCATGTTCGTGCATGGCATCGGTCAAAGCGCCAAGGGCGCCGGCGGCGCCGGTATCGCCTATCCTCAGGACTCTCTGGCCGCGGGTAACAACCCTGCCGGCATGTCCTTTATCGGCAACCGTGCAGATGGTGGCCTGGAAATTTTTATCCCCAATCGCAGCATGCAGGCCTCCTCCAAATACTGGGGCCCTCTTGCCGGCGACATAGACGGCAACACACCCAGTTCATTCCTTGTTCCCGAGGGCGGCTACAACATGGATATGCCTAACGGCAGCGCCTGGTCATTCGGCATCTCGATGTTCGGCAACGGCGGTATGAATGCCACCTATGACCGTCACCCGCTGGTCCAGGCATCTGTTGGCGCTGCTGCAGCCGCCGCCGCCGCTGCTCAAGACCCCTCTCTGTTTCCTTTTCCGAATGGCAACACGACATCCAAGATCGATCTGCTGCAGGCCTTTGTCACACCGACTGCATCCTACAGGATCAATGAAAACCATGCCGTCGGCGTCAGCCTGGTCGTTGCATGGCAATCCTTTGAACTGATCAACAACCTCTTTCCCAACACCATGAATGGCGCGGGCCATCAAAGTTCATGGGGCGTGGGCGGAAAAATCGGCTGGCAGGGGCGCATCAATGACTACGTGACCCTCGGCGCTACCTATCAAAGCAAGATCAAGATGGGCAAGATGGATGACTATAAGCAGGCGCTTGCAGCAGACGACGGCCGCCTGAGTATTCCTCAAACCGCAGGAGTTGGTATTGCCATCAACGCGACCGACAAATTGGACATCCTCTTTGATGTCAACTGGATCAACTACAGCGATGACTCCAGCATCATTGGAATTACAACCGATAAAGGTGGATTTGGCTGGGATGACCAGACCATATACAAACTGGGCTTCATCTACGCATACAGCGACGACCTCATCCTGCGTGCCGGTTATAATTACGCTGAGCACCCGCTTCCTTCAGATAACATTTTAGACGGATTTGTCAGCACCATCGTTCCCGCAACCGTCGAACATCACCTGACGCTTGGTTTTACCAAGGCGATCAACGAGGATTTCTCGATTACAGGTTCCTACATGCATGCCTTCGAGAATTCGGTCACCAATAGCGGTGCTCCTCAACTGACGGCTACCATGTACCAGGACTCGGTTGGCCTCAGCCTCAACTGGAAACTGTAACCTGGCAGCACCACAACCAACCCGCGCACTGCGCGGGTTTTTTATCCCCACCACCAAAAAGAGACTTTATTATGATAAAAAAACTGATTATTGCACTTGCGATCACCTCCATTCCCGCTGTCGCCAGCGCCGATTTCATGGATTCCAACTGGGCTAAAAAAGCCTGCGGCATGTGGAATGCCAACGGCACGCTTACCAGCAAACTTGGTGGTAAGGCGTGGGCGGCCAATAACGGCGGCCGCGACTATAAGCTCATTCAGATCTATCGCACCGATTGTGGCGCCGGCTCAAAAATTCAACTCACCATCGAAGACAAGGGCGGCAAGGCGATGTGCACCTACGGCGGCAAGCCTGATGGTAAAAAAGTCAACACCGACTTCGACTACGTGATGCATGCCAGCGACAAAAACTGGACATGTATCGGCGCAGGCGAATCATTCTGTGGACCCAAAATGGCGATGGGAACCGGCAAGCTGAAGTTCAGCGGTCCCAAGATGGAAGCGATGAGCGTCATCGGACCATTCGAACAGTTCCTGCTGCTCACCGGTAAAGTCGGCGGCGAAAAGAAACCTTGTAAATAATATCTAACCCCCGCCTCCAGGGCCTGCTCTGGAGGCGGATTTCCCTCTCATCCCTGTCACCTTCCTCTTCAACACATCTCTTTGTCGACAGTTTGTTGTCTGCTAAATATCGCGACTTCTCAATAACTCCGTGTATGTGATCCACTGATTGATAATTATCAGTTTGTAATACATATAAGTATTTGCTAATATACTTAGTAACCATTTCAGCTACCCAAAGTAGACGTGAGGTATATTATGACAATTTGTAAACACTTCAATGAAGATAGGGCGGAATCAAAAAAGATGCCGATAGCTGTGCCAGTTGCATGGTTTCTGCTTGGCATTCTGTTGATTGTGTCGGATTTTATGCTGCTGACGACCGCTGGATACCTGCTGGCTGCATTTGCCGCTTACAAGCTCTTCTTTCGCGGCAGAATGCTTGCCTGTTGCATCAGCAACTATCACAAACAGGTAGCGGCGGGGTAGAGAGCCCACCCGGCCCTGTTGCCTGGACGTCCTGGCATGAGCCGAATGCACTGATAGATATGCGAGGTTCGGGGAAAAGAAGCGCATCATTCAGCGCTTCCCCCGGACGGTTCTTACTGGTGCAGGCGGTTCATGACACGCTGATAGTCACCCGCCAGCAGATCAGGAACCTCATCCACTGCACGGGTCATTGCATCGCGCATGAGCACATCATCCGCTTTTGAGGCTCTTTTCAGCACATAGTCGACAACCTGGCTTTTATTGCCGGGATGACCGATGCCAACCCGTAAGCGGCAATAGTCGGCGCCAACGGCCTTGTGAATATCCCGCAGGCCATTGTGGCCGCCGTGCCCCCCTCCCTGCTTGAAACGCACCACACCCGGCGGCAGGTCGAGTTCATCATGCACGACCAACAGTTGCTGTGGTTCGAGCTTGAAGAAGTTACAGATTGCGGCGACAGATTGTCCGCTGCGGTTCATGAAAACCATGGGTTTGAGCAGCCGGCAGGAGTGTGAACCCGCCTGTAGTTGGCAGAACTCTCCAAAGAAGCGCTTTTCCTGGCGCAACACACCGCCATACTGTGAAGCCACTGCATCAGCGAACCAGAAGCCGGCATTATGCCTGGTGTGGAGGTATTTTTCGCCGGGATTTCCCAAACCGACGATCACCTGGATTGATTGTAATTCAGACATAGAACAACCTCAATTCGCCAGTACTCCTTGAAAACTCAACATCTTTATGAATGAGTCGATTTTCAAAAATAACTCTCGCCAAGACGCAAAGCTCGCCAAGAAAAACCTTTGCGGACTTGGCGTCTTGGCGAGAGAAAGTGATCTTGCATCTCGTTCCCACCATCCCCGGTGGAAACGAGGAAATCGCCAAGTGACAGCCAAAAAAAGGGGCATTTGTCACCAAATGCCCCTTGCTCTATACAGCAATAAACCCTCTATCAGGACTCATCGGAGTCTTCAGCATCGGTTGCTTCAGCCTCGCCTTCTGCAGCAGCCACTTCTTCAGGCTCTTCCTCGACTTCAACACGCGCTGCCAGGATGGCGACAACAGCCATGTCATGATCTTCACCCAATGCCAGAACAGGCAGCTCAACACCCTCGGGGATCTTGATCTGGGAGAGATGGATGGAATCACCTATCTCCAGGGCAGAGACATCGACTTCGATGTACTCGGGAAGATCGGCCGGCAGACAACTGACCTCAACCTCGGTAAAGTGGTGCGAGGAAGTTCCGCCCTCCTTGACGCCCGGCGCTGTCTCTTCACCCATAAAGTGCAATGGCACAGACATTTTTATCACCTCTTTGCTGCTGATACGCAGCAGGTCGAGGTGCATGATAAAAGGCCTGGCGGGATGGCGCTGCAGATCCTTGAGCACGACTTTCTGTGCTTTTCCATCGACCTCTACACTCAGGATAGATGAGTAGAAAGCCTCGTTCTCGAGTTGATGCGCAAGTTCGTTATGTTGCACCGAGATGCTTTGCGGTTCACTGCCGGTTCCATAGATAATTCCGGGCACCAGACCCGAGTGACGCAGGCGGCGGCTCGCACCTTTCCTTGAGTCAGTACGGGGTTGAGCAATAATAGTTAACATGTCAGCCATGGATTTCTCCTGATAAATGCTGATGAAAAGAAAAGCCCTGCCAACCCGCGACCAGGATTCAACAGGGCGAATTTCCGACAAAAGAACAACAAAACTGCTCTTCCGGAAAGTTGTCAGTCCACAAACAGCGAACTGACGGATTCTGAATTACTGATGCGGCGCATGGTTTCAGCCAGCAGATCAGCAATGCTTAATTGTCTAATTTTATCACACTTCTGCGCTTCAGGCGAAAGCGCAATTGAATTTGTCACTACAAGCTCGTCAAGACGGGACTGTTGCAGATTCACCAGGGCCGGTCCCGAAAGCACCGCATGCGAGCAGTAAGCATAGACCTTGTTCGCCCCCTTGTCTTTGAGCGCCCCGGCAGCATGGCAGAGCGTGCCTGCCGTATCGACCAGGTCATCGATCATGATGCAGGTGCGTCCATCGACATCACCAATGATATTCATCACTTCCGCCACATTGGCCTGGGGACGGCGCTTGTCGATAATGGCCAGGTCAGCGTCGTCGAGACGCTTGGCCAATGCCCGTGCGCGCACGACGCCGCCAACATCCGGTGACACTACAATCATATGCGGATACTGTCTTAACCAGACATCCTGAAGCAGCACCGGAGAGGCGTAAACATTATCCACCGGGATGTCAAAAAAACCCTGGATCTGATCAGCATGCAGATCCATGGTCAGCACCCGGTCTGCGCCTGCGGTGCTGATCATCTTGGCAACCAGCCTGGCTGTGATGGGAACGCGCGATGAACGCGAGCGACGATCCTGCCGCGCATAACCGAAATAGGGAATGACCGCTGTAATACGTGACGCCGAAGCCAGGCGCACAGCATCAATCATGACCAGCAATTCCATGAGATTATCGTTGGTGGGAGCCGAAGTCGACTGCACGATAAAAACATCGCGTCCGCGGATATTCTCCTGAATCTCTACGAGGATTTCGCCATCACTGAACTGTCCGACTTTGGCCTTGCCAAGAGGCAGGGCGAGTCGTTCCGCGATCTTGCTGCTCAACTCCGGATTCGCATTTCCGGAGAATACCATCATACCGCTTGCCGCCACGCTAGCACCCTCATGTGATGTTGTGCTAAAAATGATGAAACTGCAACCATCTGCGTGAAGACGTGGCGGCAGAATGTAATATGGCTGGGGCGGTAGGAATCGAACCTACGATGCTAGAGTCAAAGTCTAGTGGCTTAACCGCTTGCCGACGCCCCAGTTGTGGAAATTTACTACGTCTTATGCATTGTCCAGCCGCTGGTAGAGCGGCGACCTGTTTACACCCTGTGCAACAAAACAATCCAATTGCTGCGGAATCTGCTGTGCTACATCAGTGGCCTGCCGTTGTGTGTCGAAGCTGAGAAACAGGCATGCGCCCGTTCCTGTCAAGCTGACTTCACCGAATTCTCCCAGCAGGGTCATCATTTCTGCAACTGCCGGATAGCGTTTTTTGACCACGGCGGTGAAGACATTGAGTCTATCACCGACAATAAAGTCGGCTATTGTAATAGCAGAGCAATCTCTTTTCAATTCCTGATCCGAAAATAATTTTGCAGTCGCGATCTCCAGCGGGGGTTTTACCACCACAAACCAGGGCTTCGGCAGCTCGACCGGCTGTAAAATATCACCGACACCCTCAGCCCAGGCGGTGTTTCCATGCACAAACACCGGAACATCGGCCCCCAGCTGCCTCCCAAGTGCAGCAAGCCCATCGACTGACAGACCAACCCCCCACAGATGATTCAGCGCAACCAGGGTGGTGGCGGCATCGGAGCTTCCGCCTCCGAGCCCTCCCCCCATGGGCAGACGCTTCTGTATCGAGATTGCCGCACCCTGACTGCAACCACTGTGCTGTTGCAACAGGCGGGCGGCGCGAATAATCAGATCATCTTCAACAGCAACTCCGGCAATCGGCGTCTGATGATGAATCTCACCACTCCGGGTCACTTCAAAAGAGAGTGCATCAGAGTAATCGACAAGCTGAAAAACTGTCTGCAGCAGATGGTAGCCATCCTCCCTGCGCCCCGTGATATGCAGCATCAGATTCAGTTTTGCCGGTGCAGGCCAGCCGCTGCTTACATTCACTGTTGCTTGTCTTGCTGATGCAACCGCTTTATGGCATCGAGCAGGTGCTCACTCTCAGGCTCGATCAGCAGCGCATCCTGCCAGATTTGATGTGCCTCTTCGCGCTCTCCTTTGAGCCACAATACCTCACCGAGGTGCGCCATGATCTCACTATCCGGATCAATCTCTGCCGCCATGCGCAAGTATTTTTCCGCCTCATCGAGATTGCCCAGGCGGAATTCAACCCACCCCATGCTGTCCAGTATGGCAGCACTCTCCGGCATCAGCGCATAGGCTTTATTGATCAACTCACGCGCCTCGTGCAGGCGATCATCATAAGCAGTAAGGGTATAGCCAAGAGCATTTAATGCCTGGGCATTCTCAGGGTCAATCTCGATGATTGTCCGCATATCCCGCTCCAGGATCTCAATAGATCCCATCTCATCTCCCAGCATTCCCCGCGCATAAAGCAGGTCAGCCTGCTGCGGATGCTCGGCCAGCGCTTTATCCAACAGACCCATGGCCTGCATGCCCCTGTTGGCGTCAGACAACAAATCACTCTCCACCAGATAGAGACGCACGGCATCCTCCATATTAGAGAGCCGCGCTGTCGAAATCATCTTCAGCGCCTTAGGCAGGTCGCCCTGCTTAGCCAGCAGCTGTGCACTCCTGATTTTCGCATCAGTGCGCAACACTCCCCCAACCTTGGAGTAATACTCATGCGCCTTTTCCACATCACCGCTGCCCTCTTCAACTTGACCAAGAAAATAGAGAGCGCGATCTTTTCTACCGTGCCCGGCCATCATCTCACTCCAGATCTCCCGCGCATCGCTCCAGTAGTGCAGCTCGATTGCAAGACTGCCAAGCGCCTGGGTAATTTCATCATTTTCAGGCAACGCCTCATGCAGCAGCTGGAACTCCTTGTATGCCTGCTCATATTTTTCATGAATCACAAGATGTTCGGCATAAGAGAGGCGCAGCAGATCATTGTCAGGCAGCTGCTCAACGGCCAGACGCAACAGCTTTTCGCTCTCATCGGTGCGCTTGTTTACATCAAGAATGCGCGCCAGCAATACCCAGATTTTCGGGTCATCCTTTTTCAATGACAGCGCTGCTCTCAATGACGCTTCCGCTGCCTGCTGATCTTTTTGTGCAAAGTAGGCAATGGCCAGGGCATAGTGCGCCTTTGGATCACGATCATGGCGTTCAGCCAGGCTTTTTACCAGCTCCAGGCCGAGCTCCTTGTTGCCACTCTCTGCAACAACGGCCGCAACCTGGATGAATCCGTCACTTTGCTGTGTTTCAGCAACATCCATCAGAGCATCAATCGCTTCTACAGCCCCATCCCTGTCATCGGCATTGACGCGCAGCACCAGCAGCGCTTTCCACGCCTCGATGTCATCAGGCGCCAGTTGCGTCCACAATTGCGCCGCTTGTGCGACCGCTTTTGACTTCAGGTGAAGGCCGATATGGGTAGCGCGCCGGGCAATGGAGACATCATTGGCCGGAATCATGATCTGCATGTAATGCTCAAATGCAGTGGCAAGATCTCCATCGTGTGCAGCAATCTCCCCAGCCAGGTAATGAGACATCAGTTCGGGTGAATTGAACACCGCATTCGCAGATTGCAACACTCCCTGCTTCACCGTCGGTGCAGCTGTGACTGATATCGACAGCAACAGCAGCGCTGCAAAACAGATATCAAGGGATTTGGATTTTTTGGGAAACAGCTTCATAGATGCGCAGTATATGTTTATTACACTCTTTTACCAATATTATTAGAGAGTTGATACAATATGCCACAACTTCTCAATAACTCAATGGACTCCGTACAGCTCAACAGGATGTGCTGAACAATTTTTTCTTCCTGCAAACTGATGACTGCAAACTATTTTTATGCTGCTAACGATCGGCCTCAATCACAAAACTGCTCCCGTCGATATACGTGAGCGCCTTGCTTTTGGGCCTGACATTATCGTCGCTGCCCTGAGAGGAGTGCACGAACAGGCAGGTGTTGATGAGTCTGTGATCCTCTCGACCTGCAACCGCACAGAGATTTACTGTGCCGCTGATGAGGATGGCTGCTCCCGTGTTGAAGCCTGGTTCACGGATTTTCATGGCCTCGAAGCCCGCCAGGTTAAACCTTACCTCTACCGTCATTGTGATACGGATGCCGTTCACCACCTCATGAGCGTCGCCTGCGGTCTTGATTCACTGGTGCTCGGGGAGCCGCAGATTCTCGGCCAGGTAAAAGCAGCCTGGCAGACCTCATGTTCAGCCAAGGCGTGTGGAAAGCTGCTGGACAGGCTCTTTCAGCACACCTTCACAGTCGCCAAACAGGTGCGTACCGATACCGCCATCGGCTCGAGTCCCGTCTCCATCGCTTTTGCCGCCGTCACCCTTGCAAAACAGATTTTCGCCAACCTGGAGGAGCAAACCGCACTGCTGATAGGCGCCGGTGAAACCATCGAACTGGCTGCCAGACATCTGCATCAGCAGGGGATCAGGCACATGATTATCGCCAACCGCACCCTCGAAAAAGCGCGCAAACTGGCGCAGCAATTTGATGGCTATGCCATCGGCCTGACAGAAATATCCGCGCATCTTGCAGAAGCCGATATTGTTATCTCCTCGACTGCAAGCCCGCTGCCGATCCTTGGTAAGGGCGCGGTTGAAAGTGCGCTGAAAAAACGCAAACACCGCCCTATGTTCATGGTGGACATCGCTGTGCCGCGTGATATCGAAACAGAGGTCGGATCATTGAGAGACATCTATCTCTATAGCGTCGATGATCTGCATGAGGTGATCCAGGAGAACATGAAATCACGTGAACAGGCAGCCGAAGAGGCGACGGAGATCATCGAGCAGCAGGTGAACAGCTATCTAGGCTGGATGAAATCCCTCGATGCCGTCTCCCTGATTCACTCCTTCCGCTCGGCTGCTGAACATGATCGTGACGAAGTGCTACAGCGGGCGCTGCGCCAGCTTCGCAACGGCAGGGATGCAGACGAGGTTTTACAGTTTCTGGCGCACACCCTGACAAACAGACTCCTGCACATACCCAGCACCACGCTGCGTGAAGCCGGCAGCAATGGCAAAACCGAGATCCTCGAAGCCGCCAACACCCTCTTTCAACTGAAGCAATAACAGAAAATGAAAAATTCTATCCGCCGCAAACTGGAGCAGGCCAGTGAGCGCTTCCAGGAAATCACCGCATTGCTAGCGCAGCCTGAAGTTCAGAGCGATCAGAATCAATACCGTTCACTCACCAGAGAGTATGCGCTCATCGACCCCATTGTCACCGCATGGAACCGCTACACCACTCTTGAAGGTGATATCGAGAGCGCCACCGAAATGCTCGCTGATGCCGAGATGGCGGAGATGGCGCAAGAGGAGATCGACGACTCCAAACAGCAAATCTCCGAGTTGGAGCCGCAGTTGCAGCTGCTGCTGCTACCGCCCGACCCCAGGGATGACAGCAATATCTACCTCGAAGTCCGTGCCGGCACCGGAGGCGCCGAAGCCGCCCTGTTTGCCGGTGATCTGCTGCGCGCCTATCTGCGTTACGCCGAAGCGCGCAGTTGGCAGGTGGAAACCATCAGTGAAAACCAGGGGGAGATGGGGGGATTCAAGGAGGTAGTGGTTCGTATCAGCGGTAGAAACGTCTACTCCCGCCTCAAGTATGAGTCGGGAACCCATCGTGTACAGCGGGTTCCTGATACCGAGTCCCAGGGACGTATTCACACCTCCGCCTGTACGGTCGCGATTCTTCCTGAAGCAGCCGAGATCGATGCCATCGAAATCAACAGCGCCGATCTTCGCATCGACACCTTCCGCGCTTCCGGTGCCGGTGGTCAGCATGTCAACAAAACCGATTCGGCCATCCGTATTACCCATCTCCCGTCCGGGACGGTGGTCGAGTGCCAGGATCAGCGCTCCCAGCACAAAAACAAGGCGCGCGCCATGGCGCTGCTGCAAACCCGTCTTCTCGATCAGGCGCAGCAGGCCGCTGATGATGAACGCTCTGCACAGAGAAAACTGCAAGTTGGAACCGGCGATCGCTCCGGTCGCATCCGCACCTATAATTTCCCGCAGAACAGGGTGACCGATCATCGCATCAACCTGACCCTCTACAAGCTGGATGAGATCATGGCAGGCAGTTTCGACACTCTCATCGACCCGTTGATTCAGGAGGATCAGGCCGAACAACTGGCAACCCTTGCCGATGCGTAAGGAGACCAGGTATGCATGAGAGTGGTCTTCGTGGTAAAACTCAGGTTCAGCGTTTCAAATAACCAATGGACTCATCAATAACGGTCGCTCAAGCCATAGGGACTGCTGCCAATCAGCTGCATCCACATGTCGATGCTGCAAGGCTCGAGGCTGAACTGCTGCTGAGCCATCTGCTTGGAAAGTCCCGTAGCTGGCTGATCACCTGGTCTGATACCCGCCTGGACGACCAGCAACTGCAGCACTTCTCTGACCTCGTCAACAAGCGCATCCAGGGTGTACCGATAGCTCAGCTGACAGGGGAGCGGGAGTTCTGGTCACTGCCATTGAGAGTCACCGCCGATACGCTGATCCCCCGACCAGAGACCGAACTGCTGGTGGAAACCTGCCTGGATCTCTATCCTGCGGAGAACAGCATCACTGTTGCAGATCTTGGCACAGGCAGCGGTGCTATTGCGCTGGCCATCGCCACTGAACGTCCCGCATGGTGTATTCTCGCAACCGACAAGTCGCACCAGGCGCTGGATGTCGCCATTCACAATGCTGAAACATTGCAGATTGACAATATTCAACTCCTCCAGGGTGACTGGTTTGACGCACTACCGGCTAACATCAGGGTAGAGGTCCTGCTCAGCAACCCCCCCTACATCCCGATGAATGACCCGCATCTGCAACAGGGTGATCTGCGTTTCGAGCCTCGCACGGCACTGGCATCCGGAGACGATGGGCTGGATGCAATCCGCCTGATCATTTCAAAAGCATCAGATTATCTCGAGCCCGGGGGGTATCTTCTGCTGGAACACGGCTATAATCAGGGCAGCGCTGTACGGCGACTCATGCATCAATCAGCTCTCGGTGAAATCAACATCCTCACCGATCTTGCCGGGCATGAGCGCGTCACCATTGGTCGATCAACCGCCGGAAAATGACGACATCCTTCGCTCACAGCCATGCAGGGAGAGAATTTATTGGAACACAGCCCTTATGTGTGAAAAAGACACCGGGAAGTCACACAGGTAGTGTGGAGATGGCGACTGTCATTATTCGGCTTTTTTGAGAGTCTGCAGTAAAAGCAATTGCAGGGCGATCCAGAACAAAGCAGATGCAATACCCGTTACATCAAGGACTGAATACATTCCAAACGGCGCAGGTTACTTCATCGCCTTCCTTGCACTACTGATGACACCATTTGCGACATATGGAAGAAAGGCCGCGAATGACTGCCAAATACTCATTGCAGTCATTCACAATTCATGGCAGTCATTCACAATTCATGGCAGTAATAGTGAGTAACTGAGCCGGGGGTGGTGACGTCACAGTATGGAGTTCCAGAAATAGCCGGGTTAAACAGCAAGAGGGTTTCAATCAAATTTGATACTTTTGATGACAGGGCAAGCAGAATCAGTACAATATTTTGCGCAGACACTTAGTACCCCTCAGCTTGCTGTGGGGTACTATATTCAACCACAAAAACAGTAGTGATTAGCCCTATGTTTCAGCTGTGGGGTTGTGATCACGTTAGAAGCAGGTGATTCAACCGGCTATGAGGAAAGAAACCCAATCTAGCGTGATTACTGTCGTTCCTGACGGGGTCAACCCTTTCCGGATGACCTCAGCTGAAGCATAGGGCTGATATGTACTAATTTGCAAGTAATTGTGCCAGAAGGGTTTTTTCTGGCACAATTGCTGGCTAATACATCAGATTTCATGTGTTAATCCACCTTAATTACGCAGCAAATTAATACATGGAGTCTAATCACTTTTAACTTTACCTATACCGAGGAAATCTCGAATGAGGCGGCCTATGAAATCGCCGGGTTTCTGCGTGAGCTAAGCTACAGCTTCGAGGGAGTTTACTTTGAGCAAATCCGAGCACACCAACGGGCGATCTATCCCCGACGATTGGATCTTATCGAGAACTGGGAAGAGGAGAAAGATGACGAAGAACGCACCTTTTAATGGGTAACGTCATCCAAAGACATCTCTGACGCAAAATCCATCAAAGCTTTAGCGCCGGTCTCCGTGTGGATAAGGCGTGACTATTTTTGCTGCGCAAAAAGCGTGTGGTAAAG
>JAQYVP010000232.1 GCA_030145485.1 Chromatiales bacterium
ATCGCTGGCTTTTGATATTCATGCCAAACAAAGTCTGCAAGGCACGCAGCAGGTTGGACGTCATCGATGAGGTGAATGGAATGATGACAGCCAGGAGGGTATAGATAAACCAGACCTGGCACTTTTGTCCTTGAGGGGTATTGGTCAATGCCTGCTGGAGAGGAGGGAGTAAATCGCGTAGAATAAACATCGGACAGAGGGCTCTTTTTGTATGAATTTCAATGGGTTATTGAGAATTATAACAAATCTGGAGTCCTCTGTTTATCGTTTATCCTATTGATTGTAAAAGAAATACTTGGGTTTCTGGCAGGATGCTTGGCATGAAAAATGCAATTTTTTGCTGATGACCATATAAACAGAACTAATCACGATCCATCTGAAATCTCGACCCCACCGAAAACGACTCAAAATTTCTAGGAAACTTCAGTTTAATAATTAAATCTTATTATGGTCTTGGGGACGTGAACAACACGTAAAAGCTTCGTTCCTCAGCACATCCTATTTATGGCACAATGCGTGCATGAGATCTGAATCAGACACATCATCTGTGGTTTCCCGCCGCATCCATGCACTGCCTACGGTGCTCGTCAACCAGATTGCGGCCGGTGAGGTCGTCGAGCGCCCTGCATCCGTGATCAAGGAACTGGTTGAAAACAGCCTGGATGCCGGCGCCACACAGATCGATGTCAGCGTGGAGCAGGGCGGCATCAAGCGCATGCAGATCCGTGACAACGGATCGGGTATTCACGCCGACGATCTGGCGCTGGCGCTGTCACGCCATGCCACCAGTAAACTTGAGAGCCTCGAGGAGCTGGAACGTATTAGCAGTATGGGCTTTCGCGGTGAGGCGCTGCCCAGTATCGCTTCTGTTTCGCGACTCACCATGACTTCGCTAGCTGCTGGAGAAGAGCAGGCTCACTCGATCAGCTCTGATGGCGAGATCATGCCGGCGGCCCATCCGCAGGGAACGACGCTGGACGTGCGGGACCTCTTCTACAATACACCGGCGCGGCGCAAATTCATGCGCACCGAAAAAACCGAGTTCAGGCATATCGACCAACTGCTGCGCCGCCTGGCGCTGTCACGCTTTGATGTCGGTTTTACACTCACCCACAATCGCCGCCAGATTTTTTCACTGCCGGCCGTTACGCAGACCGCAGGGAATGATCAGCGTATTGCCAGCCTGCTGGGGCAGGGCTTTGTCGACAATGCGCTCTGTTTCGAGCATCAAGCCGTGGGACTGCGGCTGCGTGGCTGGGTCGGACTGCCTACATTCTCCCGTTCACAGGCCGATATGCAGCACTTTTTTGTCAACGGACGCATGGTGCGCGACAAGCTGGTCACGCATGCCATTCGCCAGGCCTACCGGGATGTGCTGTTTCACGGGCGCCATCCGGCCTATGTGCTTTATCTCGAGCTCGATCCGGTATTGGTGGATGTCAACGTCCATCCAACCAAGCATGAAGTGCGTTTTCGAGAAGGCAGACTGGTGCATGATTTTTTGTTTCGCACGCTGCATCAGGTGCTTGCAGATGTACGCCCCGCCGAGCAGGGCAATCTGCAGCAACTCCAGACGGCAGCTGTTGCAACAGACCCGGAATCGTCTCCGCCGGCTGATTTCAGCTCGGCAGCTGCTTCGCAGCATCGTTTCCCGCTGAATATGCGTGAGCAGCGGCCGTCTGCATATCGGGCTTCGATGGAAATGCAGAGACCACCACAGTTACCGTCATCCGCGACTGCAGGTGAAGAGCAGGAGATTCCACCGCTGGGTTATGCGCTGGCGCAACTGCACGGGGTCTATATTCTGGCGCAGAATCAACAGGGTCTTATTGTTGTCGATATGCATGCCGCCCATGAACGCATCACCTACGAGCGCATGAAAATTGCATTGCAGGAGAGTGTTCTCAAATCCCAGCCGCTGCTGGTGCCGCTCTCCGTCAAGGTCAGTACGCGGGAAGTCGAACTTGCCATCGAGCAGCAGCAGTGGCTTCAGCGTCTGGGGATGGAAGTGGATCAGCTGGGTGACGAGACCCTGGTGGTGCGTTCAATGCCGGTCTATTTGCAGGGAGCAGATGCGGAGAGACTGCTGCGGGATCTATTGTCGGATCTGGCCATGCATGGCAGCAGTGAACGCATTCAGGAGACCATCAACGAAACCCTGGGGACGATGGCCTGTCATGGTTCGGTGCGCGCCAACCGGCGTTTGAGCATCGAGGAGATGAATGCGTTGCTGCGGGATATGGAGCGCACCGAACGCAGCGGTCAGTGCAATCACGGCCGTCCCACATGGATGGCATTTGAACTGGCCGAGATGGATAAATGGTTCAGCCGCGGCGAATAGTGGGGCCGGCAATTTTTCTCATGGGGCCGACAGCATCGGGGAAGACAGCTCTGGCGATGCAGCTGCTGCAGCAGTTCCCCTGCGACATCATCAGTGTCGACTCGGCGCTGGTCTATCGGCACATGAATATTGGCACAGCCAAGCCTGGCGCACAGGAACAGGCAGTAGCTCCGCATCGTCTGATTGATATCCGTAATCCTGATGAACCCTACTCGGCAGCAAGCTTTCGCGAGGATGCGCTGCGTGAAATGGAGAAAATTACCCGGCAGGGGCGTATCCCGCTGCTCGTTGGCGGTACCATGCTCTATTTTCGCGCGCTGGAGCAGGGACTGTCTCAATTGCCGCAGGCAGATGCGGCAGTGCGTGAACGTCTGCTCGCACAGGCCCGGGAGTTGGGATGGCGAGCGATGCACGATCGCCTTGCAAGCATCGATCCGACGGCTGCGGCGCGAATTCACCCCAACGATCCGCAGCGCATCCAACGAGCGCTGGAGGTGTATGAAATTAGCGGTAAATCGATGAGTGAGCTGCAGCAAATGCATGCTAAGCTGACACTGCCTTACTCTGTCATCAAGCTGGTGCAGGCTCCATGGTCACGGGAAAGCCTGCGCGAACGCATTGCGCAGCGTTTCGAACTGATGTTGCAGCAGGGTTTTGAGCAGGAGGTTCGCGATTTGGTGAAGCGCTATTCATTGACGCCTGACCTTCCTTCCATGCGCAGCGTTGGCTATCGACAAATGCTGCTGTATCTGCAGGGAGATTACAGCTACGAGGAGATGACAGAGAAGGGCATCACCGCTACCCGCCAACTGGCCAAACGACAGCTGACATGGCTGAGAAAAGAGCACAACGCCCTGTGGTTAGAGCAGGGCGGTGATTCAGCCGCCGCTATTATCAGGCGCAGCTTGAAGCCTCCAGGATAACCTAAAACCTGTATTTATCAATTTACTGCGTCAAATCAATGCAATTATCTCAAAAGTGTAACATCTCAATAACTCCGTGCAGGGAGCAGGATTGGGATCAGCTTTTCAGGGCTTCCGCCGAACAAATGCTCCTGCGTTTTCGGCACTTCCACCTTCCATGGCGGTCGAAAACAGGGATATTTTATCAGAGCGTACATGGATGTATTCACAGCGGCGCTGAAAGGCTGATCCCGACCCTGCACAAACTCTAAACAATGCACAGCAATTCTAAATGTAGAGAAATACTCACCACGAAGGACACGAAGAGCACGAAGGCATTTTTGTAACCAGTTGATTCTTCGTGGTCTTCGTGTGCTTCGTGGTAAAAGTCTTTTAAGATATCGACTCTTTGATTGGTACATTGAGAATTGCTAAACAATGCACGTATGTATTGAGAAATCACCAAAAAACAGGTATATTTGTCTTTTATTTCCTAATAAAAGCAATAGTGGTGAAAATTATGGCAAAAGGACAAACATTACAAGATCCTTTCTTGAATGCACTTAGAAAAGAGCGCATTCCTGTCTCCATCTTCCTGGTTAACGGTATCAAGCTGCAGGGACAGATCGATTCATTTGACCAATTCGTGGTGCTGTTGAAAAATGCAGTCAACCAAATGGTTTACAAGCATGCTATCTCGACCATTGTGCCAGCCAGAAATGTTCGCCTGCCACAGCCTGACGAGGCTACTAGCGATTCCGACAGTGGCAACGCCTGAGATATTGCACAGCAATCACTCTGAATAAATTACGTGGAACTGTTTGAGCGTCCCGGCGGTGGTGAACGGGCTGTGCTGGTGTATGTCGCACTCCGGCAGCAGTCAGATGATGACGAGATTGCTGAGTTTGTTGATCTTGCCCGCTCCGCCGGGGCAACCCCCATTGAGATCATAACAACCAGCCGCGCCTCTCCGGATCCGCGCACCTTTATCGGCAGCGGCAAACTCGAACAGATCAAGCAGCTTCTCGAAGCGGAAAACGGTGAGCTGGTGATTTTTGACAACCAGCTGTCGCCTTCGCAGGAGCGCAACATCGAGCGTCTGCTCTCCTGCCGTGTACTGGATCGCACCGGTCTGATTCTCGACATATTTGCTCAGCGCGCACAATCCTTCGAAGGTAAACTCCAGGTTGAACTTGCGCAGCTGCGTCATCTGTCGACACGCCTGGTTCGCGGCTGGACACACCTGGAACGCCAAAAAGGCGGTATTGGTCTGCGTGGCCCTGGTGAAACCCAGCTTGAAACCGACCGCCGCCTGATTGCACAGCGTATTACCCGCATTCGCAATCGTCTGCTCAAGGTCGATTCCCAACGCGAGCTTGGTCGCAAGGCGCGCCGGCGCGCCGATATTCCCACTGCATCTCTTGTCGGCTATACCAATGCCGGCAAATCCACCCTGTTCAACCATCTTACCCGTGCTGATGTCTATGCCCGGGACCAGCTGTTTGCGACGCTGGATCCAACACTGCGAAAATTGAGTCTGCCGGATAATTCTTCCGTGATACTGGTAGACACGGTCGGTTTTATCTCACGTCTGCCGCACGAACTGGTAGCCGCTTTTCGTTCGACACTGCAGGAGTCGATCGATGCGGCACTGTTGCTGCATGTGATCGATGCATCGAATCCCGCGCATGCCGAACAGGTTGTGGAAGTGCAAAAAATCCTGCAGCAAATCGGGGCTGACAAAGTGCCGCAACTGGAAATCTATAACAAAATCGATGCATTGGAGAATGTGCCGCCGCGAATCGACAGGGATGATGAGGGGCGACCACGGCGGGTGTGGATCTCTGCGCAGCGGGAGCAGGGGATCGATCTGCTGTTACTGGCGCTCAAAGAGCTGCTGGGGGCGGATCAGGTGACAGGACAACTCACCCTGGATGCAAGCCAGGGAGCATTACGCGCAGCCCTGTATCGTGATGGCAGCATACAAAGTGAAGAAGTGACACAGGATGGTGGTTGGCAGATGCACATCTCACTGCCAGAACGTCGTTATCAGCAGTTATTGAAGGTTTGGCCGGCGTTGAATGCACTCTCTCCGGACAATGGTGAAAACGGCTGATGCCGAGGCTGCGGGTTTTGGCATAGTATTGATGCGCTGTCGCTTTCGCGTAGTGCATCCTGTTAGGTGATTTATGAGCGAAGCATGTAACTTCTCAATAAGTCCGTGCATTGTTCGAGTCTGCGCAGGGGTTATTGAGATGTTACCGAAGCATAACCCGACAAATTCCATAGCCTCGATTTTAACAGTGTTATTTCTTCCTCTTTCAGGCTAGAATCCCGATCTTGTGTGATTTATTCATAAAACTGTACCAGTGAGTGTTGAACGGTTGTCTGAAGAGTTGGCAATCGTTCATTCAAAGCGGTAGCAGTTTTTATCAATGAGGAGTTTTTTATGGCCTGGAATGAACCGGGTGGTAACAATCGTGATCCCTGGGGCGGTGGCAACAAGCAGGATGGCCCACCTGATCTCGATGAAGTACTGAAGAACCTGAAACAGAAGTTTGGCGGACTCTTTGGCGGCGGTGGTCGTGGTGACAACAAGGAGAGCAGCGGTGGTTCCGGTGGAAACAGTGAGTTTTCCGGAAAAGCGATAGCGGTTATTGCTGTTATTGCCCTTGCCGTGTGGATTGCAACAGGTTTCTACATCGTGCAGCAGCAGGAGCGTGCTGTGGTGTTACGTTTTGGCGCCTTCTCCGAGGTGACCGATCCGGGTTTCCGCTGGCATCTTCCTTTTCCGATCGAAAAAAAGGAGATCGTCAATATCGAAGAGGTAATGTCTTCTCCTCTTCATACCCAGATGCTGACTGAGGATCAGACCATCGTTGAAGTCAAAATGATGGTTCAATATCGTATTGGCAATGCCAAGACATTTCTATTTCAGGTGAATAATCCTGTCGGGACTTTGAAAAACTCCATTGAATCCGCTTTGCGTGAGATTGTCGGGCAAAATCCGCTGGAGAATGTGCTTACCAAGAATCGTCAGGGAGTCTCTGCGGATGTCGAAACCAGCTTGATTGCACTGATGGAAAAATACAAGACGGGCATCCATATCGTTGGTGTCAATATCGATGATGCCAAACCGCCGGCCGAAGTTCAGGATGCATTCCATGACGTCAACAAGGCTGAAGAGGATAAGGAACGCTTTGTCAACCAGGCGCAGGCTTACGCCAACCAGATTATTCCTGAGGCGCGTGGTGAAGCAGCCAGGGTCGATCAGGGAGCACAGGCTTATAAGTCCAAGAAAATTGCTGACTCCGAAGGTGAATCTAAACGATTTTTGTCACTTCTGAGCGAGTATCAGAAGGCACCGGAAGTAACGCGGCAACGTCTCTATCTTGAGACAACTGAGCGGGTTTTTTCCAATACCAGCAAAATTGTGATGGATCAGGAGGGTGACAATGTCGTCAGTTACCTGCCGCTTGATCAATTGATGAAACGTAAAAAGAGTGAGGCGGGGACGCCGGAAGAGATGTCAAGGCCATCGCTTGAGATTTCAGACCCCGTCACCGAACCGGTACAACGTGAGACCCGACCGGGACGTTCTGTTGGCAGAGAGAGGAGCGCGCGCTGATGAATACAGGAAAATTACGTTTAATTGGAATTGGCGTCGTCATTGTTGTGGTCATTATCATGATGACTGCATTTATGGTTGATCAGCGAGAACTGGCGATTAAGAAGCGTCTGGGTAAGATTGTGACATCCAGTTACGAACCCGGGTTGCATTTTAGAATCCCTTTCGTCGAAGAGATCATTCGTTTTGATGGCCGTTTACAGACGCTGGATGCTCCTGCAAAAGAGTATCAGACCAAAGAGAAAAAATTCGTTGTTGTCGACTCT
This sequence comes from Chromatiales bacterium, assembly GCA_030145485.1. Classification (GTDB taxonomy): domain Bacteria; phylum Pseudomonadota; class Gammaproteobacteria; order Chromatiales; family Chromatiaceae; genus Sva-25. The sequence goes on from JAQYVP010000232.1 coordinate 7,138, forward strand.
TTTGTCAAATGGCGGATCAACGATGCCGAGCGTTTCTATTTGTCAACCAACGGCGATATGCTAAATGCATCGCGGCTATTGTCGGCGCGTGTGAATACCGCTTCCCGGGACGAATTTGCAAAGCATCCGATTCAGGATGCCATCTCGGAGCAGCGTAAATCCATCATGGCGATGATCTCCGCGAAAGTGGGTGAGCAGTCATCTGATCTGGGTATCGAAATCATCGATGTGCGCGTCAAAAAGATCGATTTTCCAAAAAAACTCAGTGAAGCCGTCTTTCGTCGTATGCGTACAGAGCGGGAGCGGCGCGCCAAGGAGTTGCGCGCTGAAGGTAAAGAGGCGGCATCACGTATCCATGCCGGTGCAGACCGGGCGAAGATCGAGATCCTCGCCAATGCCTACCGCGAAGCTGAAATCGTGCGTGGTGAGGGTGATGCCAAATCAGCAGAAACCTATGCGCTGGCATTCAACCAGGATGCAGAATTCTATGCCTTCTGGCGAAGTTTGCAATCCTATCTGAAGGCATTCGACAAAGGTGGAGACATCATGATGTTGAAACCTGACTCGTCATTCTTGCGCTATCTGAACCAGCAGGGCGGTAAATAAGAGCAAGCTATGCAGGATCTGTTTGCGGCTTTGGCGCTGGTGCTGGTGATCGAGGGGATTCTTCCCCTGCTTTCACCCTCCGGTTATCGCTCTGCGCTTCAGTCGATGTTGCAGCAGGATGACCGGATGCTGCGCAAGATTGCTGTCGGCAGCATCCTGGCCGGCCTGCTGCTGCTCTATATCATCAGATCATGAGTCTTGACCATGAGCCGAAATAACACCTGGCTGTTACCCGAAGGGATCGAAGAGCTGCTGCCTCCCGAGGCGGCGCAGGTCGAGGCGCTACGCCGCAGACTGCTCGATCTCTATCAGACGTGGGGCTACGAGCTGGTGATGACTCCCTTCATCGAGTATCTCGATTCACTGCTGACAGGGACCGGCAGCGATCTCGATGTGCATACTTTCAAGCTGACCGACCAGATTTCCGGTCGCATGATGGGTGTGCGTGCCGATATCACTCCGCAGGTAGCGCGTATCGATGCCCACAAGCTGCGCCGTGACTGGCCGTCACGTCTCTGTTATATGGGGAGCGTACTGCGAACACGTTCCAAACATTTTGGCGGCAGCCGCAATCCGCTGCAGGTTGGCGCGGAATTGTTTGGTCATGACGGTATCGCCAGCGATGTGGAGATCCTGCTGCTGATGCTTGAGACCATCAGCACGGCCGGTGTCAAGCAGTTGCATGTCGATCTTGGCCATGTCGGCATCTATCGCGCCCTGGTCAAACACACAGGGCTTGATCATGGGCAGGAGATGGCGCTGTTTGAAGCGCTGCAGCGCAAGGCGATCCCGGAAATCAAAACACTCATCACGGGGTTTGATCTCAGCGACAGCAATGCCTCCATGCTCAATGCGCTGGCGCACTTGAATGGCGATGAGAGAGTACTCGACAGCGCCCGAAAATTACTCGCCGCGGCCTCTGCAGAAGTTCATGCCGCACTCGACTATCTGCAGCAGGTCTCGGTCGAGGTGCAGCGGCGCAATCCTGATCTCTCGATCCATTATGATCTGGCCGAACTGCGCGCCTACCACTATCAGACAGGTGTTGTGTTTGCCGCTTTCACCCGCGGAAGCGGTACAGAAATTGCCCGCGGCGGGCGTTATAATGATGTCGGCAGGGCCTTTGGAAGGGCGCGTCCCGCCACAGGCTTCAGCGCCTATTTGAAAGTGCTGGTGCGTGTTGCTGAAGCGCAGCAGCCACCACGCAGAGAGGCGATACTTGCTCCATGGAGTGAAGATGCAGCGTTGTTGTCCCTGGTGGCGAAGCTGCGAGATGAAGGCAAATGCGTTATCTGGGAACTCCCCGGACAGCAGGGCGATGCGCAGCAGATGCAGTGTACCTCGGTGATACGTCATAGCGACACAGGCTGGGTTGTCGAAAAAATATAGAATATGCGTAAAGTGTGTAACATCTCAATAAACCCGTGCATTGAACACATTTTGTAAATACTGACGTCATTGCGAGGAGCCGGAGGCGACGCGGCAATCTGGTTTAGAGATTGCCGCAGTCGCTTAGGCTCCCTCGCAATGACGGCATTCACACGGGCTTTTTGAGAACTTACCAAAGTGTTATTCAATTCACAGAACATGCGCTAGGTCCACTAGAGGATCTGGTGCAATAAAACCACTCATTCGAGATTAGAAAGATGGGAAAAAATGTAGTCGTCATCGGCACCCAGTGGGGTGATGAAGGTAAGGGCAAGATTGTTGATTTGCTGACTGATAAAGCTTCGGCTGTGGTGCGTTTCCAGGGTGGGCATAATGCCGGTCACACACTGGTGATCGATGGCAAGCAGACGGTGCTGCACCTGATTCCCTCCGGTGTACTGCGTGAAGATGTACTCTGCCTGATAGGCAACGGCGTGGTGTTGTCGCCTGCAGCACTGTTCAAGGAGCTGGGCGAACTGCAAGAGTCGGGTGTCTCGGCGCAGGAGCGCATCAGGATCAGTGAGTCCTGCCCGTTGATTCTGCCATATCACATTGCCCTGGATAATGCGCGTGAAGTCGCGCGCGGCAACAAGGCGATCGGCACAACCGGCCGCGGTATTGGCCCGGCGTATGAGGACAAGGTCTCCAGACGCGGTCTGCGCCTGGGAGAGCTGGTCGACGAAGCGCACTTCAAAGAGCGCCTCGCAGAGGTGATGGAGTATCACAACTTTGCGCTACAGCACTACTACAAGGCCGATACTGTTGACTATCAGGCTGTACTCGATGAGATACTGCAGCAGCGTGAAACCCTGATCTCCATGATTGGTGATATTCCGGGTATCCTGCACCAGATGCGCCGTGATGGAAATAGCATCATGTTTGAGGGCGCACAGGGTGCACTGCTGGATATCGACCATGGCACTTATCCCTATGTCACCTCATCAACCACCACGGCAGGAGGCGCCGCCGCCGGTACAGGCGTCGGCCCGGTAGATCTCGATTATATTCTGGGTATCGTCAAAGCCTACACCACGCGTGTCGGATCAGGACCATTCCCGACAGAGTTATTTGATGACGACGGTAAATATCTGGGAGAGAAAGGCCACGAGTTTGGCGCCACCACCGGGCGTCAGCGCCGCTGCGGGTGGCTCGATACCGTTGCATTGCGCCGCTCTCTTCAAGTGTGCAGCGTCACCGGCATCTGTATCACCAAGCTGGACGTGCTCGATGGCATGGAAAAGATCAGGATCTGTGTCTCCTACGATCTGAATGGGAAACAGGTCGATGTTCCACCGGTCGGCGCAGATCTGTTCGCGCAGTGCAAACCCAACTACATCGACATGCCGGGCTGGAGCGAATCCACTGTAGGAACGCAATCCTACGATGAGTTGCCGCATGCCGCGAAAGATTACCTGCGCAAGGTCGAAGAGCTGTGTGAGACCCCGATCGATATCATCTCCACAGGCCCGGATCGCAAGGAGACCCTGATTCTACGCCATCCGTTTGATTGAGAGATTTTTTTACCACGGAATACACGGAACACACGAAACTCACGGAATTATCTTTGTTTTCTTTCCGTGTATTCAGTGTGTTCCGTGGTTAAGGATTTTTAGCTTTGCTGCTGATACTTGCCGCTGATGTTGTGCTGGTTGGCAAAATCCAGCATGCGCTGAATCGGTATCAGCGCCTTTTCACGGATATCCGCATCGATAACAATTTCATTATTTCCTTTCAACAACAGCTCCTCCAGATTCTGCAGCGAATTCATTCCCATCCACGGACAGTGAGCGCAGGATTCACAGCTTGCACCTTCGCCGGTCGTGGGCGCTGAGATCAGCTGCTTGGCGGGCGCAAGCTGCTTCATCTTCCAGAAAATACCGTCATCGGTTGCTACAATAAACTTCTTCTCCTGCATTTCGGCAACGGCCTGAATCAGCCTGGTGGTGGAGCCGACAACATCAGCCTGCTCGACGATAGCATCTGGTGACTCGGGATGCACCAGTACCACGGCATCGGGATGCAGGCGGCGTAGACGCTCGAGAGCCACCGATTTGAACTCCTCATGCACCACGCAGGAGCCCGGCCACAGCAGCATATCGACGCCGGTGACCTTCTCGATATAGTGACCCAGATGCAGATCCGGCGCCCACAACACTTTTTCACCCCTGGCTTTCAGATGCTCGACGATCGGCAAGGCAATCCCGGAGGTGACCATCCAGTCGGCGCGCGCCTTGACGGCCGCAGAAGTGTTGGCATAGACGACCACGGTATGGTCAGGGTGCGCGTCGCAGAATTTGGAAAAGAGATCGATCGGACAGCCGTCATCCAGCGAACAGCTGGCATCGAGATCCGGCATCAATACACGCTTCTCCGGGTTCAATATTTTCGAGGTCTCGCCCATGAAGCGCACGCCGCAAACAATCAGCGTATCGGCATCCGCCGTGGTTCCGAAATTGGCCATCTCCAGTGAATCAGCCACGCATCCGCCTGTCTCCTCGGTCAACTCCTGCAAGTCGCCGTCGGTATAGTAGTGCGCCACGACGACCGCATTCTGCTCATCCAGCAGCTTTTTGATACGCTCCTTCAGCGCCTTCTTCTCATCGGCAGTCAGCTCCGGCCACAGCGGGTGTTCAGGCACCTTGATGCGTTTACGGATAGCCTCGGCACTGATCTGAAAATCGTTATCTATCATGTATGGAAATAAAGGTTATGCATCGGTAAGCCATTCTATCGTAATACCGGCACAAATTCTCAAGCGACGCTGATTGGGCAGCAATTCTCAATGTACCAATAAAGTATCGATATCATATAAAAGACTTTTACCACCAAGCACACGAAGATCACGAAGAATCAACTGATTAAAAATTCCTTCGGTAACTTCTCAATAATCCCGTGCAGAAAAGCAAGTCCCAACCCTGCTTTTCTGCACGGAGTTATTGAGAAACACTGCCTTCGTGCTCTTCGTGTCCTTCGTGGTGAGTATCTCACTACATTTAGAATTGCTGCTGATTTGCGAGTTGCTAAAAAACCCTGATTGAATTCTGCACAGTATCAGCAATACACGGTCGTTTTGACAAATTATTGGCCGATGAAATACTAATACTTTTCGTGGAGCACTTTTGATGAGCTTGAATGGCTTGTATACTTTCCTCGGATGAATGCATAAACCACTGCTGGAGTGATGCATGGAATACAAAGATTATTATGAAATCATGGGTGTCGAGAGAGATACCACCCAGGATGAGATCAAGCGCGCCTATCGCAAGCTGGCGCGTAAGTATCATCCTGACGTAAGCAAGGAAGCAGATGCCGAACAGATGTTCAAACAGGTTGGTGAGGCTTACGAGGTACTCAAGGATCCGGAGAAGCGTGTCGCTTATGATCAACTTAGCAAGGCCGGTGTGGCTGGCGCCGCAGGCGAGGGATTTACGCCGCCGCCTAACTGGGATGCCGGATTTGAATTCAGCGGCGGCGGTTTTACCGAGGGTGACTCTGCAGCCTACAGCGATTTTTTTGAGTCGCTGTTTGGCCAGGAGGCAAGACAAGCGCAAGCAGGTCAGCGCAGTTACCGCATGCGTGGCGAGGATCATCACGCCAGGGTATTGATCGATCTGGAAGACGCCTATAAGGGCGCAACTCGAACCATCACCCTGCAGGCGCCGGAACTCGATGCCCGGGGGCATGTAACAACAAGGAATCGAGCCCTGAATGTCAAAATTCCAAAAGGTATCAGGGCGGGACAGAAGATCAGGCTTAACGGCCAGGGATCACCCGGAATGGGTGACGGACCTGCAGGTGATCTCTATCTGGAAATGGAGTTCAAGGAGCATCCACTCTACCGTGTCGAACAACGTGATCTCTACCTGGATTTGCCGGTGGCTCCCTGGGAGGCAGCGCTTGGCGCTACGGTGAAGACGCCAACTCCATCGGGAGTCATCGATCTGAAGATCCCGGCCGGATCTGCATCAGGCCGCAAGATGCGTCTCAAGGGGCGTGGGATTCCCGCAAAAGAGCCCGGAGACATCTATGTGGTGCTGAAAATTGCGCTGCCTCCGGCTGACAGTGACGAGGCAAAGGCGCTCTATGAGAAAATGCAGCAGGAGTTCCCATTTAATCCACGCGCCGGACTGGGGGTATAAAAATGAGTGCCAATAATGAAATATTAAAGGGTCAGATTCTTGATGAAGATGTGATGCTGTCACTGGCAGAGTTGAGCCGGGCCTGCACCATCCACGCCGACTGGATTATCGATCTCGTCGATGAAGGGATTATCGAACCACGCGGCAGAGAAGTGTCCGAGTGGCGATTCCCCGGTATCTGTCTGTATCGGGTGCGTTCGGTGATACGCTTGCAGCGCGACCTGGGGGTGAACCTGGCCGGCGCCGCCGTAGTGCTGGATTTGATGGATCAAATCGAGCAGCTGCGCTCACACCTGCATGTGCTGGAGCCCGACTGGTAACCTGGTTTTTACCGCGATCGATGCGGTTCGTTCCTCACCGGCATCCTGCGATCATACATGAATCATGCGCTTAGGCCGTCTGCTGCTGCGAGGGCAGCCCAAACGAGATCAACCCGGTCACCAGCAGGAAGGCGCAGGACCACCACAGGCAGCCTGTCATCCCCGATACTTGATAGACCCATCCGGAGAGCAGGGTTCCGGTCAGTCTGCCGCCGGCATTGGCCATGTAGTAAAAGCCGACATTCATCGATACATGGTCGCGCTCCGACCAGGCAACGATCAGATAGGAGTGCAATGCAGAGTTGAGGGCGAACAGAATGCCGAACACAGCCAGTCCGGAAATTACCACCAGCTGCGCATCGAAGTAGTGCATGCTGACAGCCATGGCGGCAGGCACTGCACTGAGGATGAAGGCAAGCTGGCGAGCAGCTGTGCCATCGCGTCGACTGTGTTTCAACAATTTAGGTGATGATGCCTGCACCAGGCCATAACCAATAATCCACAGGGCGATGAAGCCGCCAATGCTGGTTGAACTCCACCCCAGTGTGGAGAGAAACACGGGCAGGGCGACGACAAACCAGATATCGCGGGCGCCAAACAGAAAAAAACGCGCGCCGGAGAGCCAGTTGACAGCCGGGGATTTGGAAAGAATGGTGCTGAATTTCGGCCTGGCGGCGGTTTTTCCGATTTCACTAGGCAATAAGATCCAGGTGATAACCAGTACCACGAGCAGCAAGCTGGCCATGATGATGAGCGCGCCTCTGAAACCGGCAACCGAGAGCAGTAATGCGCCTATGAAGAATCCACCGCCCTTGAGGGTGTTCTTGGATCCGGTCAGCACAGTGACCCACTTGAAGAGGGTGTTGTGTGCATCCTTCGGCAGCATCAGTTTGACGCTTGCCTTGGCGTTCATCTTGTTGAGGTCCTTGGCAATTCCTGAGAGCGCCTGTGCCGCCATGACATAGGGAATCGACAACCAGGATGGATCGACTGCCAGCATCCCGAGTGCGAGGACTTGAAGCCCCATACCGATATGCATGGTGGCATTCAGGCCGATGCGCGCCCCCAGCCAGCCGCCTACCAGGTTGGTGATGATTCCAAAGAATTCATAAAAGAGAAACAGTGAAGCAATCGCCAGCGGCGTATATCCCAGCTGGTGGAAATAGAGCACCACCAGCATACGAATAGCGCCGTCGGTGATGGTAAAGGCCCAGTACCCGGCGGTGATCACCAGGTAGTTGCGAAAGGATTTCGCCTGCGTCATGGATGATGATTCTACACCAGCAATGAGGTTTCTCGCATCCCCACGAAGAGACGTGGGGCCGAGAGAACCAAGCCTCTTTTACCACGAAAATCACGAAAAGCACGAAAATTGACAAAACGAGTGTTTGTGTTTTTCGTGTGGTTCGTGGTTTGGATTGTGTATTCCCACGCAGAAGTGTGTTGAACAAGAAAAAATATTGATAATTGATTTTGCAGTTTGTTAGTATCTTGCAATCACCGGACAATCATCATTTAATATACAGTTAACAGTTTTTGCAGTGTTGCTGCAAAGTGACGAACTTTTTACTGTCGCAGGGAGAATCCATGACTGAGGGAGTCATTTGTTATTCTAAATCAACTGGATAGAGTCGTTTATGTGCAGTGGATGCACATTTATTTATAAAAAACGAGGAAATCAGGGTAGGCCGTGGTGGGGCAAGTCTCGGATGGTTATCATTCTGCTTCCGCTTCTTCTTGGGAATTAAACTCCTGCTGGGCGACTGCCCAGGCTTCAAGCATATTTGCCACGCTGTAGAGGCGTTCGTCGTCTTCTTCGTTGAGTTCATCCGCATCGAGATATTCGCTCAGCCACTCGTTGTCGTATTCTTCCAGCGCACCGTAGAATTCACGCGAAAAGGCACCATCCAGTGAAGTAGCGCCCTTTGAATATTCAGGCGTTTCATCGACAAGCTTCGCTTCAATGAAGTCATCGACAGTCGGGTAGTGACCAAGAATATTCTTGTACTGCTGGGAGAATTCAGCAGCGGCTTTGCGCTTGCGGTAACGGGCTTGTGTTTCGGCTTGTGTGCTGCTCATCAGGAAAACCTCATATCAGAGATAACAGGACATCTGTTATCTGAGATAACTATAACTCAGTTATTGTTATATAACAAGGAGTTTGTTATTTTTTTTTAACGACTTACTGCGCTTCAAGCCATAACTTTGAGAGGAAAACGAGAAAAAGGGGTAGGGCAAGGCATAGGGGTAACGCTGCGAAACGCCGTGGCGGGCGTTACAGCGCGGCGAATTTCACAAGATTTTGTGAGAATCACTGCAAAAACAAGTTATCCACGTCATCCTGCACTTGCAGCGGATGTTCAACTGAATCGCTATTCACTATCGGCGACTTGGTAGCAACCCGCGCAACAGGCGCCAATCGCAACTTGCCGGAGAGGTTCAGATCTCACCGTTGATCCTTGAAATCTGATCATAGAGCAGGTGAACCCTGACCTGACTAGTCCCACTCAGTATGAGTGACGTCTGCGGCTGCCTGACCACTTCCTCTAGCTCCGCCTCTTAAAA
>JAQYVP010000025.1 GCA_030145485.1 Chromatiales bacterium
AGCAGGAACAGAATGGAGTAATTGCGCCAAGCGTAACTGCCATGCCCCGTGCCTGCCAATCCGGACGGTTGCGGATATATTCACGAACACGTTCCGGGGAGAGGAGTGCCCGAAATAACCCCATGACATAGATAATCAGAACCAACATGACAAAGATCTTCACCACATCCATGACAAAGAAATGAAGGGCTGCCCCAGTATGACTGCCAGGATCGAGTCCTATACCACGATAGACGAGCAGATCAGCTAACGACTCAAACACTCCTTACCTCGCTGATCTTCGATTCTTGATTAATTTCCGGAAGTCCAAAGGATAGTAATGCCGCCGCCAATATGAAGGCTGTGGACCACCAAAGACACCCCGCCAGCCCTTGTGTCTGATAAGCCCAACCAGAGAGGACTGTCCCCACAAGACGCCCCCCTGCGTTCGCCATGTAGTAAAAGCCCACACTCATGGCAACTTTGTCGTGCTCGGAGTAGGCAAGAATCAAATAGGAGTGAACAGCCGAATTTACGGCAAAAACTATGCCAAACAGAATCAATCCGATGATCAGCACTGTATCGGCAGGCCAGCCTTGCTGTAGGGCAATAGCGATTCCGGCAGGGAAAAGTGCAAGAAGGAAGGCCCATAGCCGAGCGGTGCGGCCACCCGGCCCATGCCCGTGATGACTGTGGCGCACCAGTTTAGGGGCGCTCGCCTGAATAACACCATAACCAATGACCCACACCGCCAGAAAAGCCCCTACATAGGTAGATGACCAACCGAGCACTTCAAAAAGGAATACCGGCAACCCAACGACAAACCAAACATCACGCGAGCCGAATAGGAAGAAACGTGCTGCTGATAACCAGTTAATAGCCGGGACTTTGGAGAATACCTGGGTGAACTTGGGCTTGGTTTTCATCTTGCCCACGCCAGAGGGCAACAAAAATGTGGTTATTAACAACACAACGAGTAGCAATCCAGCCAGTGTTGCCATGGCACCTCGAAAGCCAACCCGGTCCAGCAGAGCTGCTCCGACAAAAAAACCAGCGCCTTTCAACGCATTTTTTGAACCGGTCAGGATAGCAACCCACTTGAATAGCTGTGATTCTCCCTCATCACCCATCATGGTCTTTACAGAGGCTTTGGCCGACATCTTGTTCAGATCTTTGGCAATGCCTGAAAGTGCCTGGGCGGCCATCACGTAGGGAACGGAGAGCCATGCATCGGGCGCAGTGAGCAAAAGCAGAGCGATCACCTGCATCCCCATGCCGATGTGCATGGTCAGATTCAGGCCGATCCTCGCCCCCAGCCATCCGCCGACCAGGTTGGTGACAATACCGAAAAACTCGTAGAAGAGAAACAGCATCGCCACCTCGAAGGGAGAGTAACCCAACATGTGGAAATAGAGCACCACCAGCATACGGATAGCGCCGTCGGTGATAGTAAAGGCCCAGTAGCCGCCGGTGACGACCAGGTAGTTTCGCAGACTCTTATCCATGACCGTCTAGAGAGTCACTGCCACCATGCTCGCGATCTCCATCATGCGGTTCACATAACCCCACTCGTTATCGTACCAGGCATAGATCTTTACCTGGGTGTCATCGATCACCATGGTGGAGAGCGCGTCGACGATGGAAGAACGCGGGTCATTCAGGTAATCGACAGAGACCAGTGGGCGCTCTTCGTAACCCAAAATACCCTCTAGCTCACCCTGGGAAGCCTCTTTGAAGTAGCCGTTAACCTCTTCCGCCGTCACCGGCCGTGCAGCTTCGAAAACGAAATCTGTCAATGAGGCATTGAGCAGGGGAATACGTACCGCATGTCCGTTCAGCTTGCCTGTCAGTTCAGGAAAAATCTTTGTAATTGCCTTTGCCGATCCCGTCGACGTCGGAATCAGCGACTGACCGCAGGCGCGGGCGCGGCGAAGATCTTTGTGGCCCCTGTCGACGATGGTCTGGGTGTTGGTAATATCGTGGATGGTGGTCATGCAGCCGTGCAGGATGCCGATCTTCTCATGCATCACTTTGACCACTGGTGCCAGACAGTTGGTCGTACAGGAGGCCGCAGTCAGCAGATGATGTATCGCGGGATCATACTGATCATCATTGATGCCGTAAACGATATTCAGTGCTCCTTCTGTCGGTGCGGCCACGATCACTTTTTTCACACCCTGGTCAAAATAGGCATTCAGACTGTCAGGCTTTTTATGGTGCTTTCCTGTGGCTTCGATGACGATGTCGCACTCCGACCAGTCGGTATCGTCGATGGCGCTATTCGATGAATAGGACAACGGTCTGCCATCGACGATCAGGTTTCCATTTTCTTCGGCGGTTTCTGAATTCCAGGTACCATGCACCGAATCAAATTTGAGTAAATGTGCAGACCCATTGGCATCCGTGGCGATCTCATTGATGCGGACAATCTCAAGTTCAGACATGCTCCAGCCTGCACGCAATCCAAGACGACCCATGCGGCCAAACCCATTAATGCCAATACATACCGTCATTTCATTTTCTCCAGGTAATTGTTTATTTACTGACCCATTGGCGGACCAGATCAGGCGCTGGTAATCCACCGGCATGTACAACTATTCCATCGACGACGACGCCAGGCGTAGACATCACGCCAAAGCTCATGATCTCAGCCATATCTGTGATTTTTTCGAGTTCGATCTCCATACAAGCTTGTTCCGCTGCGATCCTGATCAGATTAGCCGTGGTCTCGCAGTTCCTGCAGCCGGAGCCCAATACCTTGATGTTCTTCATTTCAAACCTCCTGGGGGTGTATTGTCATAACGCATAGTCGCCACTATAAGGTTCTGCACCTTCAACAACAGGTAGAGAGAGGCGGTTGCCCCAGTGCGACCAGCCGCCGTTATAGAGCCGCACGTCCTCGTAACCTAGGTGCTTAAGCTGCAGGTAGGCCAGGCTCATGCGGAACCCGTCGTGGCAGTAGACATAGATTGTCTTCCCCTCCGGCACATCCTCATACATCTTGGCCAGTTCCTCATCGGAGCGCCACTTCTGGGCGCTGGTGCCGTCCAGACTAACCACATTGACAGCTCCAGGGATATGGCCACCCTGTATCGAATGTTTAATCTCCTTGCCGGTGTACATATCGTGAGGACGCGCATCAAGCAGCACAACGTTGGGGTCACGCCTTGAAACCACGTCGTCATAAACATCTGTCCACTCGATGAACATGGCTGGATTGGCTGGCTTGAGTGTGACATTCCCAGGTTCCTTCGGGGGGGTTGCCTCAGTGCTCATCTCTTCAAAAGCACTCCACTCAAGGGTGCTGCCATTAAGAATCTTCACCTGCTGCATATTGAAGCCATAGAGTTCAAGCAGATAGTAGAGACGGGAGGTCAATGCTGTATTGGAGTCGTCATACAGAACCAGTGTTGAATCATCGTTGATGCCCCATTTGCGCAGACTTTCCTGGAATGCACTCAGAGAGGGAAAATGCATCAATGGATTGGCATCGTTATCACCAAGGTCCTTAAAACGCTGCACTTGAATCGCGCCAGGAATATGGCCGACCGTGAAATAGCGATGTGGGTGGTAGCGTACCTCCAGTATGACCAGGTTCTCATCCTCGATGTGTTCAGCGAGCCAGTCTGAATCGACCAGATAAGCCGGTTCGGCCCAGCTCAGGCAGGGCATAAGAAATATCAGGCCAAGAAGCCATTGCATGGATCTATTTTTCATTTTTCTCCTCCTGTGGAATAAGGGCGGATTCGTACCAACCCTTGGTGTTGTTGACGATTTTTACAACTGATAGCATCACCGGTACCTCGATCAGCACACCCACCACGGTGGCTAGTGCTGCGCCGGACTCAAAACCAAACAGCACGATGGCAGTAGCCACGGCCAGCTCAAAAAAATTACTGGCTCCAATCAAGGCCGAAGGCCCGGCTACACAGTGTGCGACTCCGAACTTTCGGTTGAGCAGATAAGCTACTCCTGAGTTGAAATAGACCTGGATGAGAATTGGAACAGCAAGCAGTGCAATAATGAGCGGCTGCGACAGAATTTGCTGCCCCTGAAAGCCAAACAGCAGGATCAGCGTTGCAAGCAGCGCCATAAGCGAGATGGGACCG
>JAQYVP010000083.1 GCA_030145485.1 Chromatiales bacterium
ATCTGGCGGAGTTTTGTTACCGCTTCAATCGTCGGTATAAGCTTGAGGAGATGATTCCCCGCCTTGGATATATTGCTGTGCGAACTCCACCCATGCCGCAGCGACTGTTAAGTATGGCTGAGGCTCGAGGGTAATCAGGAAACAGTTTGGCGTGATGTCGGTCGATGAAACAGACCGGATTACCCGCTTTGAGGAGAAACCTGAGGATCCGCAACCGCTGTCCGGCACAGGCGATCTCTCCCTGGCGTCAATGGGTATCTACGTCTTTTCCATGGATCTTTTACAGGATGTTTTGCTGGATGATCTTCAACGTGAGGACACAAACCACGATTTTGGCTATGACATCATTCCACGGTTGATAGAACAGGCAGGTGTTTATGCCTACCGTTTTGGTGGTGAGGAGGGACGTGTCAGTCCTGACCGCTACTGGCGCGACGTGGGTACGCTTGACAGCTTTTATGAAGCCAACATGGACTTGTTGAATCCGGTGCCTTCTCTCGATTTATATCAGCCGGAATGGCCAGTCTGCACCTATACAGCCCAGTATCCTCCTGCACGGATAGTTCCCGGTTTATCAAACAGCGAAGGGATTTTTATCAACTCCATGGTATCCGGCGGAGTAGTGATCGCTGGCGGCAATGTGCAGCATTCGATCCTTTTTCCGCATGTCACCATTGGTGATGAGGCGATTATTCATGACTCGATCCTGTTCAAAATGGTGTGCAGGTCGGGGATGGCGCAGATCTGGACCGCTGCATCATTGACAAGGATGTGAAGATCCCTCCGGGTGAGCGTATCGGCTTTGAGCCGAAACTGGATGCGGAGCGCTTCACGATTTCGGAGAAGGGGATTGTGGTGGTGCCCAAGGGTTACACTTTTACAGAGGAGTGATGAAGACGGGACTGTTGACGCACACCTGTGGACGAGCGAAAACTGACACCGCAATATTCCCGCACTTTTCCATCAGAGCTTGCCGCTCGCACGAAACCGCCACAGCTGCCATGGCATAATCCAGCGTTCTTTTGATATCCACTCACGCAGCCTGCGCTGTTCCGGCCAGTCACCGATAGCGACTGCCCCAAGCAGCCGGTAGCGGCGCATCCGTATGCTGCGATAAACCGAAGCACTGGAGTAGGTATGATTTTTCACCAGTGGGGAGGACGCTGGTTCCGCCATTGGTCCCACGCTGAATACATTCACTCCCAGCGCCTTGAGAGTGGTCGACTCGACGAATCCCTCATATCTGCTCGATCCACCACAGAGATGATCGACTGCAATCTCAGCCTGCTCCAGGCCTGGTTCAACCAGCCCTTGAACCCGGTCATGATGCTCGACGCACTCACCAATGGCATAAATATCAGGAACGGATGTCTGCATCACATCATTGACCTTAATGCCTTTTTCCGTCTTGATGCCTGACTCCTTGGCTAATCCTGCATTGGGTAAAGTGCCGGTAGCGATGATAACAGTATCACACGCAATCGTATGACCATTATACAGTTCGACTCCTGTGACCCTATCATCACCTGTGATTATTTTGACTGCGCTGTTCAGCAGGACACCGATGCCGAGAGACTCGATATAATCGAGTAGCCGCTTGCTGCCATCGACGTCAAGCTGGCGGTTTAGTAGACGGTCGGCATGGTCGATAATGGCCACTTCGGTATGCGCCTGCAGCATTCCGCACGCTGCTTCAAGACCCACCAGGCCTCCGCCGATGACCAGTGTGCGACGGCTGCGCATGCGGCGTGCGATCAGTTTTTCAGCATCACTTAGTGTATGGAAGTTGAATACGCCATTAAGGGTATTTCCAGGTATCTTTTGATGATGTGGAAGTGAGCCCAGCGCCAAGATCAGCTTCCGGTAAAGTAGAACCTTGCCGCTGCTGTCTGTCACCATTCTCCAGGCAGGGTCGATCCTGGTGACCGCGTAGCCGTAGCGTTGTTCAACGTTTGAGGATTCATTCACTGCGAGTTCCGTCGTCACACCGGCAAGATGCATCTTGCCTGCAAGCAAGGAGGAGAGCTTCAGTCGGTTGTAGGGCTGGCAGGGTTCTTCGCCGAAGATGACTAACGGCTGGGTAGGCTTGCGGCGTAGTAATTCACGCGCAGCATGCATTCCTGTCACTCCATTGCCGATAATCACGATTGGAGGCTCTGTTACATCAGTGGCTGCCTGTTGGCTATTGGATACAATCATTGACGCGGCGGATGATGGCATGGCTCTTCTCCCAGGAAACAAGATTGACTCATACCTGAATTTCAATGCATCATTCATGCCAGAATCTGATTCCATACAATAAAGCACAATGAATACAGAGGCTTGTGCAATGCTGCTGATATCAGGTTGTTTGACGTAACGCGTATGAAGTGAGATGCAAGGGTATGATAATCAATGCAATGCGCTGAATATGAGCATGGAGGTATACGGAATTGGCGTTTTGGTGCGGGATCCTGGCGCAATCATGTCTACTTTATTGATTTTACGGAATATTGTCAATTATCTCCTGCAGTTCGGGAACACAGGAGCCGCAGTTGGTTCCGGCCTGCAACTGCTTGCCTATCTCATCGGTGGTGGAGAGGCCTTTTCCGGTGATGGCTGCAAGAAGGGTTTTTTCACCGACATTAAAGCAGGAGCAGATGATTTTGCCTGTGTCCTCCTGCTCGACCGGGGGCCAGCCTGTCAGAATGCTGGTGCGCTCCTGCTGACTGAGCTGATCTTTCTGGAACAGCGAGATCAGCCGTTCACGCGGCGGCAGGCTGCTGTCCGGGCCAATGAAGAGATAGCTTTCCAATTTTTCACCGCTGAAGCGGGCTGCACGATAGTGAGTCTGCGCGGTGTCAAAGTACTCGATCCAGTTTGCACCTTCATCCCTGCTGCACAACAGCGGGGGCGTTCCGCCCAGTCTTCCGGTTGTTCAAGCCCGGCTATCTCGTAGCGCCACAACCCTTTTCCACGTGAACGCGCCCAGTATGTACAGAATCGGGGATCTGTAGGAATAACCGTGACAGGCGGCTTTGTACTCTTAGGAGACATTGAAGTCCTGGCTTTGAAAGATAAGTTGTACCGTTGCGTGCCCCACCAGCAGATGTCGACTGGCCGGAAAACAGCCAGATCCCATTGGCCTACCACCCGGTTCCTGACATTGCTTGAGTGATCTCCCACCTCTCCAGGCAGTACCCTTCATTGCCTGAAAATCCTGATGAGACTTGATCCTGCCTACATCCTGTGCGATTCTTGACACCTCAGATGCAGATTTCTCGGATTTCTGAAAATATGAGGGAGAAATGGCCATGACGCTTCAATGCGGTGTTGTCAAACAAGGAAATGCCAGATTGATGGGCATGCAGATGGCGCAAGGCGCTGCTTCCTGAAAGCAAATTCCTACCCCTCGGTGCTCACCTGAGATGATGAGATATGAATGACTGCATGACAACACAGCCCCCTTCCATCCGTGCAGCGATGTCCGGGGA
This sequence comes from Chromatiales bacterium, assembly GCA_030145485.1. Lineage (GTDB taxonomy): Bacteria > Pseudomonadota > Gammaproteobacteria > Chromatiales > Chromatiaceae > Sva-25. Next base: position 3,474 of record JAQYVP010000083.1, read on the forward strand.
ACTCGACGTCATCAACAGGGTGATCGAATCTGCGGTCCTGACCTGGGATCTCCCCGAGAGAGTCAAGCGGCTCTCCCTACCAGGCCTGTACTATCATGAGACAGACCTGGATTTCTTCGATATCAGCGTCGCAACCGACAAGAAAGGCGAGATCGTCGGTGTTGCTGCGCTTGAAAACACACCGCTCAGATCCGGCCCTGACGACAAAGTCGCCCTGTTCTTGCACGGACTTTACGTCGCCCCCACCTCGAGGCAACTAGGTATCGGACGCCTACTGGTCAACGCCATGTCGGGACGATTGGAGAGAGAGGCGTCGATGGTCTGCTGGTCAAGGCGCAGAAAGATGCCCTTGGTTTTTTCGAGGCCATGGGATTCAGGCAGCTCGAGATCGAAGACCATGCGCGCGACTACGTGCTACGCTACTGGAAGGGGATCGATGACTAGATTCCGCTATACGACAGCCTGGACGATTGCCTTTATCTCAATACTCCTGTCTCACCAGGTTCAGGCTGAGAGCCATGCAATCGAAAATATCGATGGATTCGAATGGACAAAGCGAATCATTCTCCTCAAGTCGGACAAGCTGGATTCCACGGCTGTCATGAAACGTTTGATGAGAGCCACGGAAGAGGTTGCAGATCGGCACATACTCTGGTTTCTTCTGGAGGATGACAAAGTCACCTCGAATTACCGGGGTGCAATTTCAGAGCGTTTTTCCAATCAGATCGGATCGAGCTATTTTCAGAACCCCGATGTGAACGTCGTGCTCATCGGCAAGGATGGCGGCGTCAAATACTCCTCATCCGAATTCGATATCGGGGAGATCTTCTCCAGGATCGACGCGATGCCAATGCGCCGTTTCGAAATGAGACGCGGTTCCTCAGACTCTCGATAGCACCCTGATCTGATGCTTAACCCCAGATTGAGCAAGCCAGCCAAATTCACAGGGTATTGAGTAACATCAGCTCGGCAGGATGCGGATCAAGATATTTTGACTTGCTGACAAACTCTTTCGGATGCCGTCTGAAATGATGCCGAAGCAGAGTAACAGGAACGATCAGCGGCAGCAGTTGCATCCGGTATTTTTCTATGGTCTCACCCAACTCCTGCTTGTCGGCGCTGTCTATGTCATTCTTCAGAAAACCCTGCAGGTGCTGGAGTACGTTGACATGATTATTGCGTGTTGCCCTGATCTTGAGAATTTCCATCATATCGGCAAAGTACCTTGAAGCCGTCTCTTCCAGAGGCTCCCTCGATGCTTCTGCAAGGCGGTTGCCCAGACTTCGCGTCCGGTTCTGGTCGTGGCTGAGCATCGCGTATTTGTACCGGGCGTGGAAGTCCATCAACTTGTGCATCGTGATTCCTTCACTGACGAGGTCCCGCCAGTGACGGTAGACGAAGACGCGTTTAATGAAGTTCTCCCGCAGGACAGGGTCGCCCAGGCGGCCCTCCTCCTCCACCGGAAGATGCGGAAAGTTGTCCATGAGTACCCGGGCATAAAGTCCTGTGCCGACTTTCTCAGGCATGCTTCCCTTGTAAACCCTGACACGCTCCATGCCGCAACTCGGGGAGTCTTTCTTGAGGATATATCCGCACAAATCCCCATGCCAGGAGCGCTGCTCCTGAGCGTTGTCGATCATCTTTCGGGTGACATCCAGCGATTCAGTTCTGTTGCCGATGCAGTGTATGCCGTCATCCCGGGCTACCAGTCGCAGGGTCTCGCGCGGAGTGCCAAGGCCGATGGCCATTTCCGGACAGAAGGACCTGAAGGTGAAGTACTCACCAAGGGTGCGGGTGATGTAGCTGTTGTGCTTGTGCCCGGTGTCAAAACGGACCTGCTCACCAAGCAGGCAGGAGCTGATGCCGATCAGTATCGGGCTTTCATGATTTGTCTGGTTTTGCATGCTGGTCTGACTTCCGAATCCGCGTGATCTATCGACTCAAAGGTTTTCATGGCACTCTACTTCTGGCTGATGAAATTATACCCGAAGATCGCCACCTTTTCCGTGGCTTGATTATGGTCGTTGATCCACCTTTTAATCTATCTCGATGAGAATTTCATTGCGCCGCATGAACCAGGGCTTGAACGGCGCGTCATACTTTGCCCAGACCGGGCTTGAAACCGGTTTTAGCTGCCGCTCCCCGATCCATTGGTTGAGCTTCTCCAGGTGTTTTTTGTAGGATTCCTCGCTCCAGGTTCCCGAATAGCGAACCGCGGCAACCCGGTGGCTCGGCACCAGGCGCAAAACGACATTGGGGTCAGCAGGCCGGGGAAGAGTTTCCATGGTGTAGGATGATGGCATCATAAAACTGACTGCCCAGGAATCACCGACAGACCGCTGTCCGACGGGCGCAGTCATGGCGATTTTTTCGCCACCAGCCCTCTGGGAAACAGGTGCTGTCATTGCAACCTTCTCACGGGACTGGTTGTCTCCGGAGATATAGGCAAACAATCGTCTGAAAGCCTTGCTGCCCGCTTTATCAAAACGTCCATCCACACTGGTTTCTGCAACGATGTGGGGAGCATATTCCCGGATCTCGAAATCCCCGGTTTTTTCAAGGACCCTGTACTCGGCTTCTTCGGCTGCCATTACTGCACTCCCTCCAGCGAGTGTGACCAGAACTAAAAACATAGTGGATAACTTTCGAAGCATCTTCATTATTTCTCCTCGCTGGATATAGCCAGCATCAATTCAGCATCTAATATAGTTTATGTAATGAGCAAAATGTCCTGAAAAATCAATTTTTTCATCAAACAGGCTGACTTGACGGCTTGCCTGGAAAAGGAAAGCGCGTACGGACGGGTCTCCTTTAATTTGCAACCAAGCTTAGGCATGTTGTTGACTCCTTTGGCCTTGTCTCGTCGAACGATTTCTACCGAGACGATTTATAGAAATTGATGCGGACTCGGAACTGAATGGCTGCAAACCGCTCTTCGAGGGGGGTACGTACTTTGTGCCGAGGTATTCAGCAGATACCATCAGAAACCGTTCTATCAGCTGATTGTCATGGAATGAAGTCCCCATGCGATCGCCTCCTTTTAGTTACCGTAGCTAGATACAGGGTAATAACCTAGTGTTTTACTCGGGAATATTCAAACCGAAATTTTTTGTGGGATAGCAGCAACCACGAGGCTCTTCAGTGAAGCAGTTCACGGGCGCAACGTGCTTACGCAGAAATTAGAGTAACACGGCTGGTAGTGGTCTCTGCCGATTGTGAGATGGGAAATACCATTCAACCTATTTTCCTGTCCCGATATTCTCCAAGAGGTTCGATGATGTCGTTAAATTTGGTGATGTAAACTGCACCGATTTGCTCGAGAAGCGGGAGGTAAGAGGCCGCTGCCTGCCCACCCACAAAGAGAACGACATCTTCTGGAATCTGTTCTTTGAGGAAACGCAATTCAACGGCAATCTGCGGGTCATCAGCCGGATAGGTCATGCTCAGAGCCACTGCCCGGGCTTTCACCTG
>JAQYVP010000071.1 GCA_030145485.1 Chromatiales bacterium
TAAACTGCGCGCCCAACAAACATGAACAGTGGCGAAATTTTCCATGCCAATAGAAAAACCAACCCTGGTGCTGGCCTCCACCTCGCCGTTCCGCCGTGAACTGCTGAACAAACTGGGCCTTCCCTTTGAAACAGCGGCGCCAGATATCGATGAATCCCCGCTGCCTGATGAAGAGCCTGAATCACTGGTAAAACGGCTTTCGCTTGAAAAAACCGAGGCGGTGGCGGCTGATTATCCACAGGCGCTGATCATCGGCTCCGACCAGGTCGTCTGTGTTGACAACCAGGTCCTTGGAAAACCGGGCTCGTATCAAAAGGCGATGCAGCAGCTCAAATTGACATCAGGAAAAACCGTCACATTCATGACCGGCCTGACTCTCTATGACACCGCCAGCGGTAACAGCAAAACCTTGTGCGAACCTTTCCGCGCACACCTGAGGAAGCTGACAGAGGGGCAGATCGACAACTATCTGCAGCGCGAACAACCCTACAACTGTGCAGGATCCTTCAAATCCGAATCCCTTGGCATTGCCCTGTTTGCACGTCTCGAGGGCGAAGACCCGAACGCGCTCGTCGGCCTGCCGCTGATCCGCCTGATCGACATGCTGCAGCAATTCGGAGTGGATGTGTTGTCATTTCCGACATCCCGATAACATTAAAAAAAATAATTCATTTACTACGAAAATCACGAAAAACACGAACAAATCGCTTTTTTTCTTTGTAATATCTCAATAACACCTTGCAAAATTATTTGTCATTTCGACCGAAGGGAGAAATCTTGAATTTATTCACTCTATCCAGTGCTTTCAGATTTCTCCCTTCGGTCGAAATGACAACATAGCATATGAAGACCCAGCACGGACTTATTGAGAACTTACTCTTCTTTCGTGATTTTCGTGGTTTTCGTGGTAAAAAATCTTTACACGGATACATGCTATGAAAAAAGACAGCAACAACCCCGTTATTGGCTTCAACTATCTGCTGCGCGGCTTTGGTCTGCTGAACAAGCCGGGACTGAGGCCGTTTGTGGTCATTCCGCTGCTGGTCAACATTGTGGTTTTTTCACTGATGCTCTGGTTTGGCATCGATCAGTTTGAAGGATTAATGGATCACTATGTACCACAGGAGGGCTGGCTCTCCTGGTTCCGCTGGCTATTATGGCCGCTGTTTGCCATTGCCTTTGTGCTGATCCTGTTCTTTGGTTTCACGCTGCTGGCAAATCTAATCGGTGCGCCCTTCAACGATCTCCTGGCGGAACGTGTCGAAATCCATTTGACCGGTATAAAGCCCGAACAGAGATTGACCCTGATGAAGTCAATCGCTCCGGCGATCGGCTCGGAAGTGGTGAAAATCACCTATTTTCTGACACGCGGATTACCGCTGCTGCTGCTTTTTCTTATTCCGGGCATCAACATTGTCGCACCCTTTATATGGGGCGCCTTCTCCGTATGGATGCTGGCCAATCAATATGCCGAATATCCGCTGGGCAACAACGAGATTTATTTCAAACAACAACGGCAACTGCTTAAAAAGCGCCGTTTTACATCGATGGGATTTGGCGGCGGCGTCATGCTGATGATGCTGATCCCCGTCATCAATTTCATGATCATGCCGGCAGCCGTCGCCGGCGCCACCCTGTGGTGGGTTGAACGACTCAAGCCAGCGCTCTCAGCCGAAAATAACCTGGCAGAACTGTGAGGTTGTCACATCCATCATGTTTGGCGCAATGCGTGGAGCTCATTGCCCCCTTTTTTTAAAGAATAAGGAACCACGGAAAACACTGAATACACGGAAAAGGAAACCATAATGATTCCGTGTTGTCCGTGTGTTCCGTGGTTAAAAAAAGATTATGGTCACCCAGCAATCAACTCGACTGCATTGGCATCCGGATCACGGCAAAACAGTGCTTTACGCCCGGACTGGCTCATACTGTAGTCGATTCCGGCTTCATGCAGACGCTGCCGGAGTAAATCCAGGCCCTGAACCGAAAAAGCCGTATGGCGATCCCGACCACCGTGCAGCGGCCTGTTATCAGTCGAATCAGGATTGGGAAGTTCAAGCAGATGGATATGCTGATCCCCAACTTGCAACCATGCGCCCGGAAAACCGAGATCAGGACGTTCAACTCTCTCCAGACCCAGAATTCCGCAATAGAATTCGAGTGATTTATCTGTATCTGAAACAATCAGGCTGACGTGATGCAGGCTGCATATATTATTGTTCATATTTCTGCTCTTAAGGTTTCAAATCTTTTTTACCACGAAAGGCACGAAAAGCACGAAAAAAGACAAATTGACCATTCGTCTTTTCGTAACTCTCATTAACCCCGTGGTTGAATACATTTTGTTAAAACAGACGACGGCATTCACTCCGGCTTTTTTAGAAATTACGTTTTTTCGTGCATTTCGTGATTTTCGTGGTTTTGGTTTTGAATTTGTGAATAGTTAGTTGGGACGGAATAACCGACTGAGACAGCGCCGTCTCTCATTATGAGGATATCATCCTGACTTCTCATCACTATTCCACACTGAGACAAAATAAGCGGCCATGATGATCATGAAGCCGCCGGCATAATCCCGATACTCGAGTAACTCTCCCGCAAGCCACATCGACGAAACCGCGCCTGCAACCAGTTCGAACAGCAGGATCACAGCAGAGCGTTGTACCGGCATATGCGTCACACCATACTGCAGTGCAATAGTCGACAGCATAAATCCCGCGATGCCAAGCGCGACAGCAGCGGCCAGAATCAGCAGTGTAATATCCGGCAACTGCTGTTGCTGCACCAGCAGAGCCGTGCCGGCAACCAGCAGGCAACCAATCCAGGAAACGGCGGTTTTCAACAGCAACGGCTGATCGTGCAAGCGGCGAATCATGACATTGCCAAGTGCAAAGGCGGCTCCCGCGGACAACGCCAGCCAGTCTGCCCTGCTTTGAGGCCAGGGATGGCTGAATTGCGGGTTCCACAACATCAACAGCGCCCCGCACATTGCCACCAGCATCAACCCGGCAATCTTCGCAGTGATGGCTTCACGCAGCAACCAGTGCGCCAGCAGCAGCGCCCACACCGGTGACAGATAAAACAGCAGCAGTACGCGCATCACCGAGCCTTCGAGCATCGCCAGGATGAAGGCAAAGTTGGCCCAGCCTGCAGCCAGCATCAACAGCAGATACTGCGGCCAATACGCCCTGATCCCGGCAAAACCACGCACGAATGGCGCGGCAACGACAAAAGCGGCCGCATAAACCACGACTGTCAGCCACATGCCTCCCAGACCATGCTGTTCCAGCAGACGTAGTGGATACCACAGCACTCCCCAGAATGTTGCACTGAAGAGCAGCGCCAGGGTGGGAGAGCAATGATTGATTGGTGTACGCATGACTGACGGGTCTGATAAAATACGCTTTTTTTATCCAGCAGATATCAAAATGAATCCTGGTCTTGGCAGCCTCCATCCCTATCCTTTTGAAAAGCTGGCTGCGCTGATGGCTGGCGCCGAACCACCTGCTGCATTGTCGCATATTGCCCTCTCGATCGGCGAACCCAAACATCCGACACCGGCTTTTATCACCGAAGAGGTGAAGACCCATCTGCACCAGTTATGCGTCTATCCGGCGACACGCGGCATGCCGCAGCTGCGCCAGTGTATTGCTGACTGGCTGTGCAAACGATTCCAGTTAGATGCTGATTCACTCGATCCTGATGCACATATCCTGCCGCTCAATGGCACCAGGGAGGGGCTGTTTGCTTTTGCCCAGGCAATCGTCGACGCGAATGAAAATTCCCTGGTGCTGATGCCAAATCCCTTCTACCAGATCTATGAGGGAGCAGCGCTGCTTGCCGGAGCCGAACCACACTACCTGAACTGCGATGAGAGTCATGCCCTGATTCCCGACTTTGATGCCATCGATACACACACGTGGCGGCAATGCCGCATTCTCTATCTGTGCTCTCCAGGCAATCCCAGTGGCGCCGTCATCAATATTGCCACCCTGCAGCAACTGATCAGACTCTCCCACGAGCATGACTTCATCATTGCATCGGATGAGTGCTATTCAGAAATCTATTTCGATGAGGAGCACCCCCCTGCAGGCCTGCTCCAGGCTGCCGCGCAGATGGGTGAAACTTCATATCGCAATTGCGTGGTTTTTCACAGCCTCTCCAAACGCTCCAATGCGCCGGGGCTTCGATCCGGTTTCATCGCAGGAGACAGCGCCATCATCGAGACATTTTTCCGCTATCGCACCTACCATGGCTGCGCCATGCCGCTGCACCACCAGGCTGCCAGCATCAGGGCATGGAGCGACGAACAGCACGTCATCGACAACCG
>JAQYVP010000228.1 GCA_030145485.1 Chromatiales bacterium
GTACTTCTGGATTGCTTCTTCAACTGTCAATGTACACCTCGGACTTGTCCACAACATAGTTCAGCATCACATCAAAGACTTTCTCAACTTCATCGTCATCACCCGACAATGACGCATTGATCGACGCTGCTATACGATCAATCGTGCTTTCTATGGCTTTGTCGCCCTGATCTTTGACGGCAGCAAGCATCTCGGCCAGTTGATCCAGTACATCGACCATCTCTTCAAATTTGTCCATGCGTCTCTCTTTTGTAGATTGTCCTGAAAGTGGAGTTGATCCGAGTCAACTAAATGGCTGGAAATCAGCTGATTTTGAATCAAATGGTAGCGAGGAGGTAGCGACGAAGAAAAAAGCACTTAACGCCGAAACGCTAAGTGCTTGTTTTGTATGGTAGCAACGGGTAGATTCGAACTACCGACCCCATCATTATGAGTGATGTGCTCTAACCAACTGAGCTACGTTGCCATGATAACGGGCGCACTATAAGCAACCATGCGCCTGATGTCAAATTATGACTCTCTCCTGCATCAGGATTTATGTATGATTGTGCAGGTCGATGGTATTCGCCCTGCGATTCTCCTGCTGCTCTTTGGCGTCGTCATTGCGCACAGACTCCAGATCAGTGAGATAGTCATCACTGATATTGCCGGTCACATATTCACCATTGAAGACAGAGGTATCAAAACAGGTGACATTACTACAGCCCTCCTTTTTTACTGCGTTGATCAAATCATCCAGATCCTGGTAGATGAGGCGGTCAGCACCGATGTAATCTGCAATTTCATCATTGGTGCGACCATGTGCGACCAGTTCACTGGCTGCCGGCATGTCGATTCCATACACATTTGGAAAACGCACCGGCGGCGCAGCGGAGGCAAAATAGACCTTTTTTGCCCCCATATCACGCGCCATCTGCACAATCTGCCTGGAAGTGGTGCCACGCACGATTGAGTCGTCCACCAGCAGTACATTTTTGTTTTTAAACTCAAGATCGATTGCGTTGAGTTTCTGTCGAACCGATTTTTTACGCGCCTGCTGACCGGGCATGATGAAAGTGCGGCCAATATAACGATTTTTGATAAAGCCTTCCGTGTAGCGGCGTTTGAGCTTGGCCGACAGCGAGAGTGCTGCAGTGCGGCTCGTATCCGGGATTGGAATCACCACATCGATATCGTGATCCGGCCATTCATGCTTTATTTTAGCAGCGAGTTTCTCTCCCATACGCTGCCGCGCCTTGTGTACAGAAATATCGTCAATAATCGAGTCAGGACGCGCAAAGTAGACATATTCAAAAATACAGGGGGTGTGTTGAGCACTCTCGGCGCAATGTTTTGAATAGAACTTGCCATCTTTGGTGACAACAATTGCCTCACCAGGCTCAATATCCCGAATACGTTTAAAACCCAGGGTATCCAGCGCGACACTCTCCGAGGCAATCATATATTCACTGCCTGATGCTGATTCACGCTTTCCGAAGCAGATCGGTCGAATGCCGTGCGGATCACGAAAACCGACGATGCAGTAGCCTGGAATCATTGCCACGGCAGAGTAGGCGCCTTTACATCGCTGATGCACCCTGGTAACAGCTTTAAAAATATCGTCAGGATAGATTCGATGCTTACGCTGCTCCTGTAATTCGTGCGCAAATATATTGAGCAGTATCTCCGAATCAGATTCTGTATTGATATGGCGCAGATCCGAGGTAAACAGCTCCTTTTTCAACACCCTGGCATTGGTCAGATTGCCGTTGTGCGCCAGGGTTATGCCGTATGGAGAATTGACATAGAATGGCTGCGCCTCGGCAGATGATGAACAGCCGGCAGTTGGATAGCGCACATGTGCGATGCCCATATTGCCGCGCAAATCGAGCATCTGCTGTTTCTGAAAAACATCACGCGCCAGCCCATTTCCCTTGCGCAGGTTAAGGTGATTGCCCTCGCAGGTGACGATACCTGCGGCATCCTGTCCCCGATGCTGCAGCACCAGCAAGGCATCGTAGAGCTCCTGGTTTACTGCCTGATGAGATACGATACCCGCTATGCCGCACATGTGATTCAGGTTCCTGCCGGTTCAGCCTGTGTCGAGCCCTGGGGGACAACTGGCGCCGGTTCCGCAAGTGGCGCAGCAGGCTCCGCTGGAGCCACCTTCTCCACAGGGATGACGACTTCGTTCCCTGTTGCGGGCGGTGCTGTTTCATTCCCGGGTTTGGCCGCCTTATCCTTCTCGACGTATTGCTCAAAATATGCCGGAACCTCGTCCGGCAGGCGCACCTTCACCCACTCAGCCATTTCCGAGAAGTGAGGGACTATCTTTGATTGAGTCCACCAGGATTCGTTTTTGAATGGCAGGAAGCTGACGATCAATACGATAATGACCACCAGGACGACTCCACGAATACCACCAAAGAGAATGCCCACCACCCTGTCTGTGCCGTTCATACCGGTCTTGTCAAATAGAGAACCGATAATCCAGGTGAATATTCCACCGACGATCAGTACACCAAGCAGTATGGCAATACCTGAAAGCACAAGACGTACTGTCGATGGCAATCCATATCCACCTGGCAACAGGGGTTCGAGAGCAGCGTAATAAGCCAGGGAGAAATAGATGGCAAGTCCCCAGACTAGCAGCGAGAGTGCTTCACGCAGGAAGCCGCGGAAAAAACTGACAAACACCGATAATGCGATGATGCCTATGATGACAAAGTCTACCCAGTTCACAGTTGGCCTTGGTAAGTCGAATAAAAGTGGCGCTATTTTATCAGAATAGCGGATTAGTGCTAGAGATTACTCTACTTCAGGTTCAACACCCTGACATTTTCACCACTCACTTTTCCAGCCTTGCTGCGCTGCTGCTGCGCTTTGCTGTTGCTGGAAAATGGTCCAATGCGGACATGATAGAGCTTTTTATTCTGCCTGGTGCTCTCTTCTATATAGGCTTTCATGCCGCTATTGGTGAGCTTTTTGTAGAGGCTGTCCGCATTACCTTTGCGGCCGAAAGCTCCCACCTGAATAATCCAGCCTTTTTTAGAACCGGAGTGCTTTTTTTCAGTGGCTACAGCAATGTTGTTTTTTGCCGGCTTTGATGCAGCCGCCTGCGTGGAATCCTTTTCAGGCTTCACCGCCGCTTTGCGCTGGCGTTGATCTGTTTTTGCGCCGGCTACGGGAGTTTCTTTTGTTACAGCGGATGGCTTGTACTCACTCAAGTCGAGTCGATCAGAGATATTAAAATCATCCTCCTGTGATTCAGCACGCATGGCCTCCTGTGTTGCTGTTTTTTCATCAGGAACCAGTCCGCTGCGAAACTTTTGTGTTGGCTGCACAGGAATAGTCTCTTCCAGCTCGAAACGATTCTGTGAAGGAGTCTGTTTCTCTTCGAGCAGGAAAGGAACCAAAATGACTGCCAGCGCAACCAGGACAATGGCGCCAACCAGACGTTTTTTTATTGTTTCATCCACAGTTCCACTCCGCATTATAGTTGGTATAAAAATAGTTGCTTATTGACTGAACAACAGAAAAGCCCATGATGTTGCCTGAGTTTCTATAGAGCAGATCAATTACATTACTGAAAGCCATCTTACAACAACATTATATCCAATGCCTCGCCAACAACTCCAAACGAGCCAAAAATCAGGATCACATCCTCTGCTACGCTGGCCTGTTTAGCATCCTGAAACGCATTCTGCAAAGAATCGCTACAGTTTATTTCTGCATCTCCTTCCGCCTGCAGCACTGCAGCAGACAACTCTTCAACACTGCAACCACGCGCATCATCGAGTGGATAGAGGTACCACTCATCCACGACATTTTCCAGGGTGGCTACAACAGCCTGCAACGGTTTATCAGCATACATGGAAAACAGGGCGCGCAGTTTTCCGCGCAACTGCATCGAACCGAGATTGGTTGCAAGTACCGCAGCCGCCTCCTGATTGTGAGCAACATCCAGAATAATGAGCGGTTCAGCGGCGATCACCTGGAAGCGGCCCGGGAGATTTGTCTGGATCAGGCCCTGCTCAAGCGCCTCCCGGCTGACCGGGAGTTGCTCTCGCAGCAGCTGCAAAACCATCAATACACCGGCAGCGTTCTGTATCTGATAGTCACCGCGCATCGACGGTAGTGGCAAATCATGATGCTGAGTAGTGTCACAGCGCCAGCTCCACGCTTCCTGCCCGATCGTATAGTGATAATCGTCACCGAGATGATAAAGCTGTGCGCCAATAGCCGTAGCCGTCTGCAGGAAACCTGCAGGCATATCCGTTTCCGCATAGACTGCGGGTTGGCCGACACGCAGGATTCCCGCTTTTTCGGCGCCAATAGCATCCCTGTTATCACCGAGCCAGGCCTGATGATCGATGCCGATGGAGGTCACCAGCGCAGCATCAGCATCCATCAGGTTGACAGCATCGAGCCTGCCGCCAAGCCCAACCTCGAGAACCACCACATCCAGTTGATGACGTGAGAAGAGATCGAGTGCAGCCAGGGCGCCAAACTCGAAATAGGTGAGTGTTATCGCTCCGCGGCACTTCTCGATGCGTTCAAATGCCTTACACAGCTCATCATCACCGACCTCTTCAGCATCGATATGAATGCGTTCGTTATAACGACTCAGATGCGGGGATGTGTAACTGCCAACTCGCCATGATGCTGCGCGCAAAATCGCATCGAGATAAGCCACGCAGGAACCCTTGCCATTGGTCCCCGCGACACTGATGATCAGCGCTTGGTATTGTCCCGGATGGAGCCGCCGCCATACCTTTCGCAGACGCTCGAGACCCAGTTCGATCTCTGCGGGATGGAGCTGTTGCTGATAGTCGAGCCACTCACGCAGTGAGCGTTTTTTTGTCATCCGGGTCGTTGTCATCTGTGGGGTTCGGAACATCTGAAGTAACATCAGGTTCAGGCTGCACCGGCGCCGCTTCAGCATCTGTCAAAATTGCGACAATCCGATGCAGGCGATCACGCATCTCATCACGGGTGATGATCATATCGATAGCGCCATGCTCGAGCAGGAATTCGCTGCGCTGAAACCCCTCGGGCAGGGTTTCACGCACCGTCTGCTCGATCACGCGTGGTCCTGCAAAACCGATCAGCGCATTGGGTTCAGCGGCGTTGATATCACCAAGCATCGCCAGGCTGGCAGAGACGCCTCCCATGGTCGGATCAGTCATCACCGAGATAAAAGGGATTCCAGCCTCGCGCATTTTCGCCAGTGCCGCACTGGTCTTGGCCATCTGCATCAGAGAGAACAGAGACTCCTGCATGCGCGCACCACCGCTGGCGGAGAAGCATATCAATGGCAGCCTGTCCTGCAGCGCAAGATTGACGCCGCGAACAAAGCGCTCACCAACGACCGAGCCCATCGAGCCCCCCATGAAGGGGAATTCAAAAGCGGCGACAACCACATCCATCCCCTTGAGCTTGCCTCGCACGACAACCAGGGCATCCTTCTCATCTGTGGTCTTTTGAGCAATGCTCAGGCGCTCGCGGTATTTTTTGCTGTCCTTGAACTTGAGCGGGTCGGTGGCGCTGAGCTTTTCGCCAATTTCGACACGCTCTCCCGCATCGAGGAAAAGATCGATGCGACGACGCGCACCGATGCGGTTATGAAAATTGCACTTCGGGCAGACATCATTGTTACGCTCGGATTCAGAACGGTACAGAACTGCTCCACACCCCTTGCACTTCTCCCACAGCCCTTCGGGAACTGTTTTTTTGGTGTTACCGTCTGTACGAATACGAGTGGGTAATAATTTTTCAAACCAGTTCATAGCACCCTCCTCGGGTGGCTTTAGGTGTTAAGTTTTAGGTTTTAGGTGATAATCACCCTCCAAATTCAACCTAAAACTTAAAACCTAATAACCTAAAACCTATCTAACCCTGCCCTTAATTCACTGACAAAACTGCTGACCGCCCTGATCGCAGCCTCTGCATCACCCTGATGTTGTGCGATCCGCTGGACGATTGCACTGCCTACAATCACAGCATCGGCAAGTTTTCCCATCGCTTCAGCAGTCGCCGCATCCTTGATGCCAAAGCCGACGCCGATTGGTAATTGAGTGATCTCTCTGATCTTGGAGACTTTTTGCGCAACTGAATCGAGATCGAGATGACCTGCCCCCGTTATCCCTTTCAAGGATACATAATAGACGTATCCACGCGAAGCGTCACAAATTTTCTGTATGCGGCTGGCGTCACTCGTCGGGGCAATCAGAAAAACAGGATCGATTTGATGCGCATACAGCAGGGGAAGAATCTCCCCGCCCTCCTCCGGCGGCAAGTCAACGATCAGAACACCGTCAACACCGGCCTCGCTGGCTTCGACGGCAAAGGCTTCGTAACCCATCACCTCGACCGGATTGAGATATCCCATCAACAGCACAGGGGTCAATGCGTCACGCTGACGAAATTCGGCAACCATCTGCAGCACATCCCTAAGACTGACATTGTGTTTGAGCGCACGCTCTGCGGCCTTTTGAATCACCGGCCCGTCCGCCATGGGGTCAGAGAAGGGGATGCCCAGTTCAATCACATCGGCACCTGACTCCACCAGCGCATGCATCAGCGGCACCGTCAATGCCGGCTCAAAATCACCTGCAGTAATAAAAGGAATCAATGCAGTACGCTGACTCTGTTTCAGCTCAGCGAAACAGGATAGTATGCGGCTCATAGTTTGATCCCCTCGCGTGCGGCAACCGTGTGCATATCCTTGTCTCCCCGTCCGGAGAGATTGACCAGCAGCTTTTGTTCAGGCTGCATTTGCGGTGCAAGTTTCATGGCGTAAGCCAGTGCATGGCTGGACTCCAGCGCCGGGATAATCCCTTCGATACGCGTCAGTGCATGAAATGCCAGCAGCGCCTCATCATCGGTGATGGCGACATAGTTGGCGCGCTGCGTATCTTTTAGCCATGCATGTTCCGGACCGACACCGGGGTAATCGAGTCCGGCCGAGATCGAGTGGGTTTCAATGATCTGCCCATTCTCATCTTCCATCAGGTAGGTGCGGTTGCCGTGCAGCACACCGGGACTGCCTGCACACAGAGGGGCGGCATGACGGCCTGTGTCGAGGCCGTCGCCAGCGGCTTCAACACCATAAATTGCAACATCGTTATCATTCAGGAAGGGGTGAAAAAGCCCGATCGCATTGGAGCCTCCGCCAACACAGGCGATGAGTGCATCAGGCAGCCCGCCTGTCATCTCCACAATCTGCCGGCGCGCCTCGCGCCCGATAATGGTCTGGAAATCACGCACCATCGCCGGGTAGGGATGCGGCCCCGCTACGGTTCCAATGATGTAGAAGGTATCATCGACATTGGTGACCCAGTCACGCATCGCTTCATTGAGCGCATCCTTGAGTGTGCGGGAACCGGAGGTAACTGCAACGACCTCGGCGCCAAGCAGGCGCATGCGATAGACATTGGCCTCCTGACGGGCGATATCGACTTCTCCCATATAGACGACGCATTCAAGACCCAGGCGCGCAGCAACGGTAGCTGTCGCGACACCATGCTGCCCCGCTCCGGTCTCTGCAATAATGCGGCTTTTGTCCATACGTTTGGCAAGCAGCGCCTGGCCGATGGTGTTGTTCACCTTGTGAGCGCCGGTATGATTGAGGTCCTCGCGCTTGAGGTAGATTTGCGCACCGCCAAGTTCACGACTCCAGCGCTCGGCATGGTAGAGCGGTGACGGGCGACCGACATAATTTGCCAGGTCCGCATCCAGTTCGCCAAGAAATGTCTCATCCTGCATATAGTGCTCATAGGCGAGATTCAACTCGGATAGAGCACCCATCAGGGTTTCAGAGACAAAGATGCCTCCATAGGGGCCAAAATGGCCGCGCTGGTCCGGCATTTCATGCCAGTTAGTCGGTATTTCGATCGCCAATCTCGACTCCTCGAATCAGTTGTTGGATTGCTTGCGCATCTTTGATGCCCTTTTTCGCGCCTTGTTGTGCTTCGACGCCACCGCTGACATCCACACCCCATGGATGCACAGCATGAATGGCATCCGCCACGTTATGCGGGGTCAATCCCCCCGCCAGTACGATTTCTGCACTCAGGTCGGCTGGAATCAGAGACCAGTTAAAGCTCTCTCCGGTTCCACCGGGAACTCCTGCACGATAGCTGTCCACCAGCAGCCCGCAGGAGTGATGATATCGCTCCCTCTGATGATGCAGGTCCACCCCCTGCTTCATGCGAATCGCCTTGATATAGGGCCTGGACAGGGCAGCACAAAAGTCGGGAGACTCGTCGCCATGAAACTGGATCAGATCAATCGTAACCCGGCGAATGACTCGTTCCACTTCATCAGCCGCAGCATTCACAAACAGCGCCACTGTGGTGACAAACGGTGGTAACGCCGCGACAATCTCTGCAGCCTGTGCGGTCTCCACGCACCTGGGACTGTCAGCATAGAACACCAGTCCAATAGCATCAGCGCCTGCAGCGGCAGCAGCAACTCCATCCTGAACCCGGGTAATGCCACAAATTTTAACGCGTGTTCGCATAGGTAATCGAAGCCATAGACAAGACCGCTCTATTATCCTATAGAGTTCCAGCAAAGGCTAGGAGCCTGTCCGAGAATAGAAGACCTACTGCGGAAACGCCTTTTTGGCCAGATTTCCCGTCCATTATCGTTAAATAGCGCTGCTATTCGCCTCAAATGCACGGGAAATCTGACTCAAAACTGCGCTCCCTCGTTACGGCCCCTATTCTCGGACAGGCTCCTAGAGTGACAAGGTTGATAGGTTTAGAAAGGTTTTAAACCTAAAACATCCCCAAACCTCTGTGGATACAGCACCTTCTCAAAATAGAGACCGCCGGGTGGAGCAGTGACTCCACCCAGACTGCGGTCGCGCAGTTCCAGCACTTCTTTTGCCCATCTGCTGTCGACATCACCTTTACCGATGGCAATCAACACGCCTGCAATATTCCTCACCATGTGATGCAGAAATGCATTGGCTTCGATGTCGAGCTCGAGGATCTCGCCGCATCGCTGCACTGAGATATGATGCAGGGTGCGCACAGGGCTTTTCGCCTGGCAACCCAATGCGCGATAGGAGCTGAAGTCGTGGGTTCCAGCCAGCGCCTGGGCGGCTGCATGCATCACTTCTGCATCCAGCGGTTGATGAATCCAGGTAACCCTGCCATGCTGCAGTGCAGAACGCAGCGGACGATTCAGAATCCGATAGCGATAGCGACGTCTTTCAGCAGAAAACCTGGCGTGAAACTCTACGGGGACATGTGCTGCCCAGAGCACGCTGACGTCATCGGGCAGATTGACATTGACACCTTGTGTCCAGGCGCGTAGCGGACGCTGAGCCCGTGTATCGAAATGAATCACCTGCTCTCGCGCATGCACACCGGTATCGGTGCGCCCTGCACAGTGGACGCGCACAGGATGGTCTGCAACCTGTGCGATAGCCCGCTCCACCTCATGCTGAACACTCCTGATGCCATGTTGCTGCATCTGCCAGCCATGAAAGCCAGCGCCATTATATTCAATACCAAGAGCGATACGCATAATTCAAAGCTAGTGAGATCAGGTCTCAGACTGACAAGGCATGAAAAAAACATTTTCTCTCGCAAAGACGCCAAGACAGCCAAGAGAAACCTTTCGTCCTTGGCCTACATGGATGTAGGTCAGGAGCGTAAGCAGGACGCGGAAGCTTTGCGTTCTTAGCGAGAGATTCTTTTAAAACTTGACTCATTTGCAAGCATTTTAGTGAATCAAGGACTCCAGTGGATCAGAGATATTTTTTCAGCATTTCCCGGGCTGCCAACTGCTGTTTCTCACTACCTTCAGACATGACTTCATCAAGAATATCCTTTGCCCCATCCAGGTCACCCATATCTGCAAATGCAGCGGCGAGGTCTATTTTTGCATCCAGCTCGGCTTGTTTCAAAGTCGATGGATCGGCATCAAATGAAGTGATGGAAATATCTTCTGATACTGCTGCTGGTAACCTCTCCTCTTCAGCGGGAGGCGGTGTATCACTCTGCTTTTCATGCTGGTCGGCACTCGCTGAAAAAACATCATCAAAATCACTGCTGATATGTGAATCGATGCCGAATGAGTCATCGAGTGAAATGACATCTATCCCCTGATCAGTGGCGACGATCTTCTCTACAACAAGATCCTCCTCCAGTTCCAGGTCTTCAACAACATGAGCGCCCGGCATCGCATTGGCAACAGGGTTATCCTGTATGGTTGCAGTTTCATCCAGTGCGATACCAGCTTCCGAGAGAAACTCGTCTGAGTTTTTCTCTTCGAGCACCATTTCAAAATCACGCAGCGCCTCTTCGAGATCGGAGTCAGACTGGCCCCTGTTCTCAGCCACATGCTCGTCACTGTTGTTCCCAACTGCAAAATCATCGAGATCAATGATCTCAGCAGCAAAATTCTTGTCGCTTTCAGCCTGCGGTGAATCGTTGCCGGTTGGAAGCAGATCAGCATGCATGCGTTCGATTTTTTGCCAATCCCCGGGCTCAAGCTTGAGTCCGCTGGTCTCCAGCTGGTTCATCTCTGCTTCAAATGCATGACGGTCTTTGTTCGCATGCAGTAATTCGATCAACTGCATGTGCAACTCCATGCGCGCCGGATCCGCTGCTACGGCCTGCATGAGAACCTCCTGTGCCTTGGTGTTTTCTCCATTGTTCATCAGGACTTTCACAAGTTGCAGTGGATCCAGTGTTACCGGTTCCTCAATCGAGAAAGTTTCAGGGGGTTCAAACTCTTTAGCTGGCTCCAAATAGGACTGTTGGACCAGTGGCTCATCTGCATCAGAAATTTTACTGACGCGTTCACCCTCTTGAACAGCACCGCTGCTCTCACCAGCCGACTTCGTGTCTGTCAGGTTGCCGTCAAGCGGAATCCGCTCATCGAGAGGTGCTTCAGAGCGGCTGCTTTTGTTACTGCCACGGCCGAGTAGAAAGGCGAGTAGCAGCCCCAGAATAGCCACTCCACCTGCGGTGTACAGCAGGTTGTTTTCAATGCCCTGGATAAGTGGAACAGGCTTGCCATCAGTTGCAGCAGCAACTCCCTCGTGCAGATTTTCGATGGAAGGCGTAATGTTCTTCTCTGCACCTGCAACATTCTCGGGTTCTGACTCTGTTTGAGCATCTATCTCTGTATTAGCCTCTGCCACAGTCTCTGATTCAGTCATCGCACTCCCTGCCTGCTGCTTCTGTTGCGCTGTTTTCAGCGAAGATTCTGCATCCTCTGCAGGAGTTTCATCGCTCGTGGCAGCCGCAGTTTGTTGTTCGCCATCCTGCTGTGAAGAGTCGGCATCTTGACTCTTGTCCGACTCCGGTTGTGCTGATAGTTGTTGCTCAGAATTGTTTGTGGCGAGAGGCTCATCTTGCACAGGAACATCATCTGCACCCGATGACTCTTGATCTGACTCTTTATCACTCTCCTGGTCAACTGTTTTCTCTGCAGCCACAGAGTCAGCATCCGCAAGCAACAGAAGCTGCTCATCTGTGATTTCTGTTTGATCATCATCTGCCAGCGGTCTCTGCGTATCGATCTGGCGATATAACTGCTGCAACTGAGCCAGTTCACCTTTCATACGGATCAGTTTGTGCGCCACCTTCAACTGCTCTTCCAGTAGCGCGACTCGTGATCTCAATGCCTTGTTTTCTTCACTTCCCGCTGCTCCTGTGGAAAAATCTTTCCCAGCGAATGCAGGATCTCCACGCATCGCTCCTTCGTTGACATCATCGGACGCAGAATCCAGGCTCAAGCGCCCTCCACTGTCGCTTCCCGTCGGTGGCGTCACTGTTTCCGCAGGCTGTACAGGACTCTCCGTAGATGCAGGATTTGCCGCCAGTGCGACAATCTCAGGCGAGAGACGTTTCGATGTCTTGACTGACCTTCCTGCGCGTAAGGCTCGCTCGTGTTTTGCCACCCTGTTGACGGCCGCACTGGCCGTGATTCCTTCGATAACCTGTGCAGATGGAATGCGCAGCAACTGACCTTTCTTCAGCCTGTTCATGTTGCCGCGTAGAAATGACTCCGGATTCTCCTCATGGATAGCAACCATGGTTTGCTGCATGGTTGCATTGGCGGGGCGTACTTTGGAAGCAACCTGCCATAAACTATTACCTGTCATTGTCTGCGCAGCAGGGCCTGCAGATGACCTGCTTTGAGGCTGCTGTACTTTCTGTTGCTGTGGTTTGATATCGCCGGATTGTGCTGGCTTTGCAGTTGTCACGCTTGCCACATCAGCAACAGCAACCACTTCAGCCTTCTTTCCTGAGTAGAGAGGAGGATCGAGCAGCAGCGTATAATCCTTGCTCATCTTGCCATTAGCCCAGCTGGCATCAACGATAAAACTCAGAAAAGGTTCCGCCACAGCCTTACTGCTGGTCACTCTGATGGCCGGACCTGTATTTTTATGGATGATTGAAAAACTTAAACCCTCGAGCTGCGCACTCCAGTCAACACCCGCATTTTTAAAGGCGGCACGCGAAGCAAGCTTGATTTTGAGTGCTGTGAGTTCATCCGCCTTGACTCCCTGCAGATCGATCGTTGCTTTGAGCGGCTGGTTGATAAATGAGTGGACATGAATCTGGCCCAGCGTCAAAGCGTGGGCGCCGCTTGAAAGCATGATCAGTAATGAAGGAATTGTCAGTCGCTTTAGCATGTTGTTTCTCTACTACTCATGGTGCAATAAAATTCTTCAGGAGACGCCTATCTGCTGGACAGGATCGCCAGCATTCTTCGCAAAGGCTCTGCGGCCCCCCACAGAAGCTGATCACCGACGGTAAATGCCGACAGATACTCCGGCCCCATATTCATTTTCCGCAACCTGCCGACCGGTATGGTCAGGGTGCCTGTTACCGTTGCAGGAGTCAGCTCTTGCACACTCAAATCACGTTCATTGGGGATCACTTTGACCCACTGGTTTGCAGATGCGAGCATGGATTCGATCTCATCCATGGGAATATCACCCTTCAACTTGATGGTCAACGCCTGGCTGTGGGAGCGCATTGCTCCAATTCTGACACATAACCCGTCAATAGGTACAGGATTTCTGCCTGATCCGAGGATCTTGTTGGTCTCCACACCACCTTTCCACTCCTCCTTGCTCTGCCCATTCTCCAGGCGCACATCAATCCATGGGAGCAGGCTGCCTGCCAGCGGTGCGCCAAACTGTGCAGTTGGAAAAGCGTCACCACGAAGTGCATTGGAAACTGTACGATCAATATCGAGGATTGCAGACGAAGGGTCTTTCAACTTGTCAGCAACCGAGTCATGCACAGCACCCATCTGGGAAATCAGCTCCCGCATATTGCGCGCCCCTGCGCCGGAAGCAGCCTGGTAAGTCATCACAGTCGCCCACTCCACTACCTCTTCACGGAAA
Organism: Chromatiales bacterium; assembly: GCA_030145485.1. Lineage (GTDB taxonomy): Bacteria > Pseudomonadota > Gammaproteobacteria > Chromatiales > Chromatiaceae > Sva-25. The sequence goes on from JAQYVP010000228.1 coordinate 13,364, forward strand.
AGCCCACCCAGCGCCATCAGCATCAGGCTGACCGTACAGTTGCCGCCGATAAAATCCCTGTTGCCATCTGCCAGCGCCTGATCGATGACATCCCGGTTCACCGGGTCCAGCACAATGATGCTGTGATGCTGCATGCGCAGCGATGATGCCGCATCGATCCAGTAGCCCTTCCACCCGCTGGCGCGCAACTGTTTGAATACCGAGTTGGTATAATCGCCACCCTGGCAGGTGACAATGGCATCCATGGATTTGAGTTCGTCGATATCCATGGCGTCCTTGAGCGGCGGTATCTCCCTGCCGATCTCCGGTCCCTGCTGACCCACCTGGGAAGTGGTAAAAAAAACCGGCTCATCGATTGCATCAAAGTCATGCTCTTCATGCATGCGATCCATCAGAACCGAACCGACCATGCCCCGCCATCCAACAAAACCAACACGTTTCATCTCACTAACCTTTGTACAAGTTACAAAAACAACTTCAAAAAACTTTTTACCACGAAAATCACGAAAAAGAGACTCATTGCTCGTCATTGCGAGGAGCCTGCGACGAAGCAATCTATTCCCAGCGAGACCAAATCTCAGGCTGACGAGATTTAAAGATCAGCTTATCCTCTCGCAAAGACGCAGAGACGCAAAGGTTTTTTCTTGGCGGGCTTTGCGTCTTTGCGAGAGATAGAATTGAGATTCGACTCACTTGTAATGATGTTTGTGGATCAAGGATTCCTAAAGCGCCGCTACTACAGCGTCTCCCATGGCATCCGTACCTACTTCTGTCATTCCATCGGACATGATATCAGCTGTGCGCAATCCGGCGTCGAGAACCTGGCTGACCGCCTTTTCGATGCGCCCGGCCATTTCAGGCTGATCCAGCGTATAGCGCAGCATCATGGCGACAGAGAGAATCGTCGCCAGCGGATTCGCCCTGTTCTGACCTGCAATATCCGGAGCCGAACCATGAATCGGTTCATACATCCCCTTGCTGTTCTCATCCAGCGAGGCTGACGGCAGCATTCCAATGGAGCCGGTCAGCATTGCCGCCGCATCGGAGAGAATATCGCCAAACATGTTGGTGGTGACCATTACATCAAACTGCTTTGGCGCCCGCACCAACTGCATGGCCGCATTATCCACATACATATGTTCAAGTTCCACATCTGGGTAGTCCGCAGCAGCCGTGGTAACGACTTCACGCCACAACTCGGTGCACTCCAGCACATTCGCCTTGTCGACAGAACAGAGCCGCCTGCCGCGTTTCATGGCGATATCGAAAGCGACCCGGCTGATACGGTCGATCTCGGTTTCCTTGTAAACAAGTGTGTTAAAACCCTGGCGTTCACCACTCTCCAGTGTGCGCACGCCGCGTGGCTCACCAAAATAGATGCCGCCGGTCAGTTCCCGCACGATCATGATATCGAGACCGGAAACAATTTCTGACTTCAATGAGGATGCATCGGCAAGCTGCGGGTAGAGAATCGCGGGACGCAGATTGGCAAACAGATTGAGTCCGGCTCGCAAACCCAGCAGCCCCTTCTCAGGACGTATGGAAATATCCAGCCCTTCCCATTGGATTCCGCCGACGGCGCCCAGCAGGATCGCATCACACTCCTTCGCCAGCTCCAGGGTCGCATCCGGCAGCGGATGGCCTGTTGCATCGATAGCCGTCCCCCCCACCAGTGCTTCATCCATCGTGATATCAAGAGCATGATCATCGCGCAAGGTTGCGAGAACCTTGACAGCTTCTGTGACGATCTCGAGTCCGATGCCGTCACCGGGAAGAATTAATAATTTTTTACTCATTTAAGTACCTTGTTTGTTTTTTTCCACAGATGCACACAGATAAACACAGATGATTACTGCTATATGATTTGTGTTTAGTGAGCGCACTTATGGACAGTTGTGAACAACCCGGACACAAGTCGGAATAGCGCAGCGTATTCTGATAATCATTCAATACGCACTTCTTCATTCCTGTGCAGGCCGGCAAGAAATGATTCTGCTACTACCTCATAGTATCTCTTAATCTGTGTTTATCTGTGTGCATCTGTGGATAATGAAAGATTTAAGCAAACAACCACGGGGTCTGCCGTCGGCGTCTTTCCTCGTAAGCATCGATTGCATCGACATGCTGCAGCGTCAGACCGATATCATCCAGTCCCTCGAGCAGACAGTGCTTGCGAAAAGGATCTACCTCAAAGCCAATCACTTCATCACCAACACGCAGCTGCTGCTGTTCAAGATCAACATCGATGTGCAGCGCAGTATCATCGCCAGCCTTGTTGAACAGGCCATCGACAATTTCTGCATCGAGAACAACCGGAAGGATGCTGTTCTTGAAACAGTTGTTGTAGAAAATATCAGCATAGCCAGGGGCAATGATGACGCGAAAACCATAGTCAGCAAGCGCCCAGGGGGCATGCTCTCTCGATGAGCCGCATCCAAAATTTTCCCTCGCAAGCAGTATCGATGCCCCCCGGTAGCGCGCATCATTGAGCACGAAATCAGGATTCGTGTGGCGCTTACTGTTATCCATGCCGGGTTCGCCATGATCGAGATAGCGCCACTCGTCAAATAGATTGGGGCCAAATCCACTGCGTTTAATCGATTTCAAAAACTGTTTCGGAATAATGGCATCGGTATCCACATTGGCTCGATCCAGTGGGCAAACGACGCCTGCAAAGGGTGAGAATTTTTCCATGATCTATAACTCCCTGACATCAACAAAATGACCATATATGGCGGCAGCGGCAGCCATTGCAGGGCTTACAAGATGGGTGCGCCCGCCCTGACCCTGACGCCCTTCAAAATTGCGGTTTGATGTCGATGCACAGCGTTCTCCCGCTTCCAGACGGTCAGCATTCATCGCCAGGCACATGGAACAACCCGGCTCGCGCCACTCAAAACCCGCCTCGAGAAAAACAGCATCGAGCCCCTCCTCTTCCGCCTGCTGCTTGACCAGGCCGGAACCTGGAACCACCATGGCAAGAGTGATCGAGTCAGCAACGCTGTGGTCTTTAACGACCTCGGCTGCTGCGCGTAAATCTTCGATACGGGAGTTGGTGCAGGAGCCGATAAAAATCTTATCGAGTTGAATTGCATTGATCGGCGTATTCGCTTCCAGCCCCATATACTCGAGCGCGCGCCGCATGCCGTCAGCCCGGACAGCATCATCGATGATATCCGGATCCGGCACACTGGCATCGATGCCGACCACCATTTCCGGAGATGTCCCCCAAGTCACCTGGGGGACAAGGGCGGCAGCGTCGATTCTCACTACCTTGTCGAATGTGGCTCCATCATCACTATGCAATGTTTTCCAGTAATCAGCCGCCTGGCGCCATTGATCTGCGGATGGCGCATAGGGCCGCCCCTTGACGTAATCAATGGTTTTTTCATCAACAGCGATAAAGCCAGCGCGCGCACCGGCCTCGATGGCCATGTTGCACAGCGTCATGCGGCCCTCGACAGAGAGGTCACGGATCGCACTGCCACCGAACTCTATCGCATAGCCGGTGCCACCTGCTGTGCCAATCTCGCCTATAATGGCAAGAATGATATCTTTTGCAGTCACACTCGGGGAGGCCTTGCCAACCACCTCGATCAGCATCGATTTTGATTTTTTCTGGATCAGACACTGAGTTGCCAGCACATGTTCGACTTCAGAAGTGCCAATACCAAAGGCCAAAGTACCGAGGGCCCCGTGCGTCGAGGTATGCGAGTCGCCGCAGACGACTGTCATGCCGGGCAATACGGCTCCCTGCTCAGGCCCGATCACATGCACAATCCCCTGGCGGATGTCACCCATGCCGAATTCAGTAATCCCGAATTCATCACAATTTTCGCCCAGCGTCTCCACCTGCAGACGTGACACAGGATCGCTGATCCCCTGATCAAGATTTTTCGTCGGGACATTATGATCCGGAGTCGCCAGGTTGGCATCGACACGCCGGGGCTTGCGTCCGGCAAGACGCAAACCTTCAAATGCCTGCGGTGAAGTCACCTCATGCACCAGCTGGCGATCAATATAGAGCAACGCCGTGCCATCTTCATCCGTGCGGACGACATGATCTTCCCAGAGTTTGTCGTAGAGTGTTTTTGCTTGCATTTGCAGTCTCTATGTAAAATTTGCAGCCATTAAAACCGGAAAAACTTGTTTCATCATAGATAAACACAGATATCAGCGTTGCAATAAAGTATCGACATTTTAAAAGACTTGAGTGGCCAACATCTTTACACATGAGTCAAATTTCAAAAATGACTCTCGCCAAGACGCCAAGACCGCAAAGGTTTTTCTTGGCGAGCTTTGCGCCTTCGCCTACAGGGATCATAGGTGAGGGGCGTGAGCAGGACGCGGAAGCTTTGCGAGAGAAAATATTCTCTTTCATGCCTCGTCAGTCTGAGAAATGGTCTCGCTTGATGTCTTTTATTACTAATCTGTGGTTAACTTCTTAACATCCACCTTGATACGCCCTTTGAGTCTGGTTTCCAGTGACTCCTTGATACGCTTGATCTCTGCATCAGAATAGGGCTCTGATTGCTCCGCACCCCACACCACTCCCGGCCAGCAATAGTCTGATGGATGCCTGCCGACGATATGCACATGCAGCTGCTTCACGATGTTGCCGATCGCTGCAACATTGAGTTTCTCGATAGAAAACTCGCTGTTGATGAAGTCAGAGAGCAGATCGATCTCTTTGAGCAGCTGCAGCTGATGCTCCTCTGGCAACTGGTAGATCTCCGTTGCCTGTGTTACTGGAACCAGGATAAACCAGGGAACCAGCGCATTGTTCATCAACAGCAACAGGCTGCAGTCGAGTTCACCAAGAATCAGGCAGTCACTGGCAAGTCGCGCATCCAGCTCAAATCCATCAACATCAGCCACTGTAATGACTCTCGACATAGTCATTCAACAGCGCCAAGAACTCCTGTGCGATATTACCGCCTTTGAGGGTAGTAAATTTCCTGCCATCGACGAACACCGGGGCTGCCGGACTCTCACCTGTTCCGGGAAGACTGATGCCGATGTTGGCTTGCTTCGATTCACCGGGTCCGTTGACGATACACCCCATTACCGCGACATTCATATTTTCGACGCCGGGATGCTGTTGTTTCCATACCGGCATACTCTCACGCAGGTGCTCTTCGATCTCTTTCGCCAGCTCCTGAAAGTAGGTGCTGGTAGTGCGTCCACACCCAGGGCAGGCGATCACCATCGGCGAGAATGAACGCAGACCGAGTGTTTGCAGAATTTGCTGTGCAACCTCCACCTCTTTGGTACGCGCTTCACCCGGTTCAGGCGTCAGGGAGACGCGGATGGTATTGCCAATACCCTGTTGCAGCAAGATTGCAAGCGCCGCCGTGGATGCCACGATACCGCGTGAACCCATTCCCGCTTCGGTCAAGCCAAGATGCAGTGCATAATCACAACGCTGCGCCAATTGCTGATAGACGCTGATAAGATCCTGCACACCGCTCATCTTGCAGGAGATAACAATTTTTTCAGCGGCAAGTCCGATCTCCTCGGCACGCCTGGCGCTATCCAGCGCAGAGGCAACCATGATCTCGTGCATCATCTCCTCGCTCTCTTTGGGTGTAGCTGACTGTGCATTCTCATCCATCATGCGCGCCACCAGCTGCTTGTCGAGGCTTCCCCAGTTGACACCGATGCGCACCGCCTTGTCATACTTGCAGGCCAGCTCGATCATGGTTGCAAACTGCGCATCTTTCTTCTCGCCACTGCCGACATTGCCGGGATTAATGCGGTATTTCGCCAGCGCCTGGGCACACTCCGGGTAGTCGCTCAACAGGCGATGGCCATTGAAGTGAAAGTCACCAATCAGCGGAACCCGGCAGTTAATTTTTTTGAGTCCGTCACGTATCAAGGGAACCGCCTGCGCAGCCTCCTCGGTATTGACCGTGATGCGCACCAGCTCCGATCCTGCCTGTGCCAGTTCAGCGACCTGCTTGATGGTCGCCGGAATATCCTCGGTGGCCGTATTGGTCATCGACTGCACCACAATGGGCGCGCTACCGCCAATAATGACACCTTCTATATCGACTGCTGTGGTTTTCACGAGCCTCTCCTCCAGGTAGTCCCCTGCGCACTATCTTCCAACACCACTCCCTGCGCCTGCAACTCATCACGGATGCGGTCTGCTTCGGTCCAGTTTTTGTCTGCCTTGGTATCACTGCGCTGCTGAATCAGCGAGTCGATGTCGGCATCGCTGAGACCGGACTCATCACTACCTCGCAGATAATCCTCGGGATGCTGCTGCAGTATCCCCAGGATGCCGCCTAGCTGTTTCAGCTTTACCCCCAAGGCTGCTGCCTGCTGCAAATCGCTCTTTCTCAGCCGATTGATCTCCCGAGCCAGATCAAACATTGCAGCCAGCGCCACCGGAGTATTGAAATCATCATCCATGGCGGCCATGAATGCCTCGACATGGTTTTCACCTCCAGAGGGTTGTACTTCAGGAAGATCCCGCAATGCCGTGTAAAAACGTGTCAGAGCGCTGCGCGCGTTGATCAAATGCTCCTCATCATAGTTCAGCGGGCTGCGATACTGGCTGGTGAGAATGAAATAGCGCACCTCCTCTGCACGGTATTTCTGCAATATTTCACGCACCGTGAAGAAGTTGTTCAGTGATTTGGACATCTTTTCGTCATTGATACGCACAAAGCCGTTGTGCATCCAGTAGTTGACGAACTGTTCACCGGTCGCACCTTCCGACTGCGCAATTTCGTTCTCATGATGCGGGAACGTCAGGTCGGCGCCGCCGCCGTGGATATCAAAATGATTGCCCAGCATCTCTGTGGACATAGCAGAGCACTCAATATGCCAACCCGGCCGACCCTTGCCCCAGGGTGAGTCCCACGCCGGTTCACCCGGCTTGGTGCTTTTCCACAAGGCAAAATCCATGGGATCACGTTTGGCGTCATGCGGCTCGACGCGAGCACCGGCGCGCAAGTCCTCGATGGATTTGCCGGAAAGTTTTCCATAACCGTCGAAACTGGTGACCGCATAGTAGACATCACCATTGTCTGCCGCATAGGCGTGATCATTTTTGATCAGGGTGTCGATCATGGCGATGATTTTATCCATGAAATCCGTTGCACGCGGCTCGGATGTCGGCGCCAGGATCCCTAGCGCATCAGAATCCTCATGCATGGCATCGATAAAGCGCTGCGTCAGATCCGCGAACGGCTCGGCGTTTTCATTGGCGCGATTGATGATCTTGTCATCGATGTCCGTGATATTGCGCACGTAGTCGACCTCGTAACCGTGCTGCTGCAGGTAGCGGTAGACGACATCGAAGACCACCATCACCCTGGCATGCCCAAGATGACAGAGATCATAGACCGTCATGCCGCACACATACATGCGCACCTTGCCGGGATCAATGGATTTGAACTCCTCTTTTTGACGTGTGAGGTCGTTGTAGATACGAAGCATGAAAGACCCGGTAGATTGAGTTGAATACAAGTAGATAGCTAGGAGGCTTAAATATCTATCAGTAGAAATAATTCCAGAGTGCGTCATCCCGGCAAAGGCCGGGATCCATAGAATCAACCACTTACAGTCAATACACATGGATTCCGGCTAAAGGACTGCCGGAATGACGAGGTTTTTCGAGCGTTTCTGATGATAGATATTTATGCACTCCAGTACTAGTAAAAAAGGTAACATCCCGGCATATCCGCGCCTTGCTGGAGTCTGCGCAGGACTGGGACCCGCCTTTCAGGGACGCGTGAATACATCCATGTATGCTCTGATAAAACATCCCTGTTTTATACAGCCCTGAAAAGCAAATCCCACCCCTGCTTCCTGCACGGAGTTATAGAGATATCACATATCAGCCATATAGTGTATTATTTTCGCGATAATTTTTCAGGAGAAGATTCATGAAACAGCTTTTATTGTCATTTTTACTCATCTCATTCGGCACATTTGCCAGTGCAGAGTCACAATTGACGAGTGATTCAGCAACGCCAGCAAAATCAGATGCCACATCCGAGCCTGTGCATATCATCATATTCACCAGCAAGGGGGATATCACACTGGAACTCTATCCGGATAAAGCCCCGAAAACTGTCGAAAACTTTCTTGCTTATATCGATGAAGGCTTCTACGAAGGTACAGTTTTTCATCGCGTCATCAATGGCTTCATGATTCAGGGCGGCGGTTTCGATGGGGACTTCAAGAGAAAAAAGACTCGCTCACCTGTTGAAAACGAGGCCAACAACGGTTTGAAAAATCTGCGCGGCACCATTGCCATGGCGCGCACCGCTGAACCCCATTCAGCCACAGCACAATTTTTCATCAACCATAAAAATAACACAGCGTTGGACTACCCGAGTCGTGACGGCTGGGGATATTGTGTCTTTGGAAAAGTGACATCAGGGATGGATGTGGTTGACGAGATCGCAAAAATGCCCACGGGTTCAAACAAATTCATCCGCCGTGATGTTCCCAAAGAGACCATTGAAATCAAGAAAGTGACAGTTGTTAAATAATCTTATTCCCTTAACCGAGTACAGATAGATGATCAAATTTACTACCAACCACGGCGATATCCTCATTGAACTGAATGAAGAGAAAGCCCCTCTCAGCTGTGAAAACTTCAAACAATATGTCACAGATGGCCACTATGACGGCACCATCTTTCACCGTGTCATCAAGGGATTCATGATCCAGGGCGGCGGTTTCATGCCTGACATGATGCAGAAAGCGACCAGGGAGAATATCGAGAATGAAGCCAAAAACGGCCTCGGTAACAAGCGCGGAACCCTTGCCATGGCGCGCACCATGGAGCCGCATTCGGCCAGCTCACAGTTTTTCATCAATCTCAAAGACAACAACTTTCTCGACTATCCCGGACAGGATGGCTGGGGATATTGCGTCTTTGGAGAAGTAACCGAAGGAATGGACGTGGTCGACAGCATCGAGCAGGTGACAACCGGCAACACGGGTGGACACGGGGATGTCCCTGAAGAGCCTGTCATCGTCGAAAAGGCCGAGATTGTCGATGCCTGAGGCTGAAACGCTGTTTATCTCCGACCTGCATCTGTCACCCGAACAGCCGCAGGTGGTGGACGCTTTCATCGATTTCATCCTCGATCGTGCACCAGATGCAGAGGCGCTCTACATACTGGGTGACCTGTTTGACGCCTGGCTCGGTGATGACAATGACACAGCTCCCTACCCTATGATCCGGGATACCCTGGCGGCGCTGAGCCAACAGGGGACAGCCCTTTTTATTCAGCATGGCAACAGGGATTTCCTGCTTGGAGAGACCTTCTGCAAGCAGTGCGGCGCCGGGCTGATTGGCGAAGAGCATATGATCGATCTCTATGGCCACAGAACTCTGCTAATGCATGGCGATACGCTGTGCACAGATGATATCGCCTACCAGCAGGCGCGCCAACAGCTGCGCAACCCGGCTTTTATCGCCGATTTCCTTGCAAAATCTCTTGATGAACGCAAAGTGATCACCGCTGAGTATCGCAAAATGAGCGGTGAAGCGACTTCACTGCTGGCCGGTGACATCATGGACGTCAATCAGAAGGCCGTCATCGATGTGATGCAAAAACATGGCGTCAACCGACTCATTCACGGACATACGCATCGTCAGGCAATCCACCACTTTGAGATCGACGCAGAGGATGCAGAACGCATCGTCCTGGGTGAGTGGCATGCAGACCAAGGCATGCTGCTGTCGGCAACACCTGGCGGCCTCAGTGAAGAGCGGTTGTAAACATCTGCTGGTAAGCGAACCGCATGCATCAAAAGATGTGGAGAATGCCTGGGATGCCGAGATCCGGGATCGCATTGCGCGTCATGATCTTGGTACAACGCCTACACGCCCTGCAGGAGAGGTTTTCTCTGATCTGGATCGCAGATTGAAATCGTAAACCAGGCTATTGGAAATCACGCATGTAGCCATTCGATTCCTTACTATCTGTGTGCATCCGTGTTCATCTGTGGTAAAAAAGGGATACTTGTCAGCCTTGGCCGCACATCTGTGCCAACTTGTGAAGCTCGGATTCACTGAAACCCGCATCCAGGCGCGCCTGCAGATGAATGGGACAGTGCAATCCGTTGCCCATGTATTCCTGCACCAGCGCGATATAAGTCGCTTCTGCATCGATGCCACGCTGCTCACACAGATAGTTGAACCAGCGACTGCCCGCTTTCACATGGCCAATCTCCTCGCGCAGTATCAACTCCAGTATCTCGACCGTTTCATGATCGCCAAGCCGGCGAAAACGCTTGATCATTCCGGGAGTCACGTCGAGGCCCCGCGCCTCCATGACGCGTGGAATCAGCGCCATGCGATGCAGCGGATCATGGGCGGTGCGCATTGCCATGTCCCACAGTCCGTTGTGTGCCGAAAAATCGCCGTAACTCCAATCTATTTTATTAAGTCTATTATTTAATAGATTGAAATGATTAGATTCTTCTGATGCAATACTGAGCCAATTCGTATAATATTCGCGCGGCATTTGTCGAAAACGACACACCGCATCAAGGGCAAGATTGATGGCGTTGAATTCGATATGCGTGACGGCATGAATCAGCGCAGCCCTGCCCTCGGTGCTTCCCAGGCCACGATGCGGCAGATCACGTGGTTCAACCAGCTTTGGTCTATCAGGATGTCCCGCGACAGAGATGTCCGGCAACTCAATTTCAGGATCAAAAGAAAGCGATCCATTCTGCCATGCCCTGGATAATGCAACAACCTGCTCACATTTTGTGTAAGGGTTTCTCTCGGTTAACGCCCGCCAGCTTGCAGAAAACAGTTCACTCATCATCAGCAGAGCCTCCGGTAAAACGTAGGGTGTAATAAGCGACAGTGCATTGCTCCATGATTTGTGAAATATTTATCCACAGATGCACACAGATAAACACAGATGAAGAATGCAATAAATCTGTGTGCATCCGTGTTCATCTGTGGAAAAAAAGAACTGGTTCAGATTTTACTCTTCCAGCTCTGCTTTCATTTCATCAATACTGACATGGCGCACATCCCGTCCCTTCACCAGGTAGACGACATATTCGCAGATATTTTCGCAGTGGTCACCGATTCTTTCGAGAGATCTTGCACACCAGTGGACACGCAGTGCATTCTTGATCTGGCGCGGGTCTTCCATCATCTGCAGAATCAACTGGCGGGAGATGGCGTCATACTCCTCTTTGAGAGTGCTCGAAGCCTCGATAGTCTGCAGGGCAGCCTCGACATCCATGCGTGCAAAGGCGTCGAGCGCATCATGCAGCATCTCTTTGACATGCTCCCCGAGATGGCGCAGTTCGACGAACTGCGACGGCTTGATATTGTCATCCGCCAGCTTGATGGCATACATCCCCAACTGCTCCGCTTCGTCGCCAATACGCTCGAGATCGGTAATGGTTTTGATGATGGACATCACCAGTCTCAGATCACTGGCGGCAGGCTGTCTTCTCGCCAGGATCAGGGTGCACTGCTCATCGATGTCCACCTCCATGGCATTCACCTTGTAATCGGAAGAGGCAACCTTCTCCCCCAGCTTGCTCTTGGCTTTGAGAAGCGCCTTGAGACCATCGCTGACCTGTTTCTCCACCAGGCCGCCCATGTTCAGCGCCAGGTTGCGCACCTCCTCGAGTTCTTCATTGAAGCGATTCGAAATATGCTGTGTCAAATTCAGATCGGTATCCATCTCTATTCCCCTGCGGTTAGCCGAAGCGTCCGGTGATGTAGTTTTCAGTGAGTTGATGCTGTGGATTTGTGAATATCTGGTTGGTATCGCCAACCTCGACCAGTTTACCCAGGTGAAAATAGGCGGTGCGCTGCGAAACCCGTGCAGCTTGCTGCATCGAGTGTGTCACAATCACAATGGTATAGTTCTGTCGCAATTCGTCGATCAACTCCTCGATAGTCGCTGTTGCAATCGGGTCCAATGCCGACGCCGGCTCGTCCATGAGGATGACCTCGGGACTCACAGCGATGGTGCGAGCAATACACAGGCGCTGCTGCTGGCCGCCTGAAAGCCCGGTGCCGGAAGCATTCAGACGATCTTTGACCTCTTCATACAAGCCCGCTTTTTGCAAACTGCTGACGACGATCTCATCGAGCTCGGCGCGGTTGGAGGCGAGACCATGCAGTTTGGGGCCATAAGCGACATTGTCATAGATCGACTTGGGAAAAGGGTTCGGTTTTTGAAACACCATGCCGATACGGGCGCGCAGCAGCACAGGATCCATCCCCCTGGCGTAGATATCCTCCTCCTCGAGTCGAAACTCACCCGTCACGCGGCAGCTTTGAATGGTGTCATTCATGCGGTTGAAACAGCGCAAATAAGTTGACTTGCCACAGCCTGAAGGCCCGATCAGGGCAATCACCTCGTGACTGCCGATATCCAGGCTGACATCAAATATCGCCTGCTTATCGTCGTAGAAGACATCAACGTTTCGTGTTGATATCTTGGGTTTGTGAGTAAACGGAGATCCTACCGTCTGTTTGATCGCCTGATGGATATCTGGCGCCTCGATTACCTGGGTCATATCTCTTCTCCTAGCACTTTAGCACCTACCACTTTCGCTCAAACCTCTTGCGCAATACCACTGCCAGCAAGTTCATGGTGACCAGAAACAGCAGCAGCACAATGATTGCAGCCGATGTTTTCGCCATAAAGGCGCGCTCAGGGCTGTCTGCCCATAAATAGATCTGTACAGGCAACACCGTTGCAGAGTCGGTAATCCCCTGGGGGATATCGACGATAAAGGCGACCATGCCAATCATCAACAGCGGCGCAGTCTCACCGAGCGCCTGCGCCATACCGATGATTGTACCAGTCAATATGCCGGGCATTGCCAGTGGCACCACATGCTGAAAGACTGTCTGTACTTTTGATGCCCCCAGGGCCAGTGCGGCATCGCGAATCGATGGGGGCACTGACTTCAGGGATGCGCGACTGGCAATGATGATGGTCGGCAGAGTCATCAGGGTCAGCACCATGCCTCCAACCAGCGGCGCCGAACGCGGTACGCCGAAGAAGCTGATAAAAACCGCCAGTCCTAGCAAACCGAACACAATCGAGGGCACGGCGGCGAGATTATTGACATTGATCTCGATCAGATCCGTCCAGCGATTCTGCGGTGCGAACTCCTCCAGGTAGACTGCTGCAGCCAGCCCCAGCGGAAACGACATGGCAAGGGTCACCAGGATCGTCAGCATGGTGCCCCGAAGCGCGCCTGCGATGCCGGCCTGCTCCGGCTCACGTGAATCACCAGAGGTCAGAAACGCCCAGTTCCACTGGCTCTCGATACGGCCCTGCCCGCTGAGTTGATCCAGCCAGGCAACCTGGTTGTCCTTGATGCGACGGTCACTCTGTTGTGACTCCCGCAAAGCGGGTTCTTTGAGAAAACGTTCGACATCATCATCAGCAAGCACCCAAATCTGTTGAGTGGTTCCGAGCTTGCGCGGATCGGCAAGCAGGATATCGCGTACCTGGTACTCTGCGCCGCTGCTGATGAGTTTGAACAGCGCCTTTTTGTCGCGCCTGGCGCTGACATCGGGAAACATAGCGTAGAGTGACTTTTTCAAAACTCCCCGGTAATTCCCTTTTTTTAATGCCGCCTCATCCGCTGGCGCCTCCACATCCAGAATTTGTGCATCAAAAGTGACATCAAGCTGAATCCAGTGCTGCTGAAAAGCCGGCCACGCCTTGATGCCGATATCAGTGAGCAGGAATGCCAGAAACAGAAAGCCTGTCAGCACCGAGAGTTTGCCCAGCAGGATGAAACGTTTCTCCTGGCGATGACGTTTTTTCAGACTGTGCCTGACCTGTTCGATATTACTGCGATGATGACTCATCTTATTACTCATACTGCTCCCGGTACTTGCGCACCACGTAGAGAGCAATTACATTCAAAATCAGTGTGGTCACAAACAGCATCAGACCCAACGCAAAGGCCGCCAGCGTCTTGGGGCTGTCAAACTCCTGGTCACCTGTCAGCAGGGTCACGATTTGCACCGTGACCGTGGTCACCGCATCGAGCGGATTGGCAGTCATTTTTGCGGCCAGGCCTGCAGCCATCACCACGATCATGGTCTCACCAATGGCGCGTGAGACTGCCAGCAGAACACCGCCGACGATACCAGGCAGCGCCGCCGGAATAATTACCTTGCGCACAGTTTCCGCCCGAGTCGCTCCCAGCGCATAGGAGCCTTCACGCATCGCCTCGGGCACGGCATTGATGACATCATCCGACAGCGAGGAGATAAAGGGGATGATCATCACCCCGATGACAATGCCTGCAGCCAGCGCACTTTCGGAGGCGACCGCAAGTCCCAGCGACTCCCCCATGGTGCGAATCAGCGGCGCCACGGTCAATGCCGCAAAAAAACCGTAAACGACAGTCGGAATACCCGCCAGAATTTCCAGCACCGGTTTGGCAAAATTGCGAAATTGCGGTGTTGCAAACTGGCTCAGGTAGATGGCAGTCATGAGGCCGAGAGGAACCGCAATCAACATGGCGATAGCGGCAATCATCATGGTGCCAAGAAACAGCGGAACTGCGCCAAAAGCACCGGAAGAGCCAACCTGGTCAGAGCGCATTGCTGTTTGCGGACTCCACTCCAGGCCAAACAGAAAATCCCACACAGGAACGGCTTCAAAAAAGCGCAATGCTTCAAACAGCACCGACAACACGATACCGATGGTTGCCATCACAGCAATGCCTGAACTCAGCATCAGGATGATACGCGTCACCATTTCAACGGAATTACGCGCCTGAAAATGTTGAGAGATCCGGCTTGCCCCCCAGATGATTCCGGCAAGTGCAAGCACCAGCACCAGTGCAGTTTTGAACCAGGCGCTCAACTCCTGCATATGCTGCAGATAAACAGTTGCATCAATTTTCACCTGATCAGCCTGCTGCGCCTGTTCAGCAGACCCTGCGATCAGCTTGAGATCATTCAGATAGAGTCCCAGCTGGCTTTCTGGCAGGTTTTGCACATCCACCGGCAGTGAAGCTATCAGTTGCTGGTTCAATACCGCCGGCTCCAGCATGCTCCACAACAGCAGTACGATCATTGCCGGCAGTCCGCACCAGAGCGCTGTCATATAGCCATAATATCTCGGCAGCGAGTGCAAATGGCGCACACCTCCGCTAGCGACTGCAACAGCGAGTGAACGCTTGCGCCCGTAGAGATAGGCCAGGATAGCAAGGCCAATGAGTGTCACCAGCAGTGTTGTTGAGTTCATATAGAGTTATTCTAGATCAGTAGGATGCTGCTGAGGAACGAAGCGCATCAATCGCGTGATTTCTTGTTTTTAACCACGGAACACACGGACTACACGGACTACACGGAATTATTTTAACTCTCTTTTCCGTGTTCTCCGTGTGTTCCGTGGTGAAAACTTATATTGTTGTTTACTATGTTTAGAGCTCCAGGCTCTTCATGCCGACAGAGTTTTCGCGGACCTCATTGCGCATTTTTTCAGGCAGTGGAATCAGTCCCTTGTCAGCAAGATAACCATCCTCTCCCATTGCCGCATCACTGGTGAACTCGGTCACATACTCCACCATTCCCGGGATGCGTCCGACATGCGCCTTTTTCACATAGAAGTAGAGCGGACGTGAAACAGGGTAGCTGCCATCGGCAATATTCTCAAACGTTGGTACGCTGCCATCAATCGTCGAACCCTGCACTTTATCTGCATTCTGATCGAGAAAGCTGAAACCAAAGACACCCAGTGCCTTGGGGTTGGCGGTCAGTTTCTGCACAATCAGGTTGTCATTCTCGCCTGCTTCGATGTATGCGCCATCCTCGCGCACAGAGTGACAAACCTTCTTGTAGCGGCTCTTGTCGGACTTTTTCATCGCCTTGATCCAGTCGAATGTCTTGCAGCCGCCTTCGAGTGCAAGTTCGGCAAAGGCGTCGCGGGTGCCTGATGTTGGAGGAGGCCCCAGCACCTCGATCTTATTCGCCGGCAACGCTGGATTTACCTCTTTCCAGGTTTTGTAGGGGTTGGCCACCAGTTTCTCACTGCCGTCTTTGGCGGGAACCTGTTTCGCAAGTGCAAGAAAGATATCCTTGCGCGATAGTTTCATTACCTCGGATTTCTTTGCGTTGGCGATCACGATGCCGTCGTAACCGATCATCACTTCAGTGATTCCAGCGACGCCATTCTTTTGACACATCTCGAATTCGCTCTTCTTGATGCGACGCGACGCATTGGTCATATCAGGCGTATCGATACCGTCACCGGCACAGAACAGCTTCATGCCTCCGCCTGTACCGGTCGATTCAATCTTGGGTGTCTTGAAGTCTGTTCCCTTGCCAAAGCGCTCTGCCACAACCGTTGCAAAGGGGTAAACGGTCGACGAGCCCATGACACTAATGGTGTCGCGGCCGGCTGCCTGCAGAGCATTCATGCTGAGTGCTGCAACAGCAGCTGATAAAACAAGCTTTTTCATTGGATAATATTCCTGTCAGTAAAATTACGGAGAACAGTATGAAATTTGAGTGTGACCAGTTTATGACAGGAGTATGAAGCTTTTATGACAACAAGAAGATAGTTGGCAGTAATTGTAGGTTGGGCGAAGGAGGCACGACGCGCCCAACAAGCAATGCATCCGTTGGGCACGTCGCTATCGCTCCTTCGCCTACATGGATGTAGGTGAGGGGCGTGAGCAGGATGCGGAAGCTTTGCCCAACCTACGACTTTCATTTACTGACAACTGCAAACTTTTTTTCAGGAGAGAACCCTGCTCTTGGGGAAACAGGCTCTGAAAGTTGCGCCTTCGCCAAGCGTACTATCAACCCACAGCCAACCGCCGTGGCGGGACAGAATGTGTTTGACGATTGCCAGACCCAGGCCGGTGCATCCTGTCTCACTGGAGCGCCCGTCGTCAATACGGTAGAAACGCTCTGTGACGTGGGCAAGATGCTCGGGAGCAATCCCGTAGCCATCATCCTCCACATCGAGACAGGCCTGGCCCATACTGTTTTGATACCAGCGAATTTCAATGCTGCTGCAGGGTGGTGTATATTTGACTGCATTGCTGATCAGGTTAAGGCACATACTGTGCACCTCCTCATGTTTGGCAAGAAGATGCAGCACAGGATCAACATCCAGATTGATCATGTGAGAGCCGTCATCTTCAGCAAGTGAAAAAGTGCTGCTGATATTGCTCAATATCTCCGCCACATCAACGCGTTCTCCTTCACTCTCAGCCAGTTCTGCTGATTCAAGACGGGAGAGCTCCAGCAGGTGGGTAATGATCTGCTACATTCTGTGCGCCTGTTCAGCAGCTGCTCTTACCGGCTCCTGCATCTCCTCACAGAGTTCTGGCGCAGATTGCATAATCTCGAGATAGCCCGAAATCACAGTCAGCGGCGTACGCAGTTCATGCGAGGCATTGGCGATAAA
>JAQYVP010000029.1 GCA_030145485.1 Chromatiales bacterium
AAGGATGGCGAGCAGGGCGCCTTTGAAGCCTTCGATGTGGATGGTCCAGTCTCTGGCTGCTTCGCCGAACATCAGGTGCGCCTGCGAGAGCAGGGTGCCCTGGCCGATCAACTCGCGGCTTGCGCCAAGCACGAACAGCACCAGTGTGAAGCCGATGCCGATTGCCAGGCCATCCACGGCGGCTTTGGCCGGGGTGTTTTTTGAGGCGAAGGCTTCGGCGCGGCCAATGATGGCGCAGTTGGTGACGATCAGTGGAATGAAAATGCCGAGGATCTTGTAGAGGTCGAAGAAGTATGCCTTCATGGAGAGTTCGACCGCTGTGACGAACGAGGCGATCACCAGCACGAACACAGGCAGCCTCACTTCCGGGCGCACCACGTGGCGGATCAGAGATACCGAGGTGTTGGAAAGCAGCAGTACCAGGGTGGTCGCGAGTCCCAGACCTAATCCGTTGATGGCGGTATTGCTGACTGCCAGCAGCGGACACAGGCCAAGCAGTGCAACCAGCGCCTGGTTGTTGCCCCACAGGCCGTTGGAGATGATCTCTCTATAGCTGTTCATGATGGATTTTGCGCCTCGTTGCGTGCTTCAACTTGAGCCTCGGTTTTTGCATTAACATCTGCTTGTTTTGGGCTTTTTTTCTGAGCCTCTTCACGGGACTCATTGAGGTAGCGTTTGAAAATTTCCTGGTACTCCCGGTCGAAATAGAGCAACGCTTTCCTGACGCTGTTGACAATCGCCCGCGGGGTGATGGTTGCTCCTGTAAACTGGTCAAAGGCTCCGCCATCTTTCTTGACTTTCCAGTGAGCTTCGTCCGGATCTGTCAGCGATTTCCCGTTGAAACCCAGCACCCAGTCGGAGCGTTCCAGTTCAACTTTGTCACCCAGTCCGGGGGTTTCACTGTGGGAGACGATGCGCACCCCCTTGAGTGTTCCCGTGCTGTCCACGGCTACCAGCATCAGGATGGGGCCGGCATAGCCGTTGGGGATGGTTGCCTCGAACACGATTGCAGTCAGTTTTCCCTGCTGCGTGCCCACGTAAGCCGTGGTGTTGCTGATGCCGAGAAATTCAGGCGCATCCAGCGTTAATGTATGTTGTAAAAAATCGTTGTCAATTTCTGTCTGGGGTACAAGCTCGTACAGCTGGTTCAACAGCGCCATGCGTTCATTGTGAATGATGATCTCGCGGGTTTGCTGCTCTGTGCCGGAGACCAGCAGGGCGCCGAGGATGCCGAAAAAACCCAGGATCAGCCCGGAGGCGAGGATGTTTTTAATTTCCACCCTTCTTCTCCTGCTCTCCATAGACGCGCGGCTGCGTGTAGTAGCCGATGGTCGGTGCAGCCATGTTCATCAGCAGTACCGCAAAGGCGACGGCGTCCGGATAGCCGCCCCAGCTGCGAATGCTGTAGACCAGTACACCGATTAAAGCGCCGAAAATCAGCTGCCCCTTCTTGGTGGTGACAGCCGTCACCGGATCCGTGGCGATAAAGAAGGCGCCAACGATCACCCCGCCGCTGAAGAGATGGAAAGCCGGAAAGGGATGCGCCTCCGGTTCAGCCAGCCACCATGCCGTTGCCATGATGAGTATTGCGCCGATCATCGACAGCGGGATATGCCAGGTGATGATGCGCCGCCACAACAGAAATAGACCGCCGAGCAGGAACCAGTTGGCGACCCACTCGATGCCGAGTCCACCATAATCGCCCCACAGCGGGCTGAGACGGATCTCGCTGATCATCTTGCCCATATCCAGTTGGGTGCGCATCTCATCCAGCGGGGTCGCCATGGTAATGGCATCCCAGCTCAACCCCTGCTGCAGGTCGTTGCCGAAGATGATGCCGAGCGTGGTAAGGAAGTCCAGGCTGTGCGTAGACAACTCTCGCGGCGGCAGCCAGTGGGTCATCTCGGACGGGTAGGAGACCAGCAGCAGGACATAGGCGGCCATGGCCGGGTTAAAGGGGTTGAAACCCAGTCCGCCATAGAGCTGTTTGACCACGATGATGGCAAACAACATGCCGCCAACGGTCAGCCACCAGGGGAGCAGCGGTGGAATGGAGACGGCAAACAGCACGGCGGTCACTACGGCGCTGAGATCCGAGATGACCGGGGTGATGGCGCGTTTGCGCAATTTCAGGACAAAGGCCTCGGCGGAGACAGCAGCCACCGATGCAAGCAGAATATTGATGACGATGCCCCAGCCGAAATACCAGGTCATGGCGATAATGCCGGGGATCATGGCAAGCAGAACCTGCGCCATCACGCGTGTGACGTTTTCACTGTGGCCGGTATGTGGTGAGCTGTAGCTTGAAAATTGCATTATTGCGTAGCGCCCTGGTTGGATTCTGTCTCTGCCCTGGATGCAGATTTTCTTGCTGCAGCGCGTTTGACCGCGGCCGCAATGGCGGCTTTTTTGGCGCTGTCATCACCGCCCTTTTTGCTTTTCAGCACGGCTTTTTTCTTGCGCATGCGCGCCTTGCGCTCAGCGGCGATGCGCTCAAGCCGCGCCACCCTTGCCTCGTGGCGTTGACGGGCGTGATCCGCCTTGCTCTTCTCCTTCTCCTTGCTCCAGATTTGCGTCTTTGCAAAGCGGTAGTAATGCACCAGCTGGATATGGGATGGACAGACATGCGAGCAGCAACCACACTCGATGCAATCAAACAGGTGGTAGTCCTGCGCCTTGTCAAAATTGCGGGAGCGCGAGTGCCAGTAAAGCTGCTGCGGCAGCAGCTGCGCCGGACATGCCTCGGCGCATTTGCCGCAGCGGATACAGGCTGTGGCAGGCTCCGGAGGCGGGCAATCCTGCTCACTGGCAATCAGCAGGCAGTTGACACCCTTGGTAACGGGGACCTCGTCGGTGGGCATCGAAAACCCCATCATCGGGCCACCGCAGATGAGTTGGTTAGCTTTGTCGGTATAGCCTCCGGCCTGGGCAATCAGTTCGCCGGCGGAGGTGCCGATCAGCGCATGGATATTCTGCGGCTTTGCTACCCCTTCACCTGTGAGGGTGACGATGCGGGAAATCAGTGGACGCCCCTTCAGCACTGCATCGGCAATCGCGTAGACGGTGCCGACATTCTGACAGACGATGCCGATATTGGCGGGAATGCCGTGGGAGGGGACCTCCTTGCCGGTCAACAGCAGCGTCAACTGGCGCTCGCCGCCACTGGGATAGAGAGTCGGTACGCTGACAACCTCGGTGTTATGCAGTGAAGCCACCGCAACAGCAGCGCTCATGCTCCTGATGGCTTCAGGTTTATTGTCCTCGATGCCGATGAGGCAGCGTTTGACGCCGAGAATGTGCTGGATGATGCGGATGCCGGAGACAATCTGATCAGCCTGTTCACGCATCAGCATGTCGTCGCAGCTGATATAGGGCTCGCATTCAGCGGCATTGATGATCAATGTGTCGATGCTGTTGTTGCGCGCCTCCATCTTGATGCTGCTGGGAAATGTCGCACCGCCGAGCCCGACAATGCCGGATTCGCGGATGCGCTCGATCAGTACGGCGTTATCAGTGGTGCTGAAGTCATCGATCGGCGGCGGGAGATTTGCCCACTCATCCCGGCCGTCGGTGTCGATGATGATGCACCTGGCGCTGAGCCCGGAGGAGTGCGGAACCAGATGATCTTCGATTGCCGTGATGACGCCGGATGTCGGTGCATGAATCGGTGCGCTGACACGTCCGCTTGCCGCTGCAATCAGCTGCCCCTTGAGAACATGCTCGCCGACAGAGACCACGGCTTTTGCCGGTGCGCCGATGTGTTGCTGCAGAGGCAGGATCAGTCGGGATGGAATGCTCACTGCAGCTACAGGCAGCGCTGTTGACTCAGCCTTGTGGTCCGGCATGTGGATGCCGCCGTGAAAATGGCCGGGCCTGAGCGGAGCTGTTGCTGACATCAAAGCGCCTCCCGTGAGAGCGACAGATCTCTGTGGTCGTTGTCGGGATAGGGCCAGATCCAGTTGCCGATGCCTTCCTCGATGGGGATCATGACGATGCATTCGACAGGGCAGGGAGCCAGGCAGAGTTCACAACCGGTGCATTCACTCTCGATAATGGTATGCATCTGCTTGGCGGCGCCGAGGATGGCATCCACGGGACAGGCCTGGATGCAGAGCGTGCAGCCGATGCAATCTTTCTCGATGATGAGCGCCACCGACGGCAGCTTTTCACCAATCTCCTCATCCATGGGAACGGGATCGCGTCCTAGCAGATCGGCGAGCGCAATAATCGTTGCCTCTCCGCCGGGAGCGCATCGATTGATATCATCTTCACCATTGGCGATGGCGTTGGCGTATGGGCGGCAGCCGGGGTGTCCGCATTGACCGCACTGTGTCTGCGGCAGCAGCTTGTCGATCTGGTCTGCAATCGGATCGCCTTCGACATGAAAACGCACGGCTGCATAGCCGAGGAGCAGACCAAACAGTGTGGCGAGCGCTGCAATCGTGACGATGGCGATGATCATCAGCCTGACACCAGTCCGGAAAAACCCATGAAGGCCATCGACATCAATCCTGCAGTAATCAGGGCAATGGCGTTGCCCTCGAAGTATTCGGGTACGTCGGCAACCGCGATGCGTTCTCGAATAGCTGCAAACAGCACCAGCACCAGTGAAAAGCCTGTCGCGGCGCCAAAGCCGTAGAGCGCCGACTGGATGAAGTTATGCTGCTCCTGGACATTCAACAGGGCGACACCCAGCAC
>JAQYVP010000035.1 GCA_030145485.1 Chromatiales bacterium
CTTCCCGATCCTGCTTGCCCTGTTGTCCGTCTTCTGCGTTCCAGCAAGAGTTTCATAACGCTGCTATGCGCCCCTTGCTGCGTCTTGAATACGAACAACATTGCTGCGCGATATCGGTAAGTTATTATTGGACAACTCCTAAGCATGAAAGAAATGATTGTCTCTCGCCAAGACGCGAAGACCGCAAAGTGTTTTTCTTGGCGAGTTTAGCGTCTTGGCGAGAGTTATTATGTAGATTTGATTCATTTGTAAAAACGTTGAGCGATCAAGAGTGGCTCAGGAGATAAATTTGAGCCAGTTTTTCAGCGCCAGCACAACTTTTTCTCTGCCCAGCGTGATCTCCTTGTCACTGTCGAGAGAGAGGATGCCGATGGTTGCATTTTTTTGCTTCAATGTGAGCATGAAACTGTTGCCGGTATGCGTGAGCAGGTCATCTGAATGAGCCGCCTGGTGGATGCGTTCCAGCAATTCACGGCAGGTGACGTCATCATCCTGGATGTCTGACTCCAGCAGTTGGGCCAGCGCGCTGCTCTCTGTGTCATTGCCCACGGCTCTGGGCGCATTGTCGTCGTCTCGATAAAAGCGCAGCTTGCTCATCTTGTTCTACTCTGGTTACGAATATAAATTGGATATGCGGTATTGATTCTGCCGTCATTCAGCACATAGCCTTCGATCGGGAAACCATGGCCGGAGGGACCGCGCCATGGTTGGGATTGTCCCTGTATGCGGTTGCTGTATGCGTGCAGCGCAGCCTTGATAATCTCAGCAGGCTCCATTTTGTCGGGATACATGGATGAAAATTTCTGTTTCCACCGCCGTGATCGCTTGTCATAGATGCTGACCTGGGCCGTGTAGACGCCAGCCTGGTTTGGCCGACTCTGTACCTTGAGGATTTTTGCGGTTTTGGGGATCTGCCCGTTGGTTTTTGCATGAAAACCGGTCGGCTTGCCGCGACGGTTGATTTCACCGATGAATATATGGGTGGCGTTGACTGCCGGTGAGGTTTGCGTCCACAGCTTTTTCTCTGCGAAAGCACTGCTGCAACCCAGAGTAAGGCTTAGCAGCAGGAAGAGGATGAGCTTGTAACGCATTGAAAGAGTATTCTTTATAAGATGAGTCTATCCTAACAGATTTGATCTCTGTTTTGATCTATAATGCGGACAAATTGTGCTTTTGCAGACTCGCTTCGAAATAAATTTAACCACAGATGAACGCAGATATTATTCCTACTGTTTAATCTGTGTTCATCTGTGGTTGATTGGTTGATAAAATAGTGTAACCACAGCTCTTTTGAGGAAAAAGAAAAACTGACCCAGATGGCAAAAAAACAGCCCCCACTTATCAAGATTCGAAATCTCTCTTTTTCACGCGGTGAAAAGGTAATTTTCGATGCGATCGATGTGGATATTCCGCATGGCAAAATTACTGCGATCATGGGACCGAGCGGGTCTGGTAAAACCACGCTGCTGAAGCTCATCAGCGGGCAGTTGACGCCTCGGTCGGGATCAGTGGAGGTCGACGGAGAGCTGATCCATGAGCTTGGAACCCGCCAGCTCTATCGTCTGCGTATGCGCATGGGGATGCTGTTTCAAAGTGGCGCTCTGCTGACGGGTCTGAGCGTCTACGACAATGTCGCTTACCCCCTGGTAGAACACACCCGCCTCCCCCCTTCGATGATCCGTAAACTGGTGCTGATGAAACTGGAAGCGGTTGGCTTGCGCGGTGCGCATGCTTTGATGCCGGCTGAACTGTCCGGCGGCATGGCGCGCCGCGTTGCACTAGCGCGGGCGATTGCACTCGATCCGATGATGATTCTCTATGATGAGCCTTTCAGTGGGCAGGATCCGATCTCCATGGGGGTGCTGGTGTCACTGATCCGCCGCCTCAATGATGCAGCGAGGATGACTTCCGTTGTCGTCTCCCACGATGTTCATGAAACTGCATCGATTGCCGACCTGATCTATGTGATTTCAGAGGGCAGGGTGATCGAGCACGGGACTCCGCAGGCGTTGATGAATTCGAACAAACCCTGGACCAGGCAATTCATGCTGGCGCAGGCGGATGGCCCGGTGCCATTCCACCACCCTGCGCCATCCCTGCAGAGTGATTTTCTGGGGAAACCTGAATGAACTTAGTCGCCGGCCTGGGGAGGGCTGCCATCGACATGGTGCAGGGCGTTGGCCGGGCGATGCAGTTGTTGTGGCAGATTCTTGGCAGCAGTCATGTGGTGCTGCTGCGACCGCGGGAATTTTTTCTGCAACTCTACTCCGTGGGAGTGCTCTCCATGCTGATTGTCAGCGTCTCGGGCATATTTGTTGGTATGGTGCTGGCGCTGCAGGGGCACTATATTCTGTCTCGGTTTTCCGCTGAGGCGATGCTGGGCGTGATGGTCAACGCCTCTCTGGTGAGAGAGTTAGGTCCGGTGGTGACAGCGTTGCTGTTTGCCGGGCGCGCCGGATCGGCATTGACGGCTGAGATTGGCCTGATGAAGGCGACAGAGCAGCTCTCGGGACTGGAGATGATGGCTGTTAATCCAGTCAGCCGTATTCTGACACCACGCTTTTTTGCCGGGCTTGTGAGTATGCCGATACTGGCGGTTATTTTCAGTGCGCTGGGAATATACGGCGGCCATTTTGTTGGTGTTACACTGATGGGAGTGGATGACGGTACGTTCTGGTCACAGATGATCGCCTCCATCGATTTTTATAAAGATGTCATGAACGGCGTCATCAAGAGTTTTGTGTTTGGTATCGTCTGCACCTGGATCGCACTGTTCCAGGGGTATGATGCCGTGCCGACTGCAGAAGGTGTTGGTCGCGCTACAACACGCACCGTGGTGCACTCCGCCCTGGCGGTGCTGGCGCTGGATTTTATATTGACTGCATTGATGTTTGGAGAGATCTGATGCGAAAGGGTTCCGCAGGAGTTGAGGTGATGGTGGGCTTGCTGGTGCTGGCTGGCGCCGCGGCACTGTTTTTCCTTGCCATGAGCGCCAGTAATTTTGCCAGCTTTGAGGAGCAGGATGGTTATCTGGTCAAGGCCAGGTTTGATAACATCGGCGGACTCAAGGTACGCTCACCTGTGACCATGGCAGGGGTCATGATCGGACGGGTGAAATCCATCGAAATTGATGCTCAAACATTCGAGGCGGTGGTATCTCTCTCTATCCAGGCCCGCTATGATCAGATTCCTGATGATACCTTTGCCAAAATATTGACGCAGGGACTGCTCGGAGAGCAATATGTTGGACTGGATCCCGGCGGTAGTGAATCGTCGCTTACACAGGGAAGCGAAATTACCATTACGCAGTCGGCGCTGGTTTTGGAAGATATGGTGGGACAATTTATTTTCAGCAAGGCAGAGGAGGGAAAATGAAGAGGTTGAATAAATTCTTTACGCTTGGAGTCAGCATGCTGTTGCTTGTGTGCATGGCTTCAACCTTGCAGGCAGCCACTGATGATGACATCACCCTGCGCAAGGCGCAGGACCTGACCGATCGCGTCTTGAAACGACTCAAAAGCCGCAGGTCGGAACTCAAGTCACATCCTGATCGTATCCCCGGCGCTGTCGACGATATCGTCAGGTCGACTTTTAATTTTACCGCAATGACCAGTTCCGCAATGGGAAAGCATTGGCGCACAGCGAGTTCCTCACAAAAAAAGCGGGTTACTGATGCGTTCGGCACTCTGCTGATACGTACTTATGGCCTGGCGCTGCTGAACTACACGGGAAAACCGGTCGAATATGGCAAGCCGCAGCGCTCCAAAGATAACAAGCGCGTGGTGATTCCCAGCAAGGCTTTCTCATCCACCGGAAGGCCGGTCTCGATTCGCTATTATATGAGTAAAAGCGGCGCAAACTGGAGTGTTTACGATGTCAAGATCGATGGTGTCAGCCTGATGACAAACTATCGTGAGAATTTCAATACAAAGATTCGCAAGGGTGGAATCGACGGCCTGATTCAGAGTCTGAAGCGGCGTGCAGCAGCAAAGTAACGGCGCACAGCTCAAGCAGGCTGGAGATGGCCGCCTGACGCTCTGCGGGGCGCTGGATTTTGACACTGTTGCGAGGTTGCGGCCGCTGCTGCGCCGCTATCTTCGCCCTGGAGAAATAGTCTCGGTCAACCTCAAACGGGTAGGGCACTGCAACAGCGCCGGACTGGCCTTGCTGCTGCAATGGGTTGAAGATGCCCGCGGGCAGGGAAGTACGATTCAATATCGCAATCTCCCTCACTCCCTGACTGAAATTGCCGATTTATACAATCTGAAGAGTTTGATCCCGGTAGTTTGATGGTGATATGGAAAGATTTTAACCACGAAAGTCACGAAAAACACGAAATTTAGAGCTATTTGCAAAACCTCCGTCATTCCGGCATGTTTTTAGCCGGAATCCATTTTCTCGATCTGTAAGTGGTTGATCCTATAGATTCCGGCCTTCGCCGGAATGACGGATTTTGGAGTTTTGCATGAGGCTCTATAAAAAGCCAATTGTTCGGTTCTTTCGCGCCTTTCGTGTAAGTTGGCGTACAGTACTTTATCGGGTAGCGGAACACCTGCCAGAGGAACAAAGGCCGCTTCTTTGGCAGCACTTCAATCGACTTTATCGGCAGCGTAAAGGAACTTCACTACTGAAACACGACGAACCGGATGGCATCAGCAGGGAGATCTATCAGAGCGCCCAGGGACAGCGGCCGGTGGGGGTTGAGCCTGCCCGCATGGATAGCCACGATTTCCAGGGTGACAGGTTGTGGCGTCTTGTCCGGCATGCAATAGAGCAGGAGCAGATCACTCTCTCCCGGGCTGCGGAGATCCTGCAACTCCCCTTGCCGGAGATGCGTGAGCTTTCCGCAAGCTGGGTTAGGTAGGCTGGCTGGATGCTCCTTATTATCGATGCCAATGTATTGATCGACTATGCGCTGTCCGATGCGTCGGTGCTGACTCTTGCAGCCCGGCATCTCGGCACACTATTTGTTCCCCGTGTACTACTCGAGGAGGTGACTCAGCTTTCAGAAGCTGACTGCGATGCTCTTGGACTTACTCTGGTGGATAAATCATTTGATATATTAGCCTCTGCTGCCGCAAAGCAGGCTAGTCTCTCCTTCGAAGATCATGTTTGTTTGTTGATGGCGAAACAGGAGCAGTGGACATGCGTCACCAATGACAAGCGGCTTCACGTCGAATGCCGGCGAGAGGGGGGGTTGATGTTATCTGGGGTCTGCGTCTGATGATCGAACTGGTGAGAGCAGAAGGCCTGGAGCAGAAAACGGCGATGGAGATAGCCCAATTGATTCATGAATTCAACCCGCGTCATATCAGAGCAGAAATATTGGCCTCTCTTGAGGAAAAACTGGCGCAAATCGAGAGACGAAAATGAACGTACTACAGTTGGAAAAAGAGTTATGGGAAGCGGCGGATCTGCGACCGGAAGCAAGCTACGGCAACCTGGACAATCTACCCGAAGGCTCGCCGCCAGGTAGAAGAATTGAGCGTTGATAATTACAGGGAAAAGGCGATAACCCAGGCGCAGATTAAAATCGAGATCATCGATCATTTGCTGGCGTCTTTGCCGGAAGATCTCTATGACGGTGCAGAGATCAACGCCAAAGCAGATGAAGTGTTCGTGCATCTGATGGGGTTGAGTGATGCAGAGATCAATCAGGTGGTTTTGCACTAATGAGGTCAGTGGCTCAGTATAGGTACTGAATTGTTTGCCAGGGTTTCGTCAAAGTTGGGAGTATGCGTTATTTCCAGTATCATTAGCGATCCTGTTACTAAAATCTACAATCTGTCATGGATAAACTCCTGATTACCGGTGGCGCCAGCCTCTCGGGCGATGTTCGTATCTCCGGCGCGAAGAATGCCGCATTACCAATTCTTGCCGCTACCCTGCTGGCTGAAGAGCCTGTTACTGTCGGTAATGTCCCGCATTTGCAGGATGTGACTACGACGATTGCACTGTTGGGGCATATGGGGGCGCAGATCACGGTTGATGACCACATGCAGGTCGAGGTGGATGCCAGTAATATCACCAGTTATGAGGCGCCCTATGATCTGGTGAGAACCATGCGCGCCTCGATCCTGGTTCTGGGACCGACATTGGCCCGCTTTGGCGAAGCGATCGTCTCCATGCCTGGTGGCTGCGCCATTGGTGCACGGCCGGTCAATCTGCATATCGAAGGGCTGCGCGCCATGGGCGCCAGTATCGAGGTTGAGAACGGCTTTATCCATGCGACTGCCGAGCGTCTCAAAGGAGCCAGGCTATTACTTGATATGGTGACTGTTACCGGTACCGAAAACCTGATGATGGCGGCAACTCTGGCGGATGGTGAGACCATCATCGAGAACGCCGCACGCGAGCCGGAAGTTGCCGACCTTGCCGGTTTTCTCAATGCCATGGGTGCGAAAATTTCAGGCGCCGGAACAGATACCATTGTTATCGAAGGTGTGCAGAGACTGCATGGCGCGACCTATAATGTCATGCCTGATCGCATCGAAACCGGCACATTCCTGGTGGCCGCTGCTGTGACGCGCGGCAAGATCCGTGCGCGCGATACGAATCCATCATCGCTGGATGCAGTGCTCCACAAGCTGACCGAAGCCGGAGCCGTGATTGAGACTGGCGAAGACTGGATCGAGCTGGATATGCAGGGTAAGCGTCCGCGGGCCGTCGATATCCATACCGACCCCTATCCAGCATTCCCGACCGATATGCAGGCGCAATTTTGTACGCTCAATGCGATTGCCGAAGGTGTAGGCGTGGTGACTGAAACCGTGTTTGAAAATCGCTTCATGCATATTCCCGAACTGCAGCGCATGGGAGCGGATATTCGCCTCGAGGGCAATACCGCGATTTGCAGCGGTCAGGAGGGGCTCAAGGGAGCTCCGGTGATGGCCACGGATCTGCGCGCCTCGGCGAGCCTGGTGATTGCCGGGCTGGTGGCTGACCGCGATACGCTGGTCGATCGTATCTATCACGTCGACCGCGGCTACCAGAATATCGAAGAGAAACTCTCCGGTCTTGGCGCGCGTATCCGCCGGGTCGAGGGGCGTTGATCATGGCTGAAATGCCGTTGACGATCGCGCTCTCCAAGGGGCGTATCTACAAGGATACACTGCCTCTGCTGGCGCATGCCGGCATCGAGCCGGTGGATGACCCTGTTGCCAGCCGCAAGCTGATTCTGGACACCAACCATGCACATATCAAGCTGGTGGTGATACGCGCCACGGATGTTCCCACTTATGTACAGTGGGGCGCCGCCGATGTGGGGGTTGCCGGCAAGGATGTGTTGATGGAGCATGGCAGCGAAGGACTCTACGAGCCGCTTGATCTGAAGATTGCACGCTGCCGTATGATGGTGGCCGGTAAGCCGGACGCATCCTATGACGGCGATAATGTGCGCATCGCCTCCAAGTATGTGCATACCACTGAGCGTTTTTTTGCGCAGCGCGGACAGCAGGTCGAGATCATCAAGCTCTACGGCGCCATGGAACTGGCCCCGCTGGCGGGTCTCGCCGATGTGATCGTCGACCTGGTGGAGTCTGGAAATACGCTCAAAGCCAATGGTCTTGAGCCGCTGGAACATATTGCCGATATCAGTTCACGCCTGATCGTCAACAAGGCGTCGTGGAAAATGAAGCATGCAAGCATCAATAGCTTGCTGCAACAACTGGAACAAGCAGTGAGAGAGAGCGATGGTTGATATTCGCCGTCTCGATTCAGCAACCACAGGTTTTCAGGAGCAGCTGGACCTCCTGCTGGCGTGGGAGTCCGTCTCCAACAGCGATATCAACGCTACCGTCAACGCTATCATTGCCGGGATCAGAGAGACGGGCGACCAGGCGCTGATCGATTTTACCAGTCGTTTTGACGGCTGGACTCCTGCATCGGCACAACATCTGGAGATTCCTGTTGCACGCCTGCAGCGGGCGTGGGATGCTATCAACGCACAGCAGCGCACGGCGCTGCAGACAGCTGCTGATCGCATCAGCAGCTATGCGGAGCATCAGAAGCAGCTGGACTGGAGCTATGAAGAGCCGGATGGCACCTTGCTGGGGCAGCAGGTCACGGCGCTGGACAGGGTGGGGCTCTATGTGCCGGGCGGCAAAGCGGCCTATCCCTCATCGGTGCTGATGAATGCGATTCCGGCCAGGGTCGCCGGTGTACCCGAGCTGATCATGGTGGTTCCGACTCCGCAGGGTGAGCTCAATGAGCTGGTGCTGGCGGCGGCGCATATCGCCAATGTTGACAGGGTGTTTGCGATTGGCGGCGCCCAGGCAGTCGCTGCACTGGCTTATGGAACCGCGAGTGTTCCGCCGGTAGACAAGATTGTTGGTCCGGGGAATATCTATGTCGCTACGGCCAAGCGCACTGTGTTCGGCCAGGTTGGCATCGATATGGTGGCAGGCCCATCCGAAATCCTCGTCATCTGTGACGGAGAGACCGATCCTGACTGGATCGCCATGGATCTGTTCTCCCAGGCGGAGCATGATGAAGATGCCCAGTCGATCCTGCTCAGCCAGGATGCCGCTTTTATCGACAGGGTGGCTGACAGTATCGACAGGCTGCTGCCGCAAATGGAGCGTAGAGAGATCATTGCGACTGCACTGCGTGAGCGTGGCGCCCTGATTCATGTCAAAGACCTTGATGAAGCCGTCGAGGTGGCAAATTTCATCGCACCTGAACATCTTGAACTCTCCGTCGATGACGCGCAAACCATGGCAAAGAAGATTCGTCATGCAGGCGCTATCTTCATGGGACGTTACACCTCCGAGCCGCTGGGCGATTACTGTGCCGGGCCGAATCATGTGCTGCCGACCTCCCGCACAGCGCGTTTTTCATCACCGCTGGGCGTCTATGACTTTCAGAAACGCTCCAGCCTGATCATGGCGTCGCCACAGGGTGCAGACAGGCTCGGACGCACGGCATCCATACTGGCGCGCGGCGAGGGATTGACAGCGCACGCCCGTTCGGCAGAATATCGACTTAAAGATGACCAGTAATCCTTGAGCCATCAACATGTTTACAAATGAGTTAAGTTTTACAAGAATCTTTCTCGCTAAGAAAGCAAAGGGCGCAAAGATTTTTCTTGGCGAACTTAGCGTCTTTGCGAGAGTAAATGTTTCTTCATGCCTTGTCTGTCTGAGACTTGGTCTCGCTAGTCGCAGGCAGGAATCCAGATTCATTAAACTGATGAACTTTCTGGTTCCCGGCATACGCCGGGATGACGAGGTTGTTACAGGTTGTCTGACATGAACCTGATCGAGCGGTGGATTCGTCCTGAGGTTCGCGCCATCAGTGCATATCATGTTGCGGATGCCAGTGGATTGATTAAACTGGATGCCATGGAGAATCCCTATACCTGGCCTGAAGCGCTGCGTGCAGAGTGGGCGCAGTTGATTCGTGATGCCGATGTCAACCGATATCCGGACCCGCATGCCAGGCAGTTGACGCAGCAACTGCGTGGTACGATGCAGATTCCCGCCAACGCCGGGGTGCTGCTGGGCAATGGTTCTGACGAGACCATCCAGATGCTGGCGCTGGCGTTGGGTGGAGAGGGGCGCACCCTGCTGTCGGTCGAGCCCGGCTTTGTCATGTACCGCCTGATTGCGGCCTTTTCCGGTCTCGACTATGTTGGCGTTGAGCTCAATGCCGATGATTTCTCGCTGGATATGGAAGCCCTGCTCGAAGCGATCGACGAACACCAGCCAGCACTGCTGTTTCTAGCCTATCCCAATAATCCTACCGGCAACCTGTTTGGTCTCTTCGAAGTGGAGCGCATCATCGCAGCGTCGCCCGGACTGGTGATTATCGACGAAGCCTACGCACCGTTCACCGATGCCAGTTTCATGCCACGCATCGGTGAATTCGATAACCTGGTGGTGATGCGCACCCTCTCGAAAATGGGCCTTGCCGGTTTGCGCCTGGGCCTGCTTGCCGGACCTGAAGCGTGGATCAGCGAGATCGACAAGACACGTCTCCCGTACAATATCAACGTCCTGACCCAGTTGAGCGCCAGCTTTGCATTGAGTCACATCTCCCTGTTTGACCGGCAGACAGCGAAGATTCGTGCGGCCCGAACACAACTTTTTAATGAGTTGCAGGAGATAGCGGGTATTTTGCCTTTTGAGAGTGAAGCCAACTTTATTCTTGTGCGCACGGCGCAAGGAGAAGCGCCTTTATTGTTTGAAGGACTGAAACAGCAGGGTATCCTCATCAAGATTCTGCATGGCAGTCACCCCCTGTTGAACGACTGCCTGCGCATCACCGTTGGAACCGAAGCAGAGAACCGCGCCCTCATAGCAGCGCTGAAACTCATCACCCAAAACCCAAAACCCAATACCTAAAACCTAAAACCTAAAACCTAAAACCTAAAACC
The DNA here is from genome assembly GCA_030145485.1 of Chromatiales bacterium. Lineage (GTDB taxonomy): Bacteria > Pseudomonadota > Gammaproteobacteria > Chromatiales > Chromatiaceae > Sva-25. The sequence goes on from JAQYVP010000035.1 coordinate 10,376, forward strand.
TTCCTTATAAGGATTTTGGGTAACTTCTCAATAATCCCGTGCAGGACGTAGGGTCGGGAGTCTGCTTTTCAGGGCTGTATAAAACAGGGATGTTTTTATCAGAGCTTACAGGGACGTATTCACGCGTCCCTGAAAGGCTGATCCCGACCCTGCGCAGACTCGAACAATGCACGGACTTTTTGAGTAGTTACGATTTTGGACTTTTCTCAATCTGTTTTGATTCTGATCATCTCTTATCAAGGAATTTCAGCCACACTGTGTTATTCAGGTAGTATACTTTTCATAGAACATGTTTGTTGAGGGGGGATGAACAGCCCCTCCTGGTTAAAAGGAGATCCAAAAATGCTTGAAATAAAAAACAGATCGAACGGTGAGATTCTTGCCACTGTCGATGCAGATACCCTGGCAAATATTGATTGGCGTGAGATGTCTCTGTCGGGAGCGGATCTAAGCAATATGGATCTTAGTGGAGCACGTCTGGATTTTTCCGATCTGGTCGATGCAGATCTCAGTGGAGCCAATCTTCAGGGGGCCGTGTTATGCGGGGCCCATCTTGAAGGGGCTGATCTTAGCGGAGCAAATTTATGCAGGGCGCGTATTGGCGGGAATACACGATCCAATGCAGCCACTCTCGAAGGCGCTAATCTCTCCGGCGCAGACCTGAGTTCGGCAGACCTGCGTTTTGCAATCTTGAGCCAGGCCAATCTTACCGGCGTCGTCCTGACAAATACAGACCTGTGCAATGCTGACATGCATGAGAGTAATCTCTCGGATGCAACTGCGCGTCATGCCCTGTTTATCGATACAAATCTCATAGAGGCGGATCTGAGAAATGCGGATTTTCGGGATTGTCATCTCAATGGCGCCATCATGACCAGGGCGAATCTCAGTGGCATGACCCTGGAGAGTGATCATAAAGGAGATTTTAGTGCCATGAACCTCGCCAACCTGAGTGGAGCCAATATGACAGGTGTGCATATGCACAATGTTTCGGCTACAGATTGTGATATGAGGCGCGTGAATCTAACCGGTGCTGACCTCTCCAGAGCCGTGCTGAGTGGCACGATCATGCGCAATGCCAATGTTACCAATACAAATTTTGAAGGAGTGGAGTTGGCAACGGTGACCATGGATTTTTCCAATTTTTCCCAGGCGCTTAATGCCGAGATACCGGATTACAAGAGGAATTTACGTTAATATCTTACTCTGTAAATCCTCTGGAAAATGACACAAAAATTGTCATGCTGCCTGTAGGACGCAATAAGCGACAGCGCATTGCGCCGCATGGAATGGTGTAATGCGTTCCACTTATTGCACTCTACGAACTCTTTTTTGGACAATGACTTGTGAATAATAGAGTGTTCGATCTAAAATAGATTAAAGATAGTATGGTTATTAAGGCCATAGGAGTCTGAAGATGCCAACAGACCGTCCATCCAGAGTGCATACGCGTCGACCCGCGATGCACCATCCGGCGACCCCGCACGAGGAGATCCGCTCACTCGGTATTGCCGGCAATCTCGCACGCACCTTTATAACCTCGCCACTCTCCCCCATGTTGTTGATGGCAAGTCTCTTCATCGGCTTGATGGGGCTGATTTTTACACCACGCCAGGAAGATCCGGAAATCTCCGTGCCGATGGTAGATATCTTCATCAGTTATCCGGGATCTTCTGCCGAACAGGTCGCAAGTCTGGCGATCAATCCGCTCGAACGCATGATGAGCGGCATACCAGGCGTTAAACATATCTACTCCGCCTCCGAACGTGATCGCGGAATCGTTACGGTGCGCTTCAAGGTTGGCGAAGAGCTGGGGCGATCCATTGTCAAGGTGCATGACAAACTGCAGTCCAACCTGGATAAAATCCCTCCCGGCGTCTCCATGCCGCTGGTCAAACCCAAGGGGGTCGATGATGTCCCCGTGGTGACAGTGACGCTGTGGTCGGAAGAGATGGGGGACGAGGTCCTGCGGACGCTGGCGGCGGATGTGCTGCAGCGCCTCAAAGAGGTCAAAAATACAGGTGATGGTTTTATTGCCGGTGGCCGCGTCAGGCAGGTGAGAGTTGAAATCCTGCCGGAGCGTGTGGCGGGCCATGACATCAGTCTGGAGCAGGTCGCCAACACCATCCGCACGGCCAATATGGCGTCAACATCAGGATCCATGGAGGCGGGAAGCACCCATTTTCGGGTGACATCGGGGCACTTTCTGAAGAATGCCAATGAAGTCGGCAGGCTGGTGGTCGGCAGCAGCCAGGGTACTCCTGTCTATGTTTCGGATGTCGCCAATGTGCTGGATGGCGCTGAGGAGACGTCGCAGGTGGTGACTTATATCAGCGGGCCGGCAGCCAGTGAAGATGCAATTCTCACTGATGGCGCCGCGGCTGTCACGATCGCAATCGCCAAGAAAGAGGGCACGAACGGCGTCTCGGTCGCCAATGACATTCTGGATAAAGTCGAGTCATTGAAGGGGCGCATCATCCCTGTCAATGTGCATGTCGCGATCACGCGCAATTATGGCCAGACAGCCAATGACAAGGTCAACGAGCTGTTGCTGTCACTGCTGGGCGCTGCTTTAGCGGTGACCCTGTTGTCATGGATCACGATAGGACGGCGCCCCGCCATTGTGGTGGTGGCCATCATCCCCGTGGTCATCCTGATTACCATCTGGTCCGCCTGGGCGCTGGATTATTCGATCAACCGCGTGAGCCTGTTCGCACTGATATTTTCGATCGGCATTCTTGTCGACGACGCGACCGTGGTGGTGGAGAATATCTTCCGGCGGTGGCTGCATGATGGCGAGACACGCATCGATACAGCGGTCGATGCAGTGCGCGAAGTCGGCAACCCGACCATTATTGCCACATTGGCGGTGCTCTCGGCGCTGTTGCCCATGGGGTTGGTGAGCGGCATGATGGGGCCCTACATGTTCCCGATTCCGCTGTTTGGCTCCGTGGCGATGCTGTTTTCACTGTTTGCCGCCTTTGTCTTTACTCCCTGGTTTGCCTACAAGATGCGGCCGAAGTTGCAAGTTTTACAAAAAGCCGAGCGACGTGAGCGGGAGACCCAGGAACTCATCGGACGCATCTACCGTCCCTTTATCGAGCCGCTGATCAGGAGTCGTTTCAAGGGTCGGGTGTTCATCGTGGTGATCCTGATCGCCTTCTTTGCCGCCCTGTCGATGTTTTACACCAAGGCGGTGACGGTGAAGATGCTGCCTTTTGACAACAAGCCTGAATTCAATGTATTGATCAATCTGCCGGAGGGGACGACTCTGCCTGATACGGCAAATTTCACTTTGCAGCTGGCTGATGCACTGCGTACGGTTCCCGAGGTGAGCGCATTGCAAACTTACGTTGGCACGGTATCACCCTACAACTTCAACGGCATGGTGCGTCACTACTACCTGCGCGCCGAGCCATGGCAGGCGGATATCCAGGTGATGCTGCTGGATAAAAGCGAGCGTCAACGCAGCAGTCATGAGATCTCCGAGTCAGTGCGCAACCTGCTGACACCGATTGCCGAGCGCTATGGCGCCAAAATAGCCGTCGTCGAAATGCCTCCCGGGCCGCCGGTGCTGCAGACAATGGTTGCCGAGGTCTATGGTCCGGATCATGAAACGCGCCAGCAGGTCGCCAGGGATATGGAGCAGATGTTCATCGATGCGCCACACCTGGTGGATGTCGATACCTATATGGTGGATAGTTCCGAACGCTGGCATTTCGAGGTGGATACGGAGAAAGCGACCCGCCGTGGCGTCTCTGTCGAGAGTATCAACAGGAATCTGGCGATGGCCATGGGCGGTTATCAACTGGGAGATGTGAAACGCAGTCGTGAACTGGAGCCGACCTACCTTGTCATACAGTTGCCACTCTCTGTCAGGGCTGAGATCGGTCAGCTCTCTACCCTGCCGATTCCGAGCGAAAGCGGAGTCAATATCCCGCTGTCGGAAGTCGGTCGATTCGTCAAACAAGCCGAAGACCCCATTATCTACCATAAGGACCTGCGCCCCATGGAGTATGTCGTGGGTGAAATGGAGGGCCGCCTGGGTGCGCCTATCTATGGCATGATGTCGGTCGAGGAGGAGCTCAATCACTACACCGCACCTGACGGAGTTGAGATCAGCGGCACTCTCACCGGAGCGCCGCAGGATGATGCGGTGTCAGGATTCGAGTGGAGCGGTGAATGGGTCGTTACCTATGAGACCTTCCGCGACATGGGAATTGCATTTGCCGCCGCACTGGTGATGATCTATATTCTGCTGGTGTGGGAGTTTGGGAATTTTATTCATCCGGCGATTATCATGGCGCCCATTCCATTGACGCTGATCGGCATCATCCCCGGCCACTGGCTCATGGGAGCGGAGTTTACCGCGACCTCCATGATCGGCTTTATTGCGTTGGCCGGCATCGAGGTGCGCAACTCGATTCTGCTGGTGGATTTTGCCCGCAACGAGGTGCATAGAGGGGTTCCCGTCCGCGAGGCAGTGGTGTTAGCCGGGCAGATTCGCATGCGCCCCATCTGGGTAACGGATTTGACCATGATGGCTGGCGCCATAGCGATTATTCTTGATCCAATTTTCGAAGGTATGGCGGTGTCACTGCTGTTCGGCCCCATCGTGGCCGTGCCGCTGACCATGATCGTCGTGCCCCTGGGCTGCACCTCCTCCTATAAAGCTTTCCTCAGGAAAAGTGCGCAGAGTGAAGAGGAAGAAGGGGAACTCTGCGGCGGCAGCGATAAGATGTTGGAGTCTTGAGCCGTTTGCAACATGCAAAAAAACGATGTACGAGGAGAAAATTCAACATGAATGGATCAAGACTGTCCTTAATTACCCGCTACGAATTGAAATCGATTCAGACGATATCAGCCTGGTTCATGCCATATGGCCTGTGCCAGAGAAAGGTATCCTTTGTTGAGGGTCATCTTTATTGAAATTGTCAGCCCGTTGCAGTGGTTAGTCGTTGTCCAAAAATAACTTCCCGATCCTGCTTGCACTGTTGTCCCTCTTCTGCGTTCCAGCAAGAGTTACATAACGCTGCTATGCGCCCCTTGCTGCGCCTTGAAGACGAACAACATTGCTGCGCGATTTCGGGAAGTTTTTTTATGGGCAACTCCTTAGAGTATCGGGATCGTAAGGGTTCTCTGCATGTTTGCTTATTATGTCAAATGATACATGATGGAGGCGTGGAGACCGCTGCTGTTTGCTGATGAAGAGCGGTAGGCAAAGCAGACTCCCAACTCTACTTCCTGCGCCGCATGAAAAGGTGCAATGCGTTTCACTTTATAGCTGATTTCGAACTGTACCTGAGCATATGTTCTCCATCATACCGAAGTTTGCTGAGCTGCTTCCAGCTCTTCGAGGGCTTGCATCCATTGCTCTTCGGTCTCGGCTAATCCGGCATCTATCTCTCCTTTCTCTTCGAGCAGTTGCCTGAGTTCCTGTTTGCGCTGCTGCTGGTAAATACCGCTGTCAGCCAGCTGCATCTGCAGCACCTCACTGCGTTGCTGGAGTTTCTCCACGCTTGCCTCTAGCTGCTTGGCCTTTTTTCTCAATGGACGCAGCTGTTGGCGTTGCTGCGCCTGTTGGCGTTTTTGATCTTTGCGGGAGGATGTGCTGGCGCCATGCTGTTGTTGCGAGGTTTCAACATTGCTGCTGTTGTCCCGATTGGCCAGCCAGCGGCGATAATCGTCCAGGTCCCCCTTGAAATCGAGCACTCGCTGATCATCGACCAGCCACAGTTGATCACAGGTTGCACGCAGCAGGAAGCGGTCGTGTGAAACGATCAGCATGGCGCCCTGAAACTCCTGCAGCGCCTCCACCAGCGCCTGGCGCATCTCGATGTCGAGATGGTTGGTGGGTTCGTCCAGCAATAACAGATTCGGGCGCTGATAGACGATCAGCGCCAGTGCAAGGCGCGCCTTCTCTCCTCCGGAGAAGGGTGCGACTCTCTCCAGTGCGCGCTCTCCCTGGAAACCGAAGCCACCCAGGAAGTTTCTTCCCTGCTGATCGCTGATCTTCGGATTCAGCTGGCGCAGGTGTTCAAACGGCGAATGATCCGGGTTGAGCTGATCCACCTGGTGCTGGGCGAAATAGCCGATTTGACACTCTTTTGCCTGTGTCAATTGCCCGCTGAGCACCGGCAGCATCTGTGCCAGCAGTTTGATGAGTGTCGACTTGCCTGCGCCGTTGGGTCCCAGCAGGCCAATCCTGTCACCGGCATGAATATTGAGGTTCAGATCCTGAATCACCGGGGCCCTCTGTGCATAACCGGTCGCAACATCCTCCATGGTCATGAGAGGGTCCGGGCGGTGACGGGGCGCAAGGAATTTGAAGTGAAAGGGGGAGTCGACATGCGCCGGGGAGATCAGCTTCATGCGCTGCAGCGCTTTGAGGCGGCTCTGCGCCTGTTTTGCCTTGGTGGCCTGGGCGCGAAAGCGATCGACATACTGCTGCATGTGCGACATTTCACGCTGCTGCTTCTCATGTTCGGCCTGCTGATTGGCAAGACGCTCGGCGCGGACTTTTTCAAAGGCGCTGTAGTTGCCGCTGTAGAGGGTTGCTCTGTGGTGTTCGATATTGAGAATGTGTTTGCACACGGAATCAAGAAAGTCGCGGTCGTGGGAGATCAGCAGCAGAGTTCCGGGGTATTTCCGCAGCCACTCTTCGAGCCACATCACGGCATCCAGATCGAGGTGATTGGTTGGCTCGTCGAGCAGCAATAGATCCGAGCGGCACATCAGGGCACGCGCCAGGTTCAGGCGCATGCGCCAGCCCCCGGAAAAACTGCTGACGGATTGCCGCATCTCTTCATTTTGAAATCCCAGCCCATGCAGCAGCCTGGCGGCGCGTGATTCGGCGCGGTAGCCGTCGATGGCATCAAGTTTGGCATGCAGCTCTCCCAGGTGCGTGCCATCGGTTGTGTTCTCCAGCAGTGTTTGCAATTTGCGCAGCTCCTCGTCACCATCGAGCACATAGTCGAGGGTGGAGCTCTCTGTAGCAGGCGTCTCCTGTGCGACATGCGCGGTGACCCATCCTGCGGGCAGAGAGATATCACCGGCATCGGTCGGATAGTGCTGCAGCAGCAACGCGAACAGGCTGGATTTTCCGGTGCCGTTGCGGCCTGTCAGGCCGACGTTCTGACCGGGATGGATCGTCAGGGATGCCTCTTCAAACAGCAGTTTGACGCCACGCCGCAGGGAGACATTTTCAAATCTAATCATCTCAGACCAAGCGGATCAGCGGCTACCACACCATCCATGAATGGCTTGTTGCGCTCCTTGTTGGTGATCTGGTAGACCATACCCAACCAGTTGCTGACCACGGCCTTGGCGGTGTCGCGCCAGGTGATATCGAGCATCGGCATGATCAGGGCTTCAGGAAACTCCGGCAGTGGCTGGTTGCTTTTTTGGCACAGTTCAGCGCGCTCACGAAACTCATCGAGTATGGCCTTTACACGGATACTGAAATAGTTGTCGGGAAAAGGCGGGTAGGTGTGCTTCAGCCCATTGAGATAGAGGCCGACTTCACGCTTGTACTCCTTGAGCAGGCTGTTGATGTCATATTCCGGATGTCCCTGAAAAAAGACCTGGCGGAACAGGTCCGGGCTGACGGCGAGATGTACGCCTGCTGTTTCACTCTCGACAAGCACGCGCAGGCCAGCCCCTTCAAGCTGTTGGGTGTCGATCTGGTTAAAGCGGGAGTGAGGCACATCAAAGCGACTGTTGATCGTCTGCACCAGCGGGTGCTCATGCATGGTGACCCGGTGTTCGAATACTCCCCAGCGTTTGAATCCGAGGTGATAGCGGTTGATGCTGTAAAAGTGTTCGACCACGGCATGTGTAGCGAGGCAGGAGCAGAGCGTCGAGGTGACATTGTCATAGGCCCATGAGATCACTTCGGCCAGTGGTTCCCAGAAGTTCTCATCGGCCAGGTGTGGATGTGTCACGTTGGCGCCGGTAATAATCAGTGCATCCAGTCCCAACTCCTGAATGGTGCTGAAATCCTCGTAGTAGTCGGCAATATGCTGCGCTGCTTTTTCACCACGAGGCAGGGCGTTAAGCGTAAAGGGGTGGATATGGAACTGGGCAATGAGATTGCTGCGCGCGATAAGGCGGTAGAACTGGCGTTCTGTTGCAGTCAGTGCTGCATCCGGCATCATGTTCAGCAGCCCGACATGCAGCTCGCGGATGTACTGATCCCCGGCGCGCTCACAGGAGAGTACTTCAAAGCCTTCGTTTTTGAGGCGATCAAATGTCGGCAGATTGGTGTGTGCGACCAGAGGCATCAGTGTTTCTCCCGCTCGAGTGCGTGTTCAACCAGTTGCATGAAGTCATCTTCGCTATGCAGTTCAAAAACCTCTTCACTGGAGATGGTGTAGCCATACTGTGCGGCAATGGCGTCATAGCGGGGGATGCGGCTCTCAAACAGCTGCGGAAACACCCACCGGGAGAAGTCGTCCGGATCGATCATAGCGACGTAGTCGATGTGCTGTCGACGGCGATATTCGTTGAGTTGCTGCAGCAAAAATTCCGCTGGAAAATAGAGTGGCTTGGGGTCCGAAATTGCACGTTCGATAAGCCGTTCCCTGTCATTTCTGGTGGCGCGAATGTAGAGTATCAAGGTGTGTTCTGCAAGGGTTTCCATCACCACTGGAGAGTTCAGTTCACACAGGCTGCCGCCTGCATCATTGATGAAATGGGCATAGTCATAGATGGTTGTGGATTTTTCGATGAAATGAGGTACATCCAGCATTGCCGCCACCTCGGCATCATGATGCAGTTGCTGGCGCTGCTGGAACACCGGTAGTGACAGCCCCTGCTTGTCCGGGTCACCCACTTTACCGAGAAACGAGGAGAGCGGGTGCAAATTTTCAAAACTGATGTTGTTGTTGATATGAATAGAGTCGGAACGCAGCAGCTCACGCAAATAAGGAATTTGCATCATCTTGCGTTTGATATTGTCCAGGATCGGCTCATCCAGGTAGTGACTGCCGATACGGTAGTCGCCGGAGTAGTGATACCACTGATCCCTGGGCAGCAGGGATGAGAGGCGCGTTTTCCCCACGCCGGACATGCCGAGCAGGGTGATCCTTTTTGCGGGTGAGGATTTGAACTCCTCCGGGGTCATACGCACGAGCAGGGTCTCCTGGCAATCAACAGCGTCTATTCTAGCAATTCTCAATGTACCTATAAAATGTCGATATTTTAAAAGACTTTTACCACGAAGCACACGAAGACCACGAAGAATCAACTGGTTACAAAAATGCATTCGCGTCTTTCGTGGTGGGTATCTCTCTACGCGTAGAATTGCTGCGTCTATTCTACATTAATCGATTGATAAAAAGCGCTGTGCTATATTGATTGGATTGAAGACTCCAAAGATTGCCGCGGTCGCTTAGGCTCCCTCGCAATGACGGCATTCACACAGGATTATTGAGAAGTTACCTTTCGACTGCTGTAACCTTTGATATTCATGGGGTTTTCATTAGTCCCCAAGGATTTGGGCATCACACACGAGATCAGGTTATCTGATCTTGCATATTGCCCAACTTTTTTACGCATTTAAAA
>JAQYVP010000076.1 GCA_030145485.1 Chromatiales bacterium
GAAAGTTGCGCCTTCTCCAAGCGTGCTATCAACCCACAAGTGTCCGCCGTGGCGGGTGAGAATATGCTTGACGATTGCAAGACCCAGACCGGTGCCACCTGCCTCACTATTGCGCCCCTCGTCAACGCGATAGAAGCGCTCTGTGACATGAGCAAGATGCTCAGGAGCGATCCCGTAGCCATCATCCTCGACATCCAGACAGGCCTGCCCTATGCTGTTTTGATACCAGCGAATATCAATGGTGCTGCCGGGCGGCGTATATTTAACGGCATTGTTGATCAAGTTCAGGCACACGCTATGCACCTCCTCCTCTTTGGCAAGGAGATGAAGCGCAGGATCCACATCGAGATTGATCATGTGAGAGCCGTCATCCCCGGCGAGTGAAAAAGTGCTGCTGATGTTGTTCAAAATTGCCGGCACATCGACTCGCTCGCCGTCACTCTCCGCCAGCTCTGCCGATTCAAGACGGGAGAGCTCGAGCAGGTGGGTAATGATCTGTTCCATTCTGTGCGCCTGTTCTGCAGCAGCTCTAACCGGCTCCTGCATCTCTTCACAGAGTTCTGGCGCGGATTGCATGATCTCCAGATAGCCGGATATCACCGTCAGCGGGGTGCGCAGTTCATGCGAGGCATTGGCGATGAACGCCTTGCGTGTTTTTTGCGCCTCGATGCGTTCACTGATATCACGCGCCAGCAGCAGGTATTGATCACTCCCCTTGCCATAGCGAACGAGCCGTACACTTATGGTGTCAGTCGGATTGAGAGGAGACGGCATTTCCAGATTTTTCTGTTTTTTGTTGCGTTTTTTATTCTGCAGGCGATGAAAGTCGGGATTGCGGATCAGATTGTCGATCCTTTGACCAATATCGCGTCTCTTGACGAACCCCAGCACCTCACGCGCTGCTTTATTGGCCCACTCGATCTCGAAAGAGGCGTTGAGGATAACTGTTGCATCCGGCAATGCGGAAATCGTGGTGTTGAAGCGTGTGAGCATGCTTGCGAGGCGCTTTTTACTCTTTGCAGCAGCAAGTTGGCGACGATAGATATGCTGCACGACATCTCCCCATGCGCCGCCGCTATCGGGTGCCTTTTTCTTCACAGCCCCCTTGCGCAGCCAGCGTTCGAGCGCATAGAGCTGATAGAAGCTCCACATGATATAGAGGGCGGATGGCAGCAGAATCGCCACTATCCAGTTGTCTGTCAGCAGTCCTATGGCGCCTATCGAGACAAGCATCAGCAGCAGACGCCAACGCTCATAGGAGATTGCGTTGTTCATGATTCCACGGCCAGAGAAAACCGATAACCGGCGCCACGCACGGTTTGCACCATGCCCTCGACCCCATAGGGCTTCAGCAGTTTGCGCAGTCGCAGGATATGCACATCAACGGTGCGCTCTTCGACATAGACAGTCTCACCCCACACGAGATCGAGTAGCTGACCACGCGAATAGACCCTCTCCGGATGCTGCAGAAAAAATTTCAGCAGGCGGTACTCCATCTGCCCGAAATGAACGCTCTTGCCATCAATTGCCACCTGATGAGTTGCAATATTGAGCTTGATAATCCCGGCCTGCAGCGTCTCCTCCTGAGAAAACCCTCTGCTGCGGCGCAGCAGGGCGCGAATACGCGCAAGCATCTCTTTGATGGCCACGGGCTTGGACATGTAATCGTCAGCCCCTGCTTCGAGCCCTGTCACCCTGTCGCTCTCCTCTCCCCGTGCGGTCAGCATGATGACAGGGATATCACGATTGATTTCACTACGGCGCAGCGATCGAACCAGACTAACGCCGCTGACTTCAGGCAGCATCCAGTCGACCAGCATCAGATCCGGGCGATGTAGAGAAATACAGGATGTAGCTGCAGCGGCATCTCCGGCCTCATCGACCCTATACCCTTCACGCTCCAGGGCGAAGCGGATCATCTCCCTGATAGGCTTTTCATCTTCGATGATGAGGATGCGCGTCGTCATAAATGATGGCCACAAATGTTCATCAGATCATTTTACATCCTGAACCATGACAGTTGTATGACAACTATTCGGGGGACAGTATACCTATTCCCTGATAACAGGTTTGCAGCCTGCTCTTTTAGGAGCCAGTTCTTCGCCTGTAATGACTTCCAGCTTGCGTACAAAATCGGCACAGCCCAATGGCCTCCCGGTTCTGCTGTGTCGATCGATCAATTCTTCATCATCATTCCTGGCTGCATCTGAGAGGAAGTCACGCCACACGCCAATGCGATCTAACATAGGTTGTACTCGAACCAATTCATCGTCTTCTCCCTTGAGGTGAGCACGTGCGCTAGACCATTTCCACGCTTCCGCATGAACGCATAGCCTCGCAACAACTGGATTTCTCTCTACATAACGAACAGTAGATAACAGATAACCATCATCCATGGTGAATGAATGAAAGCGCACCTGCCACAAATGTCCACGCCATCCCTCGCGAAAAATAATGTGTCGGGTGTAACGCCGGTGAACCTCTCCCAACGCAGCCCGTAAGCCATCTTCTTCACCTGGAACCATCACCAGATGGACATGGTTGGGCATCAGGCAATAAGCCCAAACTTCTGTTCCCGATTGCGTTGAGAACTCAGACATGAGTTCAATGGAATAGCGATAGCCATCTTCACAGAAGAACGTCTTCTGGCGCCGAATAGCTCGCTGGGTTACATGGTGAGGATAATTTGGAACCATTACGCGCGCCATCCTGGCCATTGTTTACCTCCTTGTAAAATGGGTGTAATTCAAAGTGAGAGTAAGCAAAAGCTAATATAGCTAGACAAACCGGTTGTATCAGCGTATAAAAGCATGGGAACTTATCTGAAGAGAGTAGAGACCCATGTCAAAGACAATAGAAGAACGCCTTGCTGAGCATCCAGAGTTGAAGGCGCAAATAGAGACCCTGCTTGATATTGCCGAGAGCGATATTGAGAAGGCCCACGATGTAGAAGTGCGCACGGTAAAGAGCATTCAAGTCGTTGGACAACAAGTGATGCAGCAATGGGCAGAACAACAGGCGCAAAAGAAATCAGACGCCGCGAAGGATCAGAACGGGCCAGAATTGACAGGCAAGGGTAAAAAAAACTCTCCTGGATAACGACACTCGGAGAAATCACTGCGATGGAGCAGGTCTTTAAATGGACTGCAGGTGGGACATGGCGGCCATTTAGTGAGTCAGCAGAGATCTCCTGTCGGTGTTATTCGCCGCTCATGCAACGACGAATTACTGATTTTGGCGCGGAGAAGTCCTTTGAGCAGGCAGCAAGGCAGTTCAAGGAGCATTACGGTTTTGATATACCAGAAAGCGCCGCACGGAGAATTACGGAAGGACATGGAGGAGCGATACATGGTCGTCCCGAATTGCTACAGGGCGAAGCCGTCCTTGATGCAAAGGTGCAATTGATCGGGGAAACCGATGGCGCCATGGTCCCGATAGTCACCATGGATCCCTCGCAGGATGGTGATCAACGCAAGACACGAAAAGTCTGTTGGAAAGAGGTGCGTTTAGCACTCGTTTACGAGGATGGAATGGCAAGTCCAATTTATGGTGCCACCACAGGAAATCCGGAACAAGTTGGGAAACAGCTTGTTCATTGTGCATCACGTGTCGGTTGGGA
>JAQYVP010000006.1 GCA_030145485.1 Chromatiales bacterium
ACTTTGACAGCAGTATCGGTTCCAACGATGCCTGTGGCTACCAGGGTGTGCGAGGTTTACTGCAGGTGGCGGCAGAGAAGGGGCTGCAGGAGATGACGCTGGATGTGCGCAATTCCGGAGATACTGCCGGTCCTCGGGACCAGGTTGTCGGCTATGGATCCTATATTTTTTACTGAAGCTTGAAATGAACAGTGAATCTGCAAATGAATTAACTCCGCAACAACAGCAGCAATTGCTGCAGGTTGCGCGTGAGTCGATCGAGTATGGCCTGGGGCATCCTCATGCAATGCCTATCGATGCCGATGCGTATGATGAGCAACTCCTGCAGCAGGGAGGCAGTTTTGTGACGCTCGACAAAAAGGGTGCGTTGCGCGGCTGTATCGGGACTCTGCAACCCTATCAGCCTCTCGTCATCGACGTTGAGGAGCATGCTCGGGCGGCTGCATTTTCTGACCCGCGCTTTCCACCTGTTGGCGCCGATGAGCTTGCTGATATTGTGATCAGCGTATCCGTGTTGGGTAATCCGGACGTGATCGACTTCAGTGATGAAGAGGATCTCATCAGTCAGCTGCGACCATTGCAGGATGGCCTGATATTAGAAGATGGCGGCGCCAGAGGCACATTTTTACCCGCTGTGTGGGAGTCGCTGCCGGAGCCACGGCAGTTTCTGCAGCAGTTGAAGCGCAAAGCCGGATTGCCGCTTGATTATTGGTCCGATAGTCTGAAAATCTCCCGCTACACGACCCAGTCATTCTCTGAAAAGGTGTGATGACGCCTGTTCCATAATCTCCTGCTCTGTAATTCTGACAAATAATCGTACTCATGCGCCAGATTTTTTATCTCCTGATGATTCTCAATCTGCTGTTGTTCCTGTGGATCTATCAATCAGAACAGCAGCCTGATCAATTGCAAAGCGGTCATGCTGCAATCGGAGATCTGCACATCGTCAGCGATGCGGCTTTCCGGCTGCTAAAGCCGAATGCATTTAGCACAGCTCACAAGCATTCATCATCAAGAAAAACCGTCACCTCAATCAATGGATATGAGGTAGTTCTCCCTTCACTCAACTCATACCGCGCTGCTGCCAGGATATTTGATCAACTGCAGCCATTCACTGATGTCGAAGCAGCTGCAAGCGAGATGTGCGGAGAGGAACAGTGCCGCTATTTCGATGTTAGCCACTTTGATGATGCTGGAGCACGATCACGACCATTTGATGCCGCTCAATTTATATACGAAGACTCGGTCATGATGGAGAAAACTGTGTCAGGACTCGAAGCTATCAAAACGCATTCAACTGATCAAGAGAGCTAGAAGTACAACAGTGCTTAAATATCTAGCAGTAGAAATCATTCCTACAAAACCACGGAGTACTAGATTCAGGGTGATTGATGCACAGCTTCTATTGCCACGAGTGCAGATAAAAATATCGCCATTGAGATGCGTCGATGCTTTGCAGCTGCAGCAGCAGGTGTGGAACAGGCTGAGCCTCTCCAGGGAAGACGTTGTGAATTTCGATAAAAAAGCGTCCCATACCGGAATCATTGCGCCAGCTGAGTTGATCCGGCCGCTGTTGCTGATGACAGTGCGGGCAGGTGATCTGCTCTCCTTGTGACACAGCTGTTCTCCATCCTTTGCCGACCGGTTTTTTGCAAGCACAGCAGCGGGGCGGACGTGCATGCTCCGATACACGGATTTGCAGGGTCTCACTGGCAGTCAGTCGAATATAGCAGAAGCCCTTGTCATGTTCATCTTCCGGCTCGAAACGGATATGCGGTGAGCAGCCCATGAAGGTGATCAGCTGTAAAAACATCTCCCCTGCAAAGTAGCTGTATGGCATGCCTTCAATGCTGCTGCCGATCAGTCTTTCTCTTTGCAGCAGTTGGATGACCTGCTGCACATCGGGATGGCTTTCGCAATTATCGGGGTGAAGTATCAGTATTCCCTGATTCAATGTACTGCTTCCAATGTAATGTTATAATGTAACAATTATTGATCTCTAACTCCCCTATTATGCGTTTTTTAGCGGCTGCCTGTCTGCTGATACTGCCATTTTCCCTGCATGCGGAAAAAATCGCACTCTTCGCCAGTGTGCCGCCGCTGCAATACCTGGCTGCGCAAGTGGGTGGTGAAGCAGTCAGCGTGGAGTCGATTGTCCCGCCCGGGCACAATCCGGTCAATTATGACCCAACTCCAAAACAGCTGCAGCGTTTTGCAGATGCTGATATCTATATACGCTCGGGGATTCCATTCGAACAGGTGTGGATGCCCCGGCTGAAAGCGCTCAATCCGCACATGCTGATTGTCGATGCACGCAGCGACTTGCCTGTGACCTCTGTTGTGGAGCATGCGCATTCGACAGGAGATGAGAGCCTTGACCCGCATGTGTGGACATCACCGCTCAACGCAATCGCCATTTCACGCAATATCCTGCAGGCATTGCTAAAGGTAGCGTCGCAGCATGAGCAGCAGTTCCGCCTCAATCAGCAACAGCTGGAACAACAATTCGAGAAACTACACCACTCGATTGAAGAGCAGTTGAGTCCCCTTGCCGGTAACAGTTTTCTGGTTTTTCATCCTGCATGGGGCTACTTTGCAAAAACTTACGGCCTGCAGCAAGTGGCGATCGAGTTACAGGGCAAGGAGCCGGGTCCAAAGCAGCTGGTTAGTGTGATTGAAACAGCGCGACAGCAGCAGATTACTTCCCTGTTGGTGCAGCAGCAATTCAGCGGTAACACCGCCAAAGTGGTTGCAGATGAACTTGGTGTGGAGTTGATTCGTACAGATCCTCTCGCCTATGACCTCGCCGCCAGCCTGCAGCAGGTAGCAAAGGCTATTGCTATGGCTCCTGGAGGCGCTCGTGAGTGATCTGGCAGTCGATATTCATGACCTCTCATTCTCCTATGATCAGGTTCCGGTACTGGAACATGTTTCGCTGCAAATCGCGCATGGGGAGTTTGTCGGTCTCGTAGGTCCGAACGGTGGCGGCAAGAGCACCCTGATCCGTATTATTCTCGGCTTGCTGCAAGCATCGAGCGGCACGCTCAGGGTACTGGGAAAGCATCCTCGCAAGGCGCGCAGAAATATTGGCTATGTGCCGCAATACCCTGCGTTTGAGCGTGATTTTCCGATCTCGGTCGAGCAGTTGGTATTGATGGGGAGGCTGAATGGAATTTGGGGTGGTTATCATGCACATGACAGGGAGATAGCTCTGCAGGCGATGCGCGAAACCGAGGTTTCCGCTTTGAAGAGACGCACCATCGGCACTCTTTCGGGTGGTCAGCTTCAGCGCGTATTGGTTGCACGCGCACTCGCCTGTGAGCCCCGTATGTTGCTGTTGGATGAACCCACTTCAAATATCGACCAGCGTGTCGAAAGCGAAATTTTTGATCTGCTGAAACAGCTGAATCAACGCATGACAGTGATCGTCGTTTCCCATGATATTGCATTTATCTCGGCCTATGTGAAGCGTGTCGCCTGTCTCAGCGGAACTCTGGTGTGCCATGAGACAGATGCCATCAGCGGTGATGATATTCGTGATCTCTATGGTGAAGATGTCCGCCAGGTTCATCATGGGCATTAGATTAGGTTTTAAGTTTTAGGTTTTAAGTTTTAAGTTTTAGGTATAGCGATGGAATTTATTGAAGCATTGATGCATTACGACTTTCTGCAGCGCGCCCTGATTGCGGGGTTGCTGGCGGCTGTTGGCTGCGGGCTGATCGGTACCTGGGTGGTGGTCAAACGCATCAGTTTTGTGGCAGGTGGTATTGCGCATGCGGTGCTTGGCGGCATGGGAGCCGCACTCTTTTTCGGATTTGCACCGATTGCAGGCGCACTCGTCGCTGCAATCGTGTCAGCACTGTTGATTGGTGTAATCAGCCTGCACTGGCAGGAGCGGGAGGATACATTGATCAGCGCGATCTGGGCGATCGGTATGGCGATCGGTATACTATTTATGGCGGCGACACCGGGTTACCAGGTCGACCTGATCTCCTATCTGTTTGGCAACATCCTCATGGTTAGCAGTAGCCATATATGGATCATGATGGTGTTGGATCTGATCCTCGCAGTCATACTCTTTGTGTTTCACCGTCAGTTTGAGATCGTGATTTTTGACGAGGAGTTTGCGCTGCTGCGTGGTGTCCCTGTCACTTTTTTCTACCTGCTGCTGCTGTGCCTGATTGCTGTCACCGTAGTGTTGCTGATTCAGGTCGTTGGCTTGATACTGGTGATCGCACTGCTGACATTGCCGGCTGCGATTGCCGGCCAGTTTGTGCATAGCCTGTCGAAAATGATGATTGCAGCGACACTCATTGGGGTTGTTGTTTCAACCAGCGGCCTGGCGCTCTCTTATGAGACAGACTTGCCCACCGGGGCGATCATTACCCTGATAGCAGCAGTGTTCTATCTATGCGCCTCTGTTGGCATGGCGTATCGAAACAGGAGGCGCAAGCTGCAGGCTGTGAACATGAGTGGAGTCAATCATGATGCGTCATGATTTGCTCATTCATGATGAACAGCTGTGTAAGCAGCGTGGCGTGCGCCTCACTTGTCAACGCAGGCGTGTATTGAAGATTATCATGCAGTCTCCTTTGCCGGTTGGAGCCTATGACATCTTGCAGAAGATGGATCCGCCGGCAGCCCCGCCGACTGTCTACCGCGCTCTTGATTTTTTACTGCAACAGGGACTGATTCATCGCCTTGCAACTCTACAGGCATACCTGGTGTGCGAACATCCCGATGCGTCACATCAGAGCCAGTTCCTGATCTGCTCGGAGTGTGGCCAGGTGGAAGAGATGGAGGACAGCAATATTCAGAAGAGCCTTGATCTTGCCGCCAGCCAGGCAGGTTTCAGCTGTAGCAACGAAGTGGTTGAGATCATGGGGCGCTGCGTGCAGTGTGCGGGAGAGGGGCATTGATCAAGCGGCTGGTATTGATGCTGCTGCGTGGCTATCAACTGCTATTAAGCCCATTTCTTGGAAATAACTGCCGTTTCTACCCCACCTGCTCCAGCTACATGCTCGAGGCAATCGAGTTGCATGGCGTCATGCGTGGTTTCTGGATGGGGCTGCGCCGTGTCTCGCGCTGTCATCCCTATCATGAAGGTGGTGTTGATCCTGTTCCCGGCAGTGAGCTCGAGGAGGAATACAAGCAGCAACAGGAGCATGAGCACAAATGTTCGTAGCTGCAGACGATGATGACTTTCGCCGGCGTTTTAGCGATGGCCTGTCGCAGATGCTCTCAGCGGATGGCCTCGGCGCATTTATCCTGGTGCTGGCAAACAGTCTGCAGGGAGATGAGCTGCGCCAGCCACTGCTGCAAGCACTTGAGACGAATTTTGATGCAATGAAAACTGCGGGGCAGGGAAGTGATGACGATGAGAGTGTCTTCGCAATCCTTGCTACAGAGGGTGTCAAGGATCAGCAGTGTTGGCGGCACAGACAAGTTGGCGTGTGGGAGCTTGTCTATAACACTATGCGCAGACTGCGGCCGGAGCGCCTCTCTGCACAAAAATTTGACGCTATCAGCCAGCCGTTTGATGATCAGCTCTTCAATTTCAACCGTACTTTTCTGAAACCCGAAATCATGTGGCAGGGCAAATGGAGTGGTCATGATTTCACAGTGCTGTATAACAAGTTTCCATTTGCACCCTGGCATCTGTTGATTGTGCCTGATGCGCAATCGCAGCGGCCGCAATACCTGGATTTCGAAATCCACGCTCTGATATGGGAACTTGTCAGCGCGCAACAGCATGCTATGCCGGGATTTGGAATTGGCTATAACAGCCTGGGTGCAGGCGCATCCGTGAATCATCTCCATTTCCAGGGCTTCCAACGCTCCAAACCGCTGCCGGTTGAGTTATTACATTGGATGCATCGTGGAGGCCAGGCTGACTATCCACTAAAGTGTCAGGCTATGGATTCCGTGCAACAGGCGTGGGAGATGATTGAGCAGTTTCAAAATCAGAACCAGCCATTTAACCTGCTCTATCGCCCCGGCATCTGCTATCTGCTGCCGAGGCGGCCTCAGGGATTAGTCGCTGCAGAACCATGGGTGCAGGGTATTGCCTGGTACGAGAGCTGCGGTGTCTTTACCCTCGCTGATCAGTCATTGTTCAGCGAATTATCACAACAACAGATCACACAGCAACTGGGGCTGTTTGCTCACCAGTTGTAGGATGCGGGTGACTTCTCAAAATAGCGTGTAATTGTAGGTTGGGCAAAGGAGGCACGACGTGCCCAACAAGCAATGCATCCGTTGGGCACGTCGCTATCGCTCCTTTGCCCAACCTACGACTTTAACACCTTTGCAAATGAGATAATGTTTAATCATGACTCTCGCAAAGACGCCAGGACCGCAGAAGTTTTCTTGGCGAGCTTTGCGTCTTTGCGAGAGAAAATAATTTTTTTCATGCCTCGTCAGGTTGAGACTTGGCATCGTCAGGGCAACCATCATGAAAATCATCCGCCGCCAACATCAAATAAACAATCACCATCTCCCTGAGAGTCTGCATCCCGTGTTGCAGGCAATCTACCTCAATCGCGGCATCACTTCGTCTGAGGAACTTGATCTTACACTGCAGAAACTTCATCACTCGCATCAGCTTTCCGGCATTGAGCAGGCCGTTGAAATTCTGCTCGAGGCGTTGCAGCATCAGCGGCGCATTCTCATCGTCGGTGATTTCGATGCCGACGGCGCCACCAGCTGCGCGCTCTCGGTGCGGGCATTGCGTGCGATGGGCGTCTCTGATGTCGACTACCTGGTGCCGAACCGTTTTGATTATGGTTACGGGTTATCGCCTGAACTGGTTGAGGTTGCCAGGGAGCGGCAGCCGGATCTGATTATCACCGTCGATAACGGCATCTCCAGCATTGACGGCGTCGCTGCTGCAAAAGAGAGCGGTATCGCTGTGATTGTGACGGATCATCACCTACCGGGGCGTTCGCTGCCGGAGGCCGATGCCATCGTCAATCCCAACCTGGAGGGGGATGAGTTTCCGAGTAAAAACCTCGCCGGAGTCGGTGTGATTTTCTATCTCATGGCTGCATTGCGCACTACCTTGCGCCAACAGGGATGGTTTCAACAGCAGCACATCAGCGAGCCGAACATGGCGGATTATCTCGACCTGGTTGCACTGGGCACTGTTGCCGATGTGGTGCCGCTTGATCAAAATAACAGGATTCTAGTCGAAAATGGATTGCAGCGTATCAGGGCAGGGCGCTGCTGTGCCGGAATTACAGCGCTCATCGGGATATCCAAACGCACCGCCAATCGTCTGGTAGCGACTGATCTGGGGTTTGCACTGGGACCAAGATTGAATGCAGCCGGACGGCTCGAGGATATGTCACTGGGCATCGAGTGCCTGCTGAGCGATGATGCGGGAGCTGCGATGCAGATGGCTGAGGAACTCAACAGCCTGAATCTGCAGCGCCGTGAGATTGAAGAGCAGATGAAGCAGCAGGCTGTGTCGATGCTCGATGCCATCGAGCTGGCGGATGAGCAGGAGATGCCGGCAGGTTTGACCCTGTTTGATCCGCTGTGGCACCAGGGTGTCATCGGCATTCTCGCAGCCAGAATCAGGGAGCGCTGTCATCGTCCGGTGATTGCCTTTGCCGCAGATACGGCAGATGAGCTCAAAGGCTCTGCACGATCAATCCCCGGTGTGCATATTCGTGATGTGCTGGACGCCATTGCGACACGCAATCCGGGATTGATCAACAAGTTTGGCGGCCACGCTATGGCGGCGGGATTGAGCCTGCCAAGAGACAACCTGCGCTATTTTGAGCGCGCATTCGATGAAGAGGTTAGCCGTCTGGTCACTGCAGTGCAGTTGCAGGGAAGCATCGAATCTGATGGCGATCTTACCTCTGCAGAGTTGAACCTGGAACTGGCGCAGGCGATCCGCCGGGGTGGTCCCTGGGGGCAGCATTTTCCGGAGCCGCAGTTTGATGGCCGCTTCAGGGTGAAGAATCACAAGGTGGTCGCGCAGCGTCATCTGAAACTGATGCTGACCCCAGAAGATGCGTCGATGCCCGTGATCGAGGCGATCGCCTTCAACCAGGCGGAGGATAGCGATTGTGCCAGCGGGGACCTGGTCGAGATTGCCTACCGACTCGATATCAATGACTACTATGGTGAAGAACGTCTGCAGCTGGTGGTGCAGCATGTGCAATAAAAGTGTCATTTTGAAAGAAAAAAACAATCCCGGCGCAGGGTATACTGCACGGACTCAATCAACAAAATTTCTCAGATATAATTGATTCAAACCTCATGAAGTCAACTGAAAACAATCCCAAATTTCGCTCTGAAATCATTCGCTCTGACTCCCTCTACCTGAAAGAGTTTGAAGCCAAAGAGAAAACTGATCGTCGTGGAGGACGTCTTTTTAGCGGCACCCGGATCAAGGCCTTTGCAATTCCTTTTCTTTACGGCATGTTGGAACATGCTCCACGGGCAATCGTCATGCTGCCGATTCATTTCTCAATTTTTATTTTGCGTCTATTGTACTGGTGGCCGAAGAATCCCATCCGTTTGTCCTGTGAATATATCTGCATACTGGCTGAAAGAAAGGGATACACGCATGATCCGCGGCATATTTATAACAAGTTTCTGAGCAATGCCGTGGAAGCCACAAAAACCCTGGCTAACCTGTACCATAATGGGATCGATGCAGCTGCAGATCAAATTCAATTCACTGCAAGCGATACGCGCATGATGAATGACCTGATAGAAGAGTATGGCGGCGCAATCATCGCGGTGCCGCATAATTTCGGTAGCCTTTTATCGGCGCTGAAAATGAACCGCGAGTTCCCGTTTATATTAATCACAAAAAACTCATCCACCATCGAGCGGACTAAAATAGCGATCGATGTCTTTGAACGCATGGAAACAACTATCCTCATGGTCAGAGGCGGTAATCCGTTTCTATTGTCACGCTCGCTGTTTTCCATCCTGAAGTCGGGCAAGTCAGTCGCTGCAACTCTCGATAGCATGGACTCTTCCGCCAACCGTATTGAAGTACAGATGTTTGGACGGCAGATAGGCTTTTCTTCATGGGCGGCAAAAATTTCCGTACGTATGGGGGTGCCGGTGATCCCAACATATGCCAGCTCCCGAGATGATCAAATCGTGGCAATTTTTGGAAAGCCTCTGTTCGCGGACAATGTAGAGGAATCCATTCAGCACTACGTCAGCTTTTTTGATGAAAATATCCTCAAAGACCCGGCGAGCTGGGGGTTTCTTGGCGATAAAAGCTGGCGGCGTGTTCTGCGCGATGCGAGTCGCAACATAGAATGATTCCTTTCTGTACTGATACTCTTTGAGAGAGAAATACTATGGCCGGCTTTACAGCTGACGAATGGCAAAAAATTCGCGACAGGCTAAATGCCGATCCGCAGCGCTATGGCCTTCCCAGGCGTGTCTATGGTTCGGTTGTGCTCGCGTCAGCCAATATTCGCAAGCTCGGTGCGAAGAGCAAGCGTGATACCCGTACATGGCGATTTCTTGCCGATGTTTTCAGCCATTTCGACCTGCTTGCCGTGCAGGAGGTGCTCGAGGATATGGAGGGGCTGCGGCATCTCGAGGAGTTGATGGGTGATGATTTCGGCATGGTCGTTTCTGATACCACCGGCTCATTTCCGAATGAAGGCGGTCTGGCGGAACGCCTGGCGTTTATATTCAACTGGACTATCGTCAATCGCAAGGAGATGGTGACCGACGTCAGCTTCGATCGATCAAAAGTGTTGCAGGTGATCGCCGAGGAGGGGGACGCCATTCAGGAAGCAGTCGCCGCAGCAAAACAGAACGAGAAATACCGCAAGAAACTCAAATCCTACCAACGAAAACTTGAAAAAGCAAAAATCGAAGGGAAACGCTTGCCCGATAAGCCCAGGCTCCCCATCAAGATGCCTGCTTTCCTGACATTCATTCGCACGCCGTTCGCGGTGATGTTCGAGATTCACGGGCATCCCGGTGCGGTTCGTTACACCTTCATGGCTGTCAATGCGCACCTCTTCTATGGTAATTTCATCGACGACCGGAGACAGGAATTCAATGCGCTTATGCGCTGGATCATGGGGCGCGTGCAGGAGTGTGATGAAAATAGTCCGTTGAATATTTTACTGATGGGTGATCTGAATCTGGATTTCGATAATCCGATCAATGATCACAAGCGCATCAAACAGTTGATCGATGATCTGAACAGAGATGGCGGCAAGGAGGTCAACGTCTATTTTCCATTTCTGAGCCCGCATCCTCTGTGCTCTGGACAGCAGCTGATGGGCGGTGATGGCCGGCCGCTGCAAACCAATGCACGCCTGACTGAAACATTCGATCAAATCGGCTTTTTTTCACGCGATGAGCGTTTGAAATTATTGCGCAATGCGGATGCCGGTGCTGCAGAGAGAGGGCCAGATTTTGGTGTCTTCGATTTCGTTAATCTTTTTAGTGAAGCGTTGCTTGACAAGCCATTTGAGAAACTCTCAGAGCAGCAGCAACGGGCGCTCATCAAGCGATTTGAGCACAAAGTCAGTGATCACATGCCTTTATGGTTCCGCATCCCGTTGCCTGATGTCGTGGAGGGCATTGCACCGAGCCATTAGGGAAGGTGCAATGCGCTGCGCTTATTACACCCTGCATCTCTATTTTTTCCACAGATAAATACAGATAAACACAGATTAAGAGATACCATAATCTCGTGCGTAATCGCGGTCGGAAGACCGCTCCCACACTAGAATCCTTGATGCACTAAAATGTTTGCAAATGAGTCAAATTTTAAAAGAATCTCTCGCTAAGAACGCAAAGGTTTTTCTTGGCGAACTTGGCCTACATGGATGTAGGTCAGGGGCGTAAGCAGGACGCGGAAGCTTTGCGCCTTTGCGAGAAAAAATAATCTCTTTCATGTCTCGTCAATCTCAGACCTGGTCTCGTTAGGATGTCGATTATTGTTTGTAGGAGCGGTCTTCTGACCGCGATTTTCTACAAGCAGAGCCTTAGTTCTTTGCCCTGCCTCTGCCCCGTGATTGGCGGCTGTTTCCACCGCTGCGTGGTTTGTTCGGTGGTCGTTTGCCACGCCCGCCCTGTCTGCCGCCGGATCGGTTGCCCGAGCCGCGGCCCATCTGGATGGGCTTGGCTTTGATGGTAGGGTCTGGTTCGTAGCCGTCGATTACCATTTTCGGGATCTCGCGTTTGAGGAGTCGTTCGATATCACGCAGCAGCTTGATCTCATCGATACACACCAGGGAGACGGCTTCGCCTTCATTGCCGGCCCTGCCGGTGCGGCCGATGCGGTGTATATAGTCTTCCGCGACATTGGGCAGATCGAAATTCACCACATGCGGCAACTGGTCGATATCGAGACCGCGTGCAGCAATATCGGTGGCAACCAGCACTCTGGTCTTACTGGCCTTGAAGTTGGCCAGGGCCCTGGTGCGCGCCCCCTGGCTTTTATTGCCGTGGATGGCGGCGGCGGTAATTCCATCCTGCTCGAGTTGTTTGGTGAGGCGGTTGGCGCCGTGCTTGGTGCGGGTGAAGACCAGAACCTGACGCCAGTTGTGAGAGCCGATCAGGTAGGAGAGCAGGGCGCGTTTTTTGCCACTATCTACCGGATGCACGATCTGGGAGACACTCTCTGCAGCAGTATTGCGCCGCGCCACTTCGATGAGAACAGGTTCTTCCAGCAGATCCCTGGCGAGACGTTTGATATCGTTGGAGAAGGTGGCCGAGAACAATAGGTTTTGGCGACTGGCCGGCATCAGGTTCATCACCTTGCGGATATCGTGGATGAAGCCCATGTCGAGCATGCGGTCCGCCTCGTCCAGCACCAGGATCTCTACTCTGGAGAGATCGAGGGTTCCCTGGCCGACATGGTCGAGCAAGCGCCCCGGAGTGGCTATCAGGATATCGACTCCCTGGCGCAGTTTGGCGATCTGGGGGTTGATCTTTACACCGCCAAAGATGATCGTCGATCGCAGCGGCAGGTATTTGCCGTAGGTAGCGACGCTCTCGCCAACTTGTGCCGCCAGTTCCCGCGTGGGGGTGAGGATCAGCGCCCGCACCGGACGTTTGCCCTTGACCTGACGACTGTTCAGCATTTCCAGCAGCGGCAGGGTAAAACCTGCGGTTTTGCCGGTGCCGGTTTGAGCGCCGCCCATGATGTCCTGTCCCTTGAGGATTGCCGGAATTGCCTGGCGCTGGATGGGGGTTGGTTCATGATAGCCCTGATCAAGCACGGCGCTCAGGATGTCGGCCGAGAGGCCAAGTGTGTCAAATGACATGGGATATAATTTCCTAAATGTAAAAACTAACGAGACCAGGTCTTAGACTGGCAAAGCATGAAAGAGACTGTTTTTTCTCGCAAAGGCGCAAAGCTTCCGCGTCCTGCTTACGCCCCTGACCTACATCCATGTAGGCCAAGTTCGCCAAGAAAAACCTTTGCGGTCTTGGCGTCTTGGCGAGAGTCATTGTTGAAACATGACCCATTTGAAAAGATGACGGCTATTCAAGGATTAGCAGGGCGACGAAATGGTCTGATTTAACCCAGTTGATTGTCTGCGACGTGGTATTTGGGGTCTTCGATCACATTGACCTCGACCAGGTTGCCGGCTTTACGCAGCAGTTGCCGGCACTCGGCGCTGAGGTGACGCAGGTGCAGGCGTTTGCCGGCATTCAAGTAGCGCTCGGCCAGGGTATCGATGGCTTCTATGGCGCTGTGGTCCATCACCTGTGAATTTTGAAACTCGACGACGACGTCATCCGGGTCATTTTTGGGATCAAACAGATTCTGAAAGTTGTTGACCGAGGCGAAGAACAGCGGGCCATGCAGCTCGTAAATCTTGCCGCCCAGCTTGCCCTCGTAGCTCTTGACGTTGATGTGCTTGGCATGCTCCCAGGCAAACACCAGCGCGGAGACGATCACTCCCACGACCACGGCAATGGCCAGGTCGGTTGCTACGGTCACCGCAGACACCAGCACCAGCACAAAGGCGTCAGAGAGTGGGATCTTTCCCATGATGCGCAGGCTGGACCATTCGAAGGTGCCGATAACCACCATGAACATGACGCCGGTCAGCGCAGCCAGCGGGATCATCTCGATGAGCCCGGAAGCGAACAGAATAAAGGCCAGCAGGAACAGTGCAGCGGAGATTCCCGAGAGGCGCCCGCGCCCGCCTGAATTGATATTGATCATGCTCTGGCCAATCATGGCGCAGCCGCCCATGCCGCCGAAGAAACCGGTGACGGTATTCGCGGCTCCCTGGGCGACGCACTCCTTGTTGCCGCGGCCGCGGGTCTCGGTGATCTCGTCGATGAGACTCAGCGTCAGCAGTGATTCAATGAGGCCGATGGCCGCCAGGATCACCGCATAGGGGAAGATGATTGTGAGCGTCTCCCAGGTGAAAGGCACAGCGGGGATGCTGAATTGGGGCAGTCCTCCGGCAATGGAAGCCAGGTCGCCCACGGAGCGGCTATCCAGGCTCAGGCCGATGACGATCAGGGTGACCACGATGATCGCCGCCAGGGAGGAGGGGATCGCCTTTGTCAGCTTGGGCAGATATTTGATGATCGCCATGGTAAGGGCGACCAGGGCGAGCATGATGTATAGCTGGTTCCCCTGCAGCCACTGACTCTGGCCAGCCGCATCGGTCGTCTGGAACGACTGCAGTTGGGCCAGGAAGATGACGATAGCCAGGCCGTTGACAAAGCCGAGCATCACTGGATGGGGCACCATGCGGATGAACTTGCCCAGTCTGAGCACCCCCACCAGTATCTGGATCAATCCCATCAGCACCACGGTAGCAAACAGGTACTGCACACCGTGTTGTGCTACCAGCGCTACCATCACCACCGCCAGAGCGCCGGTTGCTCCTGAGATCATTCCCGGGCGACCGCCGATGACGGCGGTAATCAGTCCAACCATGAAAGCTGCATAGAGGCCCACCAAAGGCTCTACTCCGGCGACAAAGGCGAAGGCAACTGCCTCGGGCACCAGTGCCAGGGCAACTGTGATGCCGGAGAGGAGGTCATCCTTTGGGCAACCGCGATCGGTGCACTCGAAATTGAAAAACACGGAGAACCTCGGGAACTGGGTAAGGAATATGCGGGCGCATGGGCGGGGAGGCAAAGTCCCTCGCACGAAACCGGTGGAGAATACTTGTCAACAGGGCGGTTGTCAAGTTAGAAACGGAGTTGTGATATCCCTAAGATTATTTATAAAGGGAGGAGATACGTGACTTTTCAGAAAATAATTTCTCAATAAGCCTGTTTATAGGAGCAGATTGGTCTCTCATTTCAATCGCGGTCAGCTGGAAAATGCTCCTGCGTCTGGAAATAACGCTTGCTGTAGGAGCGGTCATCTGACCGCGAGATGCACGGATTTATTGAGAAGTTACGATATTAGATGGTGCAGGCCATGTCCTGCCCGCAGCACATCGGCGACTTGATCTTGCCGTGTCCGTTGGGGCATTCGGAGATCTCAACTTCGGTGCCGTCCTCCAGCTTCAGGGTGCCGTCCACCAGAGGAGCGTCGCACTTGCCACAGGTGGCATTGACGCTCATTCCACAAATCTTGCATTCGTAAGTTGCCATTGGTATTCCTCGATTCAGGTTATTGGATGAGATGGAGGTCGAATATAGCAACCCGCTCATCAACTGTCCAATGATATGATTTACGCAAATCCCAATCGCCCACAGGTCTTTCTGATGACTACAATAAACTCTATCCTCTCTGTGTCGATCATGCTGATGACTGCTGCGCCTGTCGTCCACTCCGTGGAACATCATTCAGCGTCAGCAGCAGTCACTGACAATCATACGCAGCAAGGGGATATCGAAGTCTCAGCACTGCATGATGGCGGGAAATTATTCCAACGGGCTGTCGTTTTGGAGTTGAACAAAGCGCCGGGCCTTGACGAGTTGATTCCAAAACTGTTGTCCAAACAGCTGATCTCTATCGGTGAAACCCACACGAATTACGGACATCACCTCAATCAGCTGGAGATCATTCGCCGTATTCATGCTCAATTTCCCGATATTGCTATCGGCATGGAGATGTTTCAACAGCCATACCAGCCCAAACTGGATGCCTTTGTTAGAGGAGACATCAACGAAGAGCAACTGATTGCAGAGAGCGACTGGTATAAACGCTGGAGGTATGATTACAGACTCTACCGCCCCATTCTTGATTTTGCGCAAAAAAACAACATCCCGGTTGTGGCGCTGAATATTTCTACGGAACTCAAGGAGCTTGTCTCGGAAGTTGGATTAAAGGGGTTAAGTGAGGATCAGCGTCAGCAGATACCAGCTGAGATCGATCGCTCGGATCTGGCCTATGAGCAGCGACTGCTCGACATATTCAATCAGCATCCAGAGATGAACAAAGGTGATTTTGAGCGCTTTGTTGATGTACAGCTTTTGTGGGATGAGAGTATGGCCTCACGGGCAGCTGCCTGGCTGCAGATGCATCCCGGTAATAAGATGATCCTGCTAGCGGGGTCGGGGCACCTGATTTATGGCTCTGGCATACCCAACCGTGTTATGCGGCGCACCTCCATCGAGAGTGCGACTGTGCTGCCTGCGGATGGACTGGAGATAAGCCGAGACATTGCCGATTTTGTCATCTATTCGCCAACAGCAGCTCTGCCAAAGGCAGGCCTGATGGGGCTGTTTCTTGAAGATGTGGAAAACGGTGTGAAGATCAGCGAGCTTGGCAGCAACAGCAGCGCTGCAAAAGCAGGGGTCGAACAGGGGGACGTCATTCAGATGTTGAATGGCAAAAAGATCACCACCCTCAGCGACATCAAGATTGAAATGCTGGACAAACCTCCGGGCGAGGAAGTCAGCCTGGGAGTCTCCAGGAAGGGGATGTTATGGGGCGATGAAATGCAGGAATTTACCTTTGAGCTAGGTGGGTTTTAGGTGATGAGGTTTTAGGTTTTAAGTCAACCCACTTAAAACCTAAAACTTAACAACTTAAAACTTCCCCACTTAAAACCCGTCTTCCGGAACACACATCGGGGTCAATTCAGAGTTCAACTCGACGATCTCCAGCCGATGGTTACTGCAGGGGTGTTGCGGGGATGGTCCCTGTGTCAATAGAATTTCACCATCTTCGATATCCCGGTCGGCGCACCAGCGGCGTATGAAGGGGCTCCAGTCCTGACGGTCAGTATCGACCTTGATG
>JAQYVP010000100.1 GCA_030145485.1 Chromatiales bacterium
CAGTTCGACGTTCCCTCTGAAAAACTCACTGATGCCGTGACGTAGCATATCTCTCGCTAAGAAAACGCTGAAGAATAGCGATTTTCGGTTAGATAGGGGGGCAGCTGATGACTGAAGTTTTCAGTGACCGCTTTGGAGCAACTCCAGTCAATTGCTGAATCAACGATCTGTGCAGATTTTGAAGGGTGCTGCGAATGTCTGCAGCACTCACAGCGGACATTGGAGTATCGGCTGTAAAAGATAGGCTGTCCCTCTGCGTGTGCCACCTGCAGACGATCATATCCCGCTAACCTACCACTTGGTTCCAGATATTGCATGAGGAATTTTTCACCTCCCCAGGCAGTACCCTCCATTGCCTGAAAATCCTGATGAGACTTGATCTTGCCAATATGATGTGGGATTCTTAACACCTCAGATTCAGTTTTCTCAGATTTCTGAAAAGAGGAGGGTGAAATGGCCATGATGCTTCAATGCGGAGTTGTCAAATAAGGATTTGCGGGACTGTTGGGCGTGTGATGGCACAAGGCGCTGCTTCTACTGAAAGCAAATTCCCTTCCCTTAGAGGCAGTCCGATGAGAAGTCCATCTGCATCAGCGTCAAGGCCCGGGAGTCAGAAAGAAATGTCGAATCTTCGGAGCCAAAAAACAACCATCGGCCTGTTTTCTCTTGCGATGATCAACATCGTCGCAATCGCCAGTCTGAGGGACCTGCCGCAGATGGCTAAATATGGTTTGTCCTCGGTCTTTTTCTATATCGTGGCCGCCCTGCTGTTTTTCTTTCCGGTCTCCCTGGTGGCCGCGGAGTTGGCCTCGGCCTGGCCGCAGCGGGGCGGCGTGTACGTCTGGGTCAGGGAGGCGTTCGGGGAGCGCTCTGCCTTTGTGGCCATATTCATTCAATGGTTCCAGAACCTCTGCTGGTACCCGGTGGTACTCACCTTCGCCGCGGCATCCCTGGCCTTTGCCTTCACCCCGCCGGATACGGCGATGGGGCTTGCGGAAAACAAGGCCTACATCGTCATGGTCGTCCTGATCGTGTTCTGGAGCGCGACGCTGCTTAATTTCTTCGGCATCAAGATATCCGCAGTCGTCAGTATCGTAGGCGCTTTCTGTGGCGTGATTATTCCAGGGGTTTTGCTGATCTCCCTGGCCGTGATCTACCTGTGGCAGGGAAACCCAAATCACCTGACCGTCTCCCTTTCGGCGGCCATTCCGGATCTGTCGCACCTGGGCAACCTCACTTTTGCGGTCAGTGTGCTCCTGGCTTTCGCGGGGATGGAAATGACCGCCGCCCATGCCCGGGAGGTGCGCAATCCCAGCCGGATTTATCCCCTGGGCATCATTATTGCGGCCATGGTCATCCTGGCGATCTTTATACTGGGCGCCTTGGCCATCGCCGTGGTTCTCCCTGCCGACCGGTACGACCTGCAGACCGGTGTGATCCAGGCGATCAAGATCATGCTCGACCGCTACCATCTCGACGTGGTAGCCAAGGTCGTCGCGGCGTTCATGGCAATCGGTGTGATCGGAAGTGTCAATTCCTGGATCATCGGTCCGAGCAAAGGCATGTTAGCGGCAGGGGAGAACGGGGATATCCCCCTATTCTTCTGCAAGAGAAACCGGCATGGCGTACCAGTACGCATCCTTCTGCTGCAGGCGCTGGTGGTTTCATTGCTATGTCTGGCATTTACCCTGCAGCCGACAGTCTCTTCCGCCTATTTCATGCTCAGCGACCTGACCATTCAGCTCTATCTGATCATGTACATCATGATGTTCCTGGCGGCCATCAGGCTCCGTTACAGCAAAACCGATGTCCCCCGACCCTTTCGGATTCCCGGGGGAAATTTCGGGATGTGGCTGGTTGCGGGTGTGGGATTGATCGGGGCCAGCGCGGCCATCTTTTTTGGATTTTCTCCCCCGTCCCAGTTCAGTGAGCAGCAGATCCACCCATCGCTGTTCGTGGGCTTCCTGCTAATCGGGATTCTGCTGGTAACGGCCATCCCGCTTGGGATATATCAGCTGTCAACCAAGCGGCGCACCTCTACGAGCTTTGGCGGCGCATCGAGTTGAACACACATAGGTTACGTTTGGTTCTATGGTAACCAGGGGGTCAGAAATGGACCCTATGCATCGGTGCGGGTTGGAGGTGAAAAATTGAACCGCAGGAATTATTCCAGGCTGTGTGAAAACCTCTCACCCAATCTCCAACACGGGTACGTGGTAGCTACCATCGATGTTAAAGAACAGAAACTCAAAATCTTCCTGGATCAATTCCAGATCGAAGAATTTGATTACAAATTACGTTAAAGTAACGACTGGAATCAGGCTTAAAATCTTGATTCCAGATTTAGCAGTCTACGATGTCCTGGCACATTTTCGAGTCCACGATGTCTTGGCACTTATCAGTTATGCATTAAGAGGAAATTAGGTGCCAGGGTATATTTCCGAGGGAATTAGGTACTTTCGTGTCGCTAGTGCGCACAAAGAAATGGTGGAAGCAGATCCGCAAAATGCTTTTGTGTGTGTAGTATTTTCCGCAATGTATATGGAGAGTATTGCCAACGAAGTTATCTTTCATGAGCAACTTATGATGCGCCAGTATGAGGAGGTTTTAGGGTCAGAAATTCTATCCATTGATATGGATATATATAACGAAATGAGATCATTTGTAGATAAGTTGCATATTATCCTTGGCCATTACAGTGTTAGCGAATACGAAAATGACCGCGAGTTTATTGAAATGTCACATTTAATGGCAATTAGAGGGTTCCTTGCTCATTTGAAACCCATAGAGCAAATACCAACAGGAGAGCCTGAGAGAAGAATCTGCAGAGCAGCACTAAATTATTTGCACTGCAATAAGAGGATAATCGATGATCCCTATGGCAGAGGAGTATTCTGGACAGATGTTCTTATGAATCGAGACGTTGCTGAATGGGCAGTAGAAACTGTGGTTAATGGGCTAAACTGGCTTTTTGAGAAAACATATGACGGTGAACTTGGTAACCACACGCTTTCCTGGCATTGCCAACTTACAAGATAAGTCGAGCAATGCATAACAAGTCGCTCGTTCGGATGTTCACTACGCTGCGCTTCGTTCACGCCGCACAGCTTAGGCGTTAGCCCTAATAATCATGATCTTTGACGTACTGAACCCACGAGATTACTTAGACCTCTTAATTGAGGACTACTGGGAGTTTTTACCCCGTAATCGGACATCGCCAAAGCATGCCATGCGTGTCGCGCTTTTTGCGCATCATTTGCATGAGTTTGTTTGGCATTTTTACACGGACTCCGATCCGGCCAAGGTTTACAACACAAAAAACCCTTGATTACAAAATGTCCTGAGGTCGAAGTGGTTAGCGAGCTCTGTAACTATGCCAAGCACGCGCGCCTTACTCGGCTGGGGAAAGATGGAGTGCCCATGCCTCGGCCAACAGCAGCGGGAGCGCCGGAAATCAGAGAGGTCACCGACCGTATCGAGTGCTCATTCACGAATGTAGTTGCAGTTGTAGATGGAAAGCCAGTCTACGGCGCAGATGAACCTAAAGCGTTTTTTGTTGATCTCCCGTCAGGAGACGAAGCGCGAGTAGATGAGTTATTCAGGGCGGTCTACAACTTCTGGCTGGCAGAGTTTGAAAGTGCAGGTCTATGATCAAGTTGGCAAGTCGATCGTTGGGACGCTTCGCCGCGATGCGGCTCGCGCCCTACAGCTCTAACGTTATCGATGATCCACGAATGACCGCAACGGAGCGGTCATTAACAAACCACCTGCCCCCCCTATTGGGGCAGTTTTTTTTGTGTATTGAACCATGAACCCAGCCATATGCTGGTTTTTTTTGTGTCTGAGAAAAAAGCACCAAAACAGTCACCCACTCCACCTAATTCAGGCGCATTTTAACGCAAGTCAGTGGATTTTAATTGTGGTAAAATATTGATAAGTTGAGTTTAAGTGCGTCACAGTCACCTAAGTGCAACCTTTTTATCTGATTCAAAATCCACCGACTTCACGGTCTTGACGGTTCGAGTCCGTCCCTCGGTACCATGTATCACACTGATTTAACGGAATAAATTAGAGCCGTAAGGCTAACACTGAGACACGCTGAAAACGACGATGGGTACACAATAGGTACACCATCGAAAATTACGTGTTTTCGGAGTTCCTACAATGGCGACAATTACTAAGACAAAAGCTGGCACATTCAAGGCTGTCATCCGCAAGAATCAAAAGGTCATCAAGACCAAAACATTCAAGCTGAAGAAAAATGCCCGGGAGTGGGCAAACAAGATCGAGGGTGATTCTGACCTGATCGCACTCTATGGAAGCGATGGCGCAATGACTACATTCAGCGCCCTGGCTGATGAGTACGAGGATTGGTGGTCACCAAACCACAACAGCAAGGGATTGAATGCAAGGCTGGGCTTCTGGCGCGATCTCTACGGCGACACACGCATCATTGAGATTGAGGCCGCCAGCATCAGGAAAGCATTGCGGGAATACCGCAAGACCCATGCAGCGGCGACCACTAACAGGCTACGCTCCTGTCTCTCTTCTCTGTTCAAGTATGCAATCAAGCAACAGGGATATCTTGAGAATAATCCCGTTCGGCTGGTGCCGTCTCTTACCGAGGATAACAAGATCGTTCGTTACCTGACTGATGATGAAAGAAAGGCGCTCATAGCTGCCTGTAGAGCCTCTGAGTATGACAAGCTCTATCTGCTGGCACTCCTGGCGCTGACCACCGGCGCAAGGCTCGGGGAGCTGCAGGGGCTGCACTGGAATGATATTGACTTCACTGCGCGCACTGCCATTCTCCACACCACCAAGAATGGTGATAGCCGCATACTGACCATGCCACCGGCAACCATGACGGAGCTACAACAGTTCCGTGAAGTCGGCACCGGACTTGTATTCCAGTCGCAGAAGAAATGGAACAGGCCATTCGAGTTCCGCAAGCATTGGAATAAAGCGTTAAAATCTGCAGGTATCGAAAATTTCCGTTTCCATGATCTTCGTCATTCTTGCGCATCAATGCTGGTGATGAATGGTGCCACTCTGTACGAAGCAGGACAGGTGCTTGGGCACAAGAGCACGCAAACCACTGCCCGCTATGCGCATCTATCAGTGGATCACAAACAGGCACTGACCGATCGTATTTTGGGAAATGTGAAATAACAAGAAGCTCGAAACGCTATCAGAGGCCTCTCTTGCCCCGTAGGCAAGAGAGTACCTATGGAAAAAGAAGGAATTTTATCCCTGGCTTGAAAACACTGATATTCTTTTCAAGACATCTGATGCAAAATCGTGAGTATCGGGGCATTTCCCGGAGTTTCAGAAGCAGGAAAATATCGCTAATTATGACCAGCACAACAAACGACAACTCTTTTGCATCACCCCGCCATGCTCAATCTTGGGCTAGAAAAGAGCTATGGAGTTTTTTTGAGTTACAGGTGATCTGCTGCCATCTTGTTCCCCACCTTCCGGAGACACTCGATCTCACTGACTGGGAAGCCTATA
>JAQYVP010000147.1 GCA_030145485.1 Chromatiales bacterium
CAGTATTTCGTCTTTATAGGTTTCGATTAGCGAAGGCAGCAGATAACGTGCAAAGCTCACCGAGAGAGCAATGACAACCAGCAAAAAAACAGCAAGTCTGGTCAGGATACGCATATGACTACATTCATTCTCTATTGATACAGCGGCTTGTTTGCCATGCTGGTTTATCTGAGAAGTGACGAACCCTCTCTCTTTTACCACAGATGCACACAGATAAACACAGATCAGAAATGAATAATATCTGCATCATCTCAATAACCCCGTGCAAGTTAATACCTGTAGGATGTGGTGAGTGTGCGAAGCTTCCGCGTCCTGTTCATGCCCCTGACCTACGTCCATGTAGGCCAACCGCATCTGTCGAGTAATACACGTGATCGATGCGCTTCGTTCCTCAGCAGCATCCTACGTTATTTCGAACAGTGCACGGGATCATTGAGAAGTTACAGCATCTCTAGTTAATCTTTATAACAACACCACATCATACTGTTCGCGGCTATAGAGCTGTTCAGCCTGCAGGCGAATTTGCCTGCCGATAAACTGCTCCAGTTCAATCAGACTTGCCGACTCCTCATCGAGCATTAAATCGACTACGTCCTGGGATGCCAGGATCAGCAGTGACTGTACGTCGAACTGGCGTGACTCCCGCAAAATTTCACGAAAAATCTCAAAACAGGTTGTCTCGGCTGTCTTCTGCGTACCGCGCCCGTTGCAGCAGGGACAGGGGGCGCACAAGATGTGACCCAGCGACTCCCGGGTGCGCTTGCGTGTCATCTCAACCAGGCCAAGCGAGGATACTTCTGTGATCTGGGTTTTGGCATGGTCCTTCGCCAGACATCTCTCCAGCGCCCGCATCACCTGGCGTTTATGCTCCGCATCCTGCATATCGATAAAATCGATAATAATGATACCACCCAGATTTCTTAATCTTAACTGCCTGCAGAGAGTCTGTGCGGCCTCGAGATTGGTCTTGAAAATCGTCTCTTCGAGCGTACGGTGACCGACAAATCCTCCGGTATTGACATCGATTGTGGTCATCGCCTCTGTCTGGTCGATAATCAGATAGCCGCCCGATTTCAAATCGACCTTGTGTTGCAATGCCTTTTCGATCTCCTCTTCAACCCCGTAAAGATCAAAGATCGGACGCTCGCCCGGATAGTATTCGATGCGCTCGCTGATCTCGGGAATAAAACTGTCGGCAAACTGCACTGCTTTCTTGTAGGTTGCGCGGGAGTCGATGCGCACCTTCTCAATTTGTGAGTTCGTCATATCCCGCAACGCGCGCAGGGCCAGCGGAAGATCTCCATGGATCAACTCGCGACTACCAGCCGCAAGCGTTTTTTCTCCGATAGACTCCCACAGGCGCGATAAAAACAGCATATCAGCACGCAGCGCCATTTCATCCGCCCCTTCGGCAGCAGTACGTGCGATAAATCCGCCCCGCAGGTTCTCCTCCCTGACAAACAGCGACAGTATTTCGCGCAGACGGTTGCGCTCATGCTCATCCTCTATCTTTTGTGAAATACCGATATTCGTCTCTGCCGGCAGGAACACCAGAAAGCGTGATGGTATGGAGAGATGCGTTGTCAGGCGGGCGCCCTTGCTACCCAACGGATCCTTGACTACCTGTACGATCAGGTCACTGCCGGTTTGCACCAACTCCGAGATATCGGGGGTTGTCTCATGGTGTCCACCGCTGGCAATATCGGATGCATGCAAAAATGCGGCGCGCTCCAGTCCTACCTCGACAAAAGCTGCCTGCATGCCGGGCAACACCCGGCAAATACTGCCTTTGTAAATATTACCAACCAGCCCACGTTTTTTGATGCGCTCGACCAGAATCTCCTGCACCATGCCATTTTCGACGATGGCAACGCGGGTTTCGGGCGGAGTCACATTGACAAGAATCTCTTCACTCATTGTTGCCGGGGAATCACTGTTCCCCATTCTCCTCAATAAAGTCGCTGCCTGAAAAAACAGCAATCCCATGACAACAGAATAGCCCTCTTAGAGACTTTCTACAAATATTGCTGTAATAGACTGAATTAAAATGATAAAAAATACAGATGCATATTACTCAAACAACTCAATGTAGGCGTCGTAGCGAAACAGGCGGTTTCGCGCCTGCCCGGTCGCCTCTGACAAAATTCCATGCGCAATAAATTTGTTCATGAGGTTATTTGAGGCCTGAAAAGTCAAACCACTCATATCGACCAGATCCTGTACACGGATAAAGGGCCTCTGATAGAGACTCTCGAGAACCTTCATGCCATTCGCCGCAACGCGTCCAAACTCATCGATGATGCTCTCCCTGTGAAGCTCACGCAGCGCCATGGAGCTGATTGCGGTTTCAGTCACATGCCGCGAACTCTGCAGCACGCCACTGAGAAAGAACTTCAGCCAACCCTCCCAGTCCCCGGTCTCCCGGATACGCTGTAAATGGCCGTAATAGGCCTGCCGGTGTTCTCTGAAATAGTCTGAAAGCGTGAGTACCGGCAACTGCAACAGATCTTTTTGATGCAGCAGCAAGCCGATCAGCAATCGTCCGACACGCCCATTTTTCGACAGGAAGGGATGAATCGTCTCAAACTGTGCATGCGCCAACCCCACCTGTATCAAGACAGGCAGAGACTCGTCATAAAGAAAACCCTGCAGTAATCGCAGCAGATCATTCAAATGACGTGGTGGAGCAGGCACGAACATGGCCTCCACGATGCTGCAACCG
Source organism: Chromatiales bacterium (assembly GCA_030145485.1). Lineage (GTDB taxonomy): Bacteria > Pseudomonadota > Gammaproteobacteria > Chromatiales > Chromatiaceae > Sva-25. The sequence goes on from JAQYVP010000147.1 coordinate 2,723, forward strand.
GGGCTTCCAATCCAGGTTTGCTGCAGCCTCAATTCACCTGCACTGTTTTGTTGCTCATCCATGCCATGCAGCAACAACCGATGCAGTTGCCGGATCATCGCTATTGTCACAGGCCCCTTGACGACAGCTGCATCTCCCTCGCGCATCGCCTGCAGATAGTTGAGCACCTCTTTCAGCCCGGCAGGCTCGTCTTCAACAGCAAAGCCCGCCTCATGCCTGACGAGATCATCCACACGGCTTTCGACTCCATCGATTCGACACGAGAGTACCGCCTCGCGACGCATGCACATCGCCATAAAATCGTCCGCATGCGGCAGTGTTTGTATGGCGCCATGCAGAACTGCGAGCGCCCTGTCTGCCTTTGACAATAAGTTCAGCAGCTCGGCATCAAAATTTATCGGCGGCTGCGGTGGCAACGGAGCAGGGATAAATGCGCTGTAGCCTCCCGGTTGCCGGATATATTGACCTGCACGCGACGCATTATTCATATAATTCGGAGTTGCTCATTAGAAATGGGGATTATCGATATAAAGAATTTGCCACGGATGCACACAGATAAACACAGATGAAAAAGAGTTTTGGCAATTCATTGAGCTGTGTTTACGAGAACCTGCAGAAGAGACAAAAAACGAACTGTGTGCATCCGCAGCAATTCTCAATGTGTCAAATAGAATGTCGACATTTTAAAAGACTTTTACCACGAAGCGCACGAAGATCACGAAGAGTCAGCTGGATACAAAAAATTTCTTCGTGTACTTCGTGTTCTTCGTGGTGAGTCTCTTCTACATTGAGTATTGCTGGTGCATCCATATTCATCTGAGGAGACAATCATCCTCTGTGGTACGGATGACCATTTAACAGGCTCCAGGCGCGATAGAGTTGTTCGGCAACCACCACCCGCACCATCGGGTGCGGCAGCGTCAATGGTGAGAGTGACCACTTGAGCCTTGACTGCTGCAGGCATTCCGCGGACAAGCCATCGGCGCCGCCGACCAGCAGCGCAATGTCCGGACCATCCTGCAGCCATCTCTCCAGCTGTTTGCAGAGCTGCTTCGTCGTCCATGATTTTCCATGCTCATCGAGCGAAATCACAGATGCGCCTTTGGGAATTGCCGCCTGGATGCGTTTGCACTCCTCCTGTTTGCTCCGCCGGGTGCTGCTGCTCTTGCCGCGATGCACCGGATTGATTTCCAGCAGCTGCAGCGAGCATTCACGCGGCATGCGCTTGGCATACTCCTGGTATGCCGTTGTCACCCAGGCAGGCATCTTGTTGCCGACAGCGATCAAATGAATTTTCATAACACTAGCGAGATCAGGTCTCTGATAGACGAGGCATTAAAGAGATAATTTTCACTCGCAAAGGCGCAAAGCTTCCGCGTCCTGCTTACGCCCCTGACCTACATCCATGTAGGCCAAGACCGCAAAGGTTTTTCTTGGCGAGCTTAGCGTCTTTGCGAGAGTCATAAGTGAAATTTGATGTCTTTGTAAAGATGTTTGCCATTCAGGAATTATCTGGGAACTCCGATTGATTAGAGGAATTAAGATTTCTCCCTGCGGTCAAAATGACAAGCGGCTATGAGACAAGCTGCTGAATTACCGCCGCCGTGTGCGGACGCACACCGCGCCAGATGAAAAATGATTCTGCCGCCTGCTCGACCAGCATACCAATACCATCAAGACTCTTCCCCGCATTACGCGCCTCACCCCAACGTACGAATGCGGTCGGCTGTTTGCCATACATCATGTCATACACCCAGCCACCGGATGCCAGGCAGGTGTCTGGAATAGCCGGAACATCGCCCTCCAATCCAGCGGCTGTAGCATTGATGATCAGATTAAATTGCCGCTCAGCTATCTCATGCAGACCACAGCCGCAAACATCGCCCTGCCCGCTAAAGAGATCCGCCAGCGACACAGCTTTCCCGGCAGTGCGGTTCGCGATCATCAGGCTTGCCGGCTGCTGTTGCAGCAGCGGCAGGATCACTCCCCGGGATGCGCCTCCGGCGCCAAGCAGCAGCAGCGAGGCATCGGTAAAATCGAAACCGTGGTTCTCTGTGAGGTCACGCACCAGCCCGACACCGTCGGTGTTGTCACCACGCAGCTTGCCGCTATCCAGCCGGGTAATGGTATTGACAGCTCCCGCGAGCCGCGCCCGCTCACTGAGTTCATCCACCAGTTCCCAGGCCTTCTGCTTGAAAGGCACTGTCACATTCAGGCCGCATCCACCACGGGAAAAAAAATCCCTCACGTCGCCATTGAAATCCTCCAGGTCGCCCAGCAGGCGCTCATACACAATCTCCTCGCCGGTTTCACTGGCAAAGGCCGCATGAATCTGTGGTGACAGACTGTGCTTGACAGGGTTTCCAATCACCGCATATTGATCACTCATTGTTCAGCCACTGTGCAGCGCGTTTGGCAAAGTAGCTCAGAATGCCATCCGCACCGGCGCGCTTGATACAAACCAGCGACTCCAACACCACGGCTTTCTCATCCAGCCAGCCATTTTGCACCGCCGCCATGTGCATCGCATATTCACCGCTGACCTGGTAGACGTAGGTGGGGACTGCAAAGCTCTCCTTGACGCGCCGCACTATATCCAGATAGGGCATGCCAGGCTTCACCATCACCATGTCGGCGCCCTCCTGCAGGTCCAGCGCAACCTCATGCAGCGCCTCGTTACTGTTGGCCGGATCCTGTTGATAGGTGTATTTATTTCCCCCACCCAGGTTGGCTGCCGAGCCAACTGCATCACGAAATGGCCCATAATAGCTGGATGCATATTTTGCCGAGTAGGCAAGAATGCGCGTATGAATATGTCCAGCCCCCTCCAGCGCCTGGCGCACCGAGCCGATGCGCCCATCCATCATGTCGGAAGGCGCAACAATATCGGCACCTGCCGCCGCATGGGAGAGCGCCTGTTTGACCAGCACCTCGACAGTCTCGTCATTCATCACATAACCGGAATCATCGATGAGGCCGTCCTGACCATGGGTAGTAAATGGATCCAGCGCCACGTCAGTAATGATCCCAAGTTCCGGCGTCGCATCCTTGACAGCCATGACTGCGCGCTGCGCCAGTCCATCAGGATTGAAGGCTTCACGAGCATCTTCCGATTTAGCCGAAGCCGGCGTCACAGGAAATATCGCCATCGCGGGAATGCCCAGTGCATGGATCTCCCTTGCCTCCTGCACCAGCAGATCGATGCTCATACGCTCCACACCCGGCATAGAGGGGATCGGCTCACGCAGGCCATCACCCTCGAGCACAAACACCGGCAGGATCAGGTCATCAGCAGTCAATGTCGTCTCGCGCATCAGGCGGCGGGAGAAATCATCTTTGCGCATACGGCGCATTCTGGTGGTGGAAAAGTTACGCGAAACAGCTTGCCGGGACATCAATAAACTCCAAACGAATAGACCAGACCTATTCTCTCATGAAGCCGTAGGTTGGGCAAAGGAGGAACGACGTGCCCAACAAAGCTCTACTCCCAATCAACACCCTGAATCGAAAGCGGCTCCGATGCACCCCACTGTTCGTCATACCAATCCCTTTCCACGCATTTTCGAAATAACTTGTACACCAAAGCGAGGTTTTGCATGAGCATCACAACCGTTACCAGCAGAGATTTTAATCAGGATGTGAGTAGGGCGAAGCGGGCTGCCTTCAATGGTCCTGTATTTATTACTGACCGGGGCCACCCTGCACATGTTTTATTATCGATTGAGGAGTACCGGGGTATTACGGATCAGAAAGAGAGCATTGTTGAATTACTCGCAATGCCCGATGTTGCAGAGATTGAATTTGAGCCACCCCGCCTAAATAAAGAGCTTTATCGACAAGCAAATCTCTCATAATGTACCTGCTTGATACAAATGTTATTTCCGAATTGAAAAAAGCAAAGTCTGCCAGAATTGATAAAAATGTCGAAGCATGGGCCAATAGCGTCTCAGCAAATAGCTTGTTTTTGTCCGTAATTACCATTTTGGAGTTGGAAACAGGGTTGCTTTTGATTGAGCGAAAAGATTCCGC